>NZ_JBEZYF010000016.1:67713-152480 GCF_040638415.1 Kribbella sp. NPDC026596 | reverse complement strand
TTTGTGCTGTCGTTGGCTTTGTCCCCCCCCCCGCCCCACCCCCTCCCCCCCCCGGGTTCCCCGTGGGGGGGGGGGCCCTCCCGGCGGGCCCGTCCCCCCCACGCCGTCGGGGCCGCTCACGACCAGGTCCACGGGTGCCGCGTAGCGGACGCCGCGGACGGCGTACTCGAGGGGTTCTACGTCGGCTCGTGGGAGGAAGTGTTCGGTGCCGGCCGGCGCGACGGTGGACGGGCCGTCGGCGACGGCGTGCGGGCCCCAGGCAACCAACTGGGCCCACTGGTTGTGGTCCGGGACACCGACGACGTACGACGTGGTGGTGCCGCGGAGAGTCCACGTCTTCACTTGACGGCTCCGATCGCCAGCCCGCCGACGAAGTGCTTCTGGAAGCGGAGGAACACGGCGACCGTGGGGACAGCGGCAATGACCGTACCGGCCGCGATCACGTTCCACGAAGAGACGAAGAGACCCTGAAGACCCAGCAACGCCGGGGTGACCGGCATCTTCTCGCCGGAGCGGATCACCGTGATCGACCAGAGCAGATCGTTGAAGATCCAGGTGAACGACAACGCACCGAGCGCGGCCAGTGCCGGCCGGGTCAGCGGCAGGATCACGGCCGAGTAGATCTTCCCCGGACCGGCACCGTCGATCGTCGCCGCCTCCTGGATCTCCCGCGGCAGATCCCGCATGAACCCGTGCAGTACGAACGTGTAGAACCCGAGCCCGAACCCGACATGCACGGCGATGAGTGCGATGAGCGTGTCGTAGTACCCGATCAGTTCCACGAACCGCGAGATCGGGATCAGCAGGATCTGTGGCGGCAGCAGGTTCCCCATCAGCATGAGCAGCAACACCGTCCGCCGGAACGGGATGTTGTACCGCGCCAGCCCGTACGCCGCGATCGACGCCAGCCCGAGACTCAGGAGCACCGCCGGAATCGTCACCAGCAGGCTGTTGATCAGTGCCCGGAACTCGTCCGCGTCCTCCCACGCCGACTTGTACGTCGAGAACGTGAACGAGTGCGGCAACGACCCGAGCCCGTTCGCGGCGACGTCGTCGAAGCTGCGGAACGAGATCACGATCACCCACAGGATCGGCGCGATCCACAGGAACGAGACGAGCCCCATCGTCAGGTGGTAGCCCGACGTCTTGAGCCGGTTCACGATTCCTCCCGGAAGGCGCGGATCAGGTAGCCGAGGATCACGGCGAGAGCGAGCAGGAAGATCACCACGGCCAGCGCGGACGCGTAGCCCAGCTGGGTGGATTGGAACGCGGTCGAGTACATGTAGGTGCTGAGCAGCTCCGACGAGTGGTACGGACCGCCCCTCGTCATCGACCAGACGATGTCGAAGGACCGCAGCGAGTCGATCACGATCACCGACAACACGACGGAGTTCACGCCCTTGAGCTGCGGGATCGTGACGTATCTGGTCCGCTGCCAGGCCGAGGCGCCGTCCACCTTCGCGGCTTCGTACAGCGCCGGGTCGACGGCCTTCAGACCGGCCAGGTACAGCACCATCACGTACCCGATCTGGCGCCACAGCGCCGGCACGATGACGGCGTACAGGGCGGTGTCGGGATCGGCGAGCCACGGCCGGATGAAGTTGCCCAGGCCAACGGATCGGAACACCGTGTCGACAAGTCCATCCGGCTGGTAGAACACCCGCCAGATCAGCGCGGTGACGACCAGCGAGAACACCACCGGGGTGAACAGCGCGGCCCGGTAGATACCGACGCCACGGCGCTCCTTCTGCAACAGCAGCGCCATCCCGAACCCGCCGACCACACTCAGCCCACCGAACAACACCAGCCAGATCGCCGTGTTCTTCAGCGCGGTCCGGAAGATCGGATCCGACACCATGTCGCCAAAGTTGCCGAATCCAACGAACCGAGGCGCCGACAACCCGTCCCAACTCGTCAGCGACAACCAGAACCCCTGCATCGCCGGCCAGAACACCCACACGGCCTCGATCAGGAACGGCACGAGCACAAACGCCAGGATCAGCGGCGACACCCGGCGCGGCCCGGAGTTCTTGGTACGGCGGGACGCACCCCCGCCGGCCCGTGGTGCGGACCGGCCGGGAGCCGTCTCTGTCAAGGTGGAAGTCACGCGTTGAAGACCTTTTCTGCGGCGGCTTGCCAGTCCTTGAGGATCTGGTCGATCTGGTCCGGCTTGTCGAGGAACTTGGTGAGGGCGGCGTCGGCCGTCGGCTGGAGGGCGTCGCTGGAGTCGCGGTTGAAGAACTGGGTCAGTTCGGCCGCGCTCTCGATCATCGCCTTGCCCTTGTTCACCAGCGGGGTGTCGGCCGACTTCCCGTCCGGGTTCGCGGGGATCGCCGTACCGGACGAGCTCTGTACGTAGATCTCCTGCGCCTCGGGCGTCGCCAGCCAGGTCATGAACTTCTTCACGCCGTCGGGATCCTTCGCCTTCTTCGACGCGAAGTACCCGTCCGTCGGCGCTTCCTCAGCAACCGGCACGGCGGGGTCGATGATCGGGAACTGGAAGAAGTCGATGTCGTCCAGCGCGTCCTTCGGTGCCGAGTCGGCGAAGAACGTGCCGATCAGGAACATCCCGGTCTTACCGGCCAGCAGCGCCGACGTCGCCTCCTGGAACGGGAACGACTTGCCCTTCGGGTCGAAGTACGGCAGCGCCTCGCGCCACTTCGTGAAGACCGCCTTCACCTTCGGGTCGTCGAAGCGGCCCTCGCCGGCGAGCAGCTGGCGGTGGAACGGCGCACCGTTGATCCGGATGTTCAGGTAGTCGAACCACGCCGACGCGACCCACGGGGTGTCGCCGAGACCGATCCCGATCGGCGGGATGCCCTTGCTCTGGATGGTCTTGCAGACGGCCAGGAACTCGTCCCAGGTCTTCGGCGGCGTCACGCCCCACTTGGCGAAGTTCGACTTGCGATAGAACATGCCCCACCAGTAGTAGCTGGTCGGCACGAAGATCTTCTGCCCGGCGCTGCTGGTGGACAGCGTCTGCATCGACTTCGGGTAGTTCGTCATGCCGTCCCACACGCTCGTCACGTCGAGCAGTAGGTCCTTCTTCGCGTACGAGTCCGCGACGGAGCCGGCGTACCAGGTGTAGACGTCCGGCGGGTTCGCCGAGGTCAGGTACGTCGGCAGCTGGGTCCGGAAGATCTCCGACGCGACCGTGTTCAGCTTGACCTGGGACCCGCCGGTTTTGTTGTACGCAGCAACGAGCTTCTCCATCGCGGCCTTGGCCTGCTCGCTGGAGAGGTTCGACTGCAGCGCGAGCTCACCAGTCGCCGCGCTACCGCTGCCGGGACTCTTCGTCGAGGTCGCGCACCCGGGCACCAGGGCAACCGCCCCGAGCGCGCCGAGTCCCTTGAGGAAAGTCCGCCGATCTGCTGCCAGACCCGTCATGCCAACTCCTGAGATCGCCTCGACGGTCATGCCAGTCGAGTGAGTGGTCCTTGTTGCCGACGATCTTGCGGCGAGCGGCCCCAGGTGTCAATATTAATTCGTAAATTACGAGCAAATAGCTTGACGCGACAGCGACGTCACGGTCAACTGGTGCCTCGTTCATCGTTGGAACGCTCCGCCGCACGTGCTTGGGTGGGAGTCGGCGTGGGAGGAGTGGCGGGTGCGGCTGGGTGGGCGGGTGATCGTGGTGACCGGCGCGGCGTCGGGAATCGGTGCTGCCTGTGTGGAGCGGTTCCTGACCGAGGGCGCCTCGGTGGTGCAGGTCGACGTCCAGCCGTCCAAGGAGGTCCCCGGCCGGGCGATCGCCGTACTGGGTGATGTCTCGGCACCGGACACCTGGGCCGAGGTGCGGTCCCGCGGTCGCGACGAGCTCGGCCCGATCGACGGACTCGTCAGCAACGCGGGCTTCGCCGACGTGAAGCCCGCCCACGAGCTGTCGCCGCTGTCCTGGCAACGACAGCTCGACGTCAACCTGACCGCCGCGTTCCTCGGGTTCCAGGCGCTGTACGACGACCTGGCGGCCGCCGCGGGATCCGTCGTACTGATGTCGTCGGTGCACGCTCTCGCGGGCCTGCCCGGGCATCCGGCGTACGCGGCGACGAAGGGCGCGCTGGTCGCCCTCGGCCGCCAGCTGGCCGTCGAGTACGGCGGCTCGATCCGGGTGAACACCGTGCTTCCGGGTCCGATCGAGACCGCGATGTGGGACCGCGTCGACGCCGAGGGCCGGGAGCAGAGTGCACGGGCGACGGCGATCGGGCGACTCGGGCAGCCGGACGAGGTGGCTCAGGTGGTCGCGTTCTTGTTGTCGGCGGAGGCGTCGTACGTGACCGCCGCCAGCCTGGTGGTCGACGGCGGATGGTCCGCGGCGAAGGACTCTGCATGAGGGAGAACGGTGTGACGGGGATTCAGCGCGGGGTGTCGCGAGGGCTGCACGGGCAGATCGTGGAGGTGATGGCCGAGCGCATCTTGTCCGGGCAGATCCCAGAAGGCGCGACCATCAACGTGACCGAGCTGCAGTCCGACCTCGGGGTCAGCCTGACCGCGGTCCGGGAGGCGTTGAAGGTCCTGACCGCGAAAGGCCTGGTCGACGCGCGACAGAAGCGCGGCACGTTCGTCCGCCCGCGCTCGGACTGGAACCTGCTCGACGCGGACATGATCCGCTGGCACTTCAAGGACGCCGACGCCCGGCCCGAGTTGCTCGAGGAGCTGCACGAGGTGCGCGGGATCGTCGAACCGGCCGCCGCCCGGCTGGCCGCGCTGCGATCCGACGACGCAGACCTCGCGGCACTCGACGAGGCGCTCGCAGCGATGGAGTCCGCCGGTGACAACCTCGCCGCGGCGGCCGCGGACCTCGCGTTCCACCGGGCGTTGCTGGCGGCAACGGGCAACGAACTGCTGACGAAGATGGAAGTGATCATGGAGACCGGGCTCGCCGATCGCGACCGGCTGGTGCACAAGGTGAAGCCGTCGGACGACCCGATACCGAGCCACCGCCGCGTGCTCGACGCCATCCGGGCGCACGACTCCGTCGCTGCCGAGCAGGCGATGCGGGAGCTGCTGGCCAAGGCCGCGGAGGACCTCACCGAGGTGCGCGGTTCCTCCCGTGGACGGCGCCGGTGAAGATCGAGCGGATCGAGACATTCCTGGTCCCACCGCGCTGGCTGTTCTGCCGGATCGAGACGAGCGACGGCGTCGTCGGCTGGGGCGAGCCCGTGGTCGAAGGACGGGCCGAGCTCGTCCGGACCGCGATCGACGTCCTGTCGGAGTACCTGATCGGCCAGGATCCGTTGCAGATCGAGCGGCACTGGCAGGTCCTGACCAAGGGCGGCTTCTACCGCGGCGGTCCGGTGCTGAGTAGTGCCGTCGCCGGGCTGGACCACGCGCTGTGGGACATCGCCGGCAAGGTGTACGGCGCTCCCGTCGCGGCACTGCTCGGTGGACGGGTCCGCGACCGGGTGCGCGTGTACTCGTGGGTGGGTGGCGACGAGCCGTCCGAGGTCGGGGACGCCGTCGCGGAACAGGTCGCCGCCGGGATGACCGCGGTGAAGATGAACGGCAGCGGCCGGATCCAGCCGTCGCCGTCTCTTGCCGAGATCAACGACATCGTCGCCCGGCTGGCCGCCGCCCGGGAGGCCCTCGGCAACGACCGCGACGTGGCCATCGACCTGCATGGCCGGGTCGGAGTAGCCGGCGCACGCCGGATCCTGCACGCCGTCGAGGACCTGCAGCCGTTCTTCGTCGAAGAGCCGGTGCTGCCCGAGCACATGACCCACCTGGCGGAAGTCGTCAGCACCTCGACGGTTCCGGTCGCGCTCGGCGAGCGGCTCTACCACCGCACCGAATTCGTGGCGCCGCTCGACGCCGGCGTCGCGGTCGTCCAGCCCGACGTGTCCCATGCGGGCGGGATCTCCGAGCTGCGGCGGATCGCCGTACTGGCTGACACGCACGGCGCGATGCTGGCGCCGCACTGTCCGCTCGGGCCGATCTCGCTGGCGGCGAGTCTGCAGGTGTCGTTCGCGACGCCGAACTTCCTGATCCAGGAGCAGAGCCGGGGCATCCATTACAACCTGACCAGCGACCTCACGTCGTACGTCGCAGACCCGGCGCCGTTCGCCTGGGTCGACGGCCATGCCGAGTGGAATCCCCTGCCTGGCTTGGGAATCACGGTCGACGAGGCCGCCGTCCGCGCCGCCGACAAGACTGGTCATGCCTGGCGCAACCCGGTCTGGACCCACGAAGACGGCTCCTTCGCCGAATGGTGACCGAGCAAGCCGCAGCCGGCCGTGTAGTGACCATCGACCCGATTGACGGGGGTCGATGGACGTCCCTGTGGCTGGCCGGCCGTGAATGGCTATGGGCCGGACCTGGCTTGCTCGCCGGACCACGTGCCGGCCTCGCGACCTTCATCGACGCCGGCGGTCTCGACGAGTGCTTCCCCACAGTGCGTGGCACACCTGACCACGGCGGCCTGTGGAACCAGCCCTGGGATACCACGGTCACCTACGACGACGCGATCCTGACTCGGGCCTTCACCCCCGGCACGGACACCGTCACCGTCGACTATCGGCTGCAGGCTCCGGCCGGTTTCCGTTTCATCTGGGCCGCGCACGCTCTTCTCGACTGCGCTGTCGGCACCACCCTCTCGGTGCCTGGTGGGACCGTCTGCCGGCTCTACCCGGAGGCCGCTCCGTTGTTGCCCTGGACCTGGCCTGACGACGCACCTTGGGTCGCCACCCCGTGGCCGACCCCACTCGACCTGACCACCTACGGGCCGTCCGACGGGACCGCGGTCGGCGGGGTCTTGGTCGACTGCCCGACCGTTTCGGTCCGGGACCGTGGGGCCGAGCTCACCTTGACGTTGAGTTGCCCTGGGCAACCAGTATCCACGGCGTTCTGGCGCAATCTGGGTGGCTTCCCGGACGAAGCGCCGTACCGGAGTCTCGGGGTGGAGCCGATGCTCGGCCGGGTGTTCGACCTTGCCGAGGCGGGTCCGGACGATGCCGCGGTGGTTCCCGCCAACGGTGAACTGACCTGGCGGCTGACCTTCTCCGCCAGGTCAGTGTGATGTCACCCGAGCGGCAGGTCGAGTACGACGTTCGGCACCGTCGTGCTGTTCGTGGTGCGGATGCTGTTGAGCTCGGTCGACGTGAGCGCCCGCTTGTAGAGGCGGACCTCGTCCATCGACCCGTCGAAGTGATGCGCGCCGTCCAACCGTTGGCCGACGTACATCTTGAACGGACGGCCCGGGCTCACCGATCCGGCCGGCGCGGTGACGCCGGCCGCCTGGATTCCGTCGACCCAGATCGACAGCGTGCCGGCCTTACGCTGCAGGGCGACGTGGTGCCAGGCGTTGTCGTTGTAGGCCTTGGTCGTCGCGACGGCGGCAGTGCTTCCGCCGGTCGTGATCAGACCGCGGATCCGGCTGTCACCCGGCTCGGCGCGCAGCCAGAACTGCGAGAACTCGTTGATCCCGTAACCCCAGAAGATCGCCTGGTTCGCCGTACTCGCGCCGTACTTGATCCACGCCATCGCGGTGAAGTCACCCGCGCCGACCGCGAGCGACTCGGCGAACGGCAACTGGATCGCGTCATCGGTTCCGTCGAGGTCGCGCGCCTGGCCGAACTTCCCGGCGACCGACGTCGTCCCGCCGCGGAGGTAGCTGTTGTTGCCGTAGCCGGAGACGTCGGGCGTCGTCGTACCGAGAGGTGCGTCGGGGTGGCCGATGTCGGTCTCGGTGAAGCGAGCGAAGCGGATCTGATCCCGGGCGTCGACCGAGCCACCTTCGTACAGCAGCCCGATCTCGCCGGTGTCGAGGATGGCCATGTCGGAGTAGCCGGACCAGTCGCTGGTGATCCGGGTGCCATCGGCAACGGACTGCCAGGTCTTGCCTTCGTCGAAGCTGGACCGGATCGTCATGTACCGGCGCCGTTCCGGATCGGCGGGGGCAGCGAACAGGATCCGGTTGTACTTGTCGCCTTGATCGACCGCCCGCAGCCGTTGGAACGATCCCTGCACCGTCGGTGTGGTCAGACCGGCGATCGTTGCGTAGGGCGCCACGTACGTCTGACCGCCGTCGTTGCTGACCGCAAACATCCGGCTGTCTCCAGCGCTGCCGGCGTTGTTGCGGGCACCGGCATAGATGCCGCCGTCAACCTTCTCGACCACGCTGATCTCCTGAGGCGTTGCGTCCGAGCGCAGATCGGTCGCACCCTTGTGCCAGGTCTCGCCGTGGTCGTCGCTGTAGACGAGCTGGCCCGCGTTCAGACCGGCTCCGTTGTCGTAGTTGGTCCCCGCCACCAACCGGCCGGCGTGCGTACCGCGGGTCAGCTGGATGCCGTGCACCGGCCCGGTCGCGTACCAGCCCCAGGCCGGATCGTCGATCTGGTCACCGATGTTGTTGGCTTTGCTCCAGGTCTTCCCGTCGTCCTCACTGAACTGCACGTACGGCGTCCGCGGGCGAGTCGTTTGGGCATGGGCGGATGCCTCCTGAAAGTAAACAACGGGGCGGTTGTTCAGTTAGTAATTTAGCCACAATCCGGCGTCTTGAGCCAGAGCTCATCGGACGTCCTATGTCTAGTCGATCAAATAGGTTGGGAACCATGGATCTGCTTGCCGAACTCCGCGACCGCAAGATGCTCGCCATCATCCGCGCCGACGGAGCCGATCGCGCTCTGGAGTGCATCCACACCCTGGTCGAGGCCGGGATCACCGCTCTCGAGGTGTCCCTCACCACGCCCGGCGCGGTGGACGCGATCGCCAAGGCCCGCTCGGAGTACGACCCGAGCATCCTGATCGGCGCCGGCACCGTCATCACCGCCGCCCAGGCCGACGAGGTCGCCGCCGCCCGCGCCGGCTTCGTCGTCACCCCTGCCATCACCCGGGGCGCCCGGCGCAGCGTCGAGCTCGGGCTCCCGCTGCTGTGCGGTGCCCTCACCCCAACCGAGGTCGTCGCTGCCCTCGACCTGGGCGCGACCGCGGTGAAGATCTTCCCGGCGAAGGTCTATGGCCCGGGCTACTTCCGCGAGCTGCGCGCTCCGCTTCCCGACGCACCCCTCATCGCCGTCGGCGGTGTCGATGCGGCGACCGCCCCGGAGTACCTGGCCGCGGGGGCTCTCGCTGTCGGCGTCGGCTCTCCGCTTCAGGGCGATGCGGGCACCGGCGGATCGCAGTCCGACCTGGCCGCCCGAGCCGCCACCTTCCGCACCACGCTTGGCGTCTAACTCCCGAATCATCACCTCCCGGAGCTCCTCGATGACCGACCTGCTCACCCTCGGCGAGACCATGGTCTCGTTGCGCACCGCCCGCCCGATGCGGCTCGGCGGTGACGCACACCTGTCGATCGCCGGCTCGGAGACCAACGTCGCCATCGGCCTGTCCAGGCTCGGACACCAGGCCACCTGGGTAGGTGCCGTGGGCAACGATGAGCCCGGCCGCCTGATCCAGCGAACGTTGCGCGCCGAGGGCGTCGACACCAGCCGGCTGCGGTTCTCGGACGAGTCGTTCACCGGGTTCATCGCGTTCGACCAACCGTCACACGACATCACCCGGGTCAGCTACCACCGCCGCGGTTCGGCCGGATCGACCCTCACCGTGGACGAGTGCGTCGCCGCGATCGACGCAACGCAACCACGCCTGCTCCACGTCACCGGCATCACCCCGGCTCTCTCGGACACCGCCCGCGCCGCGACGCTGTCCGCCGTACGCACAGCTTTCGCCGCAGGCGTGCAGGTCTCCCTCGACGTCAACTACCGCGCTCGACTGTGGTCCCGCCCCGACGCCGCGGCCGCTCTCCGCGAGCTCCTCCTCCATGTCCAGACCGTCTTCGCCTCCGACGACGAGCTCGACCTCCTGACCGATGCCGCCGACCCGGTTGCCGACCTCCTGGCCCACAGCACCGTCGACCAGGTCGTCGTCACCGCCGGCGGCAAGGGCGCCTGGGCCCACTCGTCCGACGGCACCATCCACCGCCCCGCCCTCCCGGTCACCGTCGTCGACAGCATCGGCGCCGGCGACGCCTTCGTCTCCGGCTACCTCTCCGCCACCCTCGACAACCTCGCCCCCGAAGCCCGCCTCGACCGCGCCACCACCTCCGGCGCCTTCTGCGTCACCGCCCTCGGCGACTGGGAATCCCTCCCCACCCGCGACGACCTCCACCTCCTGTCCCACACCCACGGCACCGCTCTCCGCTGATCGCCGTACCTAAGAACAGGACGTAGTCGTCTACGTATGCCCCCGGCTGAGCGTGAGTCCCCCAGCCCTGCGTCCAGAAACCGGACCACCTCCTAATGGGTGTTATCGGGTCGGTCGCTGGCAGACTCGGTGTCTGGTAGCCGCTGGCAAGTGAGCACTCCTACCTCCTGGGCTTGGAGCCCTGTGGACAGAGCGTGCCCTTGCCGGTGGTCGGGAGACGTGAATGGCTGATGGGATGTCGTGCCCACTGCTGGTTGGTGTGAGCACTGATCCATTAGGGCGCCGGGGTCTCCTGCCGGCTGCTGCTGACACTCATCGAGTGCGTGAGGGGACAAGTGGATCGTGTTGTTCGTTGGTGATGACTGGGCCGAAGGCCATCATGACCTCGAGGTCGAGGACGACCAGGGCCGGGTCCTGGCGCGTGCACGGGTTGGTGACGGGATCGCCGGGATGGTGAAACTCCACGAGTTGGTGGCGGAATTCCTGGGAGATGCTGAGGGTCCGGAGCAGGTCGTGGTCGGGATTGAGACCGATCGGGGGCCCTGGGTTGGTGCGTTGATCGCGGCCGGGTATCAGGTGTTCGGGGTGAACCCGAAGCAGGCCGCGCGGCATCGGGAGGTCATCTCGATCTCGGGCGCCAAGGACGACAAGACCGACGCGCACACCCTCGCCGACATGGTCCGCACCCGGCGCCACCAGCTCCGCGTGATCGAGCCCGACTCGCAGGTCGCGGACGGCGTCAAGGTGCTGACCCGGGCGCATCAGGGACTGGTCCAGGAACGGACCCGGCACATGCTGCGGTTGCGGTCGGCGCTGCGGGACTACTTCCCGGCCGCGCTGGCCGCATACCAGCTGGGCACGTTGACGTTGACCAGCCCCGACGTGCTGGCGCTGCTGGCCAAGGCGCCCACCCCGGCGGCCGCCAGGAGGCTCACCATCGCCCAGATCACGGCGGCGTTGAAGACCGCCGCCCGGCGCGGTGATGTTCCGGCCCGGGCGGCCGCGATCCAGGCCGCGTTGCGCACCGAACAGTTGGGGCTGCCCGATCTGGTCACCGACGCCTACGCCGCCACGGTGCGCTCCACGATCGCCATCCTGCAGACCCTGAACACCCAGATACCAGCCCTGCAGGACGGAGTGGAGGCCTATTTTGGCCGGCACCCGGACGTTGAGATCTACCGCAGCCAGCCCGGCCTCGGGAAGATCCTCGGCGCCCGGGCACTCGCAGAATTCGGCGACGCCCCCGGCCGCTACCACGACTCCAAAGCCCGCAAGAACTACGCCGGCACCGCACCCATCACCCGCCAATCCGGCAAAACCAAAACAGTCCACGCCCGGTTCATCCACAACAACCGGCTCGTCAACGCCCTCGACCTACAAGCCTCCGCCGCCACCCTGCACGACCCCCACGTCCGCGCCTACTACGACCAACTCCGCAGCCGCGGCCTCGGCCACCACGCCGCCCTACGCCAAATCGCCAACCGACTCGTCGGCATCCTCCACGGCTGCCTCAAAACCCGAACCCTCTACAACCCCGACACCGCCTGGGCCCACCGCACCACAACCACCGCCGCTTGACACACCTAACACCAGGGATGTCTGTTCTTAGGTACGCATCGCCGCGCTAAGTTCAGAGTGGGCGGGAGGGAGATCGGCGTGGGGACATCGCGAAAGTTTGCGTCCAACACCGACTTGTACGCCGACCCCGGGCTGACCGAGGGCGTCGACTACGCGCGGAGGTTTCGGCGGCACGAGTGGTTCGACGATGACCTGACCGAGCAGTCTGCCGTCCAGCGCACCACGATCCTGGCCCCGCATGGCGGTGGCATCGAGGCCGGTACGTCGGAGCTGTGCCTGGCGATCGCCGGCTACCACCCGGCCGACCTCATCCCGACCCCGGCTGACGGGCCGCTCCACGACTACTGGATGTTCGAGGGCCTGCGTGACTCCGGCAACAGCGAACTCCACGTCACGTCCACCGGCTGCGACGACCATGTCGCACGAGCCCTCGCCGCGGGTTCCCTCAACGCTGTCGGCCTCCACGGCTGCACGACGTCCGAGGCCGAACTACCGAACGGCACCCAAGCGGTCCTCGTCGGCGGCCTCAACACCACCTTCAAGTCCCATCTCCTGACCAGACTCACCGCAGCCCGCATCCGCGCCATCGACGCCGACTCCGTCCCTGACCTCAACGGCGACGAGCCCCTCAACATCGCCAACCGCACACTCCTCGGCGTCGGCGCCCAACTCGAGCTCACGACCCCGCTGCGTCGGGCGATGTTCCGCATCAACACCCGGGCGGACCGCAAGAACACCACCCTGCGACTCTTCTGGTCTTTCACCACCGCAGCCCGAGCAGCCATCGCCGACCTGGAAGCCACCCAGCCAATCCCCTGATCTCCATCGCCCGCCACTTCCACCCGCGACCTGCGCCCTGGTGTCAGCGGTCGGCGACGACCTCGCCGTTCACGGCTGAGGAGTCGGAGGTCAGGGACCAGGCTGCGGCCGCCTCGGGGCTCTTCGCCATCGGGAACGCCGCGGCCATCGCCGCCATCGACTCCCACTGCCACGTGTCCGTGTAGCTGTCATCCTCGAGCCGAACCAGCCTGGTCGCGATCAGGCCCGGGTGAGCGGCGCGGATCAGGTCGATCACCGCGGCACGGCGGGTGAGAAACTCTTCGAGATTCTTGGGCTCCACGACGTAGGTGTGAAACCGCACGACACTCGACTGCATGATCGTCTCCTCGTCGTTTCGGGTACGTCCAGTTGACGGATCCACGCGAGGAAATGTGACTAGTCCTCGACGGGGAACAGGATCGGACTGAGCAGATAACGCTTCCGCTCAGGCGTGGCCTCGTTGGTGAGGACCGGGAGGATCGCCGCTCGCATCCCCTCGATCAGCTGCTCCAGCTCGTCCCGGCTCAACCAAACTCCGTGCTGCCGATACCCGACGAGATCGCCGACCGGGTCAGCATCCTCGTGATCCAGATACGCGTTGAACTCGGCCACCAGCGCAGCCATCGCGGCAGCGAACCCACGCCGGTGATCATCCACGGTGAGCTGCTCCACCTGCTCAGCACTGATCGACGCCCGCTCCTGCCGCAGCCGGAACCGCCGCTCGACCGCACCGCGCACCCGCCGCTCCTCGGCGACCTCGAGGATCCCGCCCTCGGCCAGCAGTTCGACATGCCGGTACAGCGTCGCCTTCGAGACATCCTGGATCCGCTCACCCAGCTCGCTCGTCGTCAGCTCACGCCCGCCGCGCAGCGCATGCACGACGCGCAACCGGACCGGATGCCCGAGCAGCTCCAACGGCTGCGCTTCGACAAGCTCACCGCCAACCGGCCCGAGGCGATGGCCGAACCGGGCTTCACCATGACGGCGGAGTACGTCCCGCATGCGATCGCCGCCGTACACACGCTGAAGCAGTACGTCGATCAGGTCTTCCTGATCGGCCACAGCATGGGCGGCAAGGTCGCACCGAAGATCGCGGCCGAGGAACCGCTGGTAGCAGGACTCGTCATCATGGCCGGCGACACCCAGCCCATGCACCACGCCGCCGTCCGCGTGATGACCTACCTCAGCACCACGAACCCGGAAGCCGTTCCACCGGGGACGATCGAGCTGTTCGAACGCCAGGCCGCCGTCGTCGACAGCCCGGACCTCTCACCGGACACCCCACCCGCGGACCTCCCATTCGGCATGCCGGGGTCGTACTGGCTCGACCTCCGCGAGTACGACGCCGTCGCCACAGCCGCGAAGCTCGACGTACCGATCCTCGTCCTCCAGGGCGGCCGCGACTACCAGGTGACGGTCGCCGACGACCTCCCCGCCTGGCGGGAAGCCCTCCCGACCGCAACCATCAAGATCCTGCGGCCGACAACCACCTGTTCTTCCCCGGCACCGAGCCCTCGACGCTGGCCGACTACCAAACCGCGCAGCACGTCGACCCCGAGGCTCTCACCGCCATCCTCAACTGGTTGCGCTGAGCTACGAAAGGAGCGCCGGGTCGGACTCCAGTTCCTTCTCCGGGTCCAGGGGGAGGACGACCTTGAAGCGGGTGTTGCCGGGTTCGGATTCGACGCGGAGGTCGCCGTGGTGCTTCTTGACCACGATGCGCCAGGAGATGTCGAGACCCAGGCCCGTGCCTTCGCCGATCGGCTTGGTGGTGAAGAACGGCTCGAAGATGCGGCGCCGGATTTCCGCCGGGATGCCCGGACCGGTGTCGCCGATCTCGACGACCGCGTACGCGCCGTCCTTCTGGGTCCGGATCGTGAGCGTGCCGGAGCCGCCCATCGCGCTGACCGCGTTGTCGATGATGTTCGTCCACACCTGGTTGAGCTCGGCGGCGTACGCCGGGATCGGCGGCAGCTCGGGATCGAAGTCCTTCACGACTTCGAGGCCCTGCAGTTTGCCCGACATCATCACCAGCGTGGACTTCAGCAGCTCGCGCAGATCGACGGTCTGGTACGGCGCTCTGTCGATCTGGGAGTACTGCTTCGCGGCACCGACAAGCGTCGAGATCCGCGTGACCGAGTCGTCGATCTCGTTCATCAGTGACTCGGTGTCGATCGTGTACATCAGCCACCGCACGGCACCTTCGAGGTACTTCGGGCCGACCGCGGTCAGCACCGCCTCCATCCACGGCACGTCCAGGCCGGCCGCGGCCAGCACCGGCGCGACGTCCCAGCTGGCCTGGACGTCGTGGTCGTCGAGCCAATCGGTCAACGTGTCCTCGGCGTCGGACAACTCCATCGGCGAGACGTCTTTGTCCTTGTTCTTCTCCAGCCGCTCGACCGCGTCGTCCTGCAGCGCGACGATCTGGTGCAGCTTCGTCGCGTCCAGCGTGCCGTCGGCGAGCATCGCCAGC
This sequence comes from Kribbella sp. NPDC026596, assembly GCF_040638415.1. Classification (NCBI taxonomy): domain Bacteria; kingdom Bacillati; phylum Actinomycetota; class Actinomycetes; order Propionibacteriales; family Kribbellaceae; genus Kribbella; species Kribbella sp. NPDC026596. The sequence continues at coordinate 137,473 of NZ_JBEZYF010000016.1, read as the reverse complement.
TTGGACCGCATCCCGGAGACCCGCTGCCGCAAGGTCGCCGCCGCCCGAACCGCCGCCGCGGCCGGGTTGTTCAGCTCGTGCGTGAGACCGGCCGACAAGGAGCCGAGGGCAAGCAACCGCTCGCGCTCGCCGAGCGTCTCGTTGGTCCGCCGCATGCCCATCACGAAGCCCTCGATCAGGTGCACCGCCATCGGGAACCAGGTGTTCATCATCGTCGCCATGGTCTCGGCGCCGATGACGAAGAACTCCGACGGCTGGATCACCTGCATCGTCGCCGTGTACGACTTGTGGTCGGCGGCACCGAAGAAGGCGTTGAACGCACCGGAGTAGACCCCGCGCTGGCCGGTCCGGTTGATCTCGACCAGCTCACCGTGCGACAGCTTGCAGAGCCGGATCTCCCCGGACAGCAGGACGTAGCAGCAGGTCGCCTCGTCTCCCTCGTTGAACACGATCCCGTCATGCCAGGACTCGACGTACCCGACCCCGGCGAGCCACTGCAACTGCTCGTCCGTCAGGCTCTCGAAGAGAAACAGCGTGCGCAGCTCGTCCGGAGTCAGCCGCCGCGGCTCCACGGTTTGGTCAGTCATCAGAGCATCTCCAGGTATCGGTGCACCAGTGTCACGGCCATCGCTCCGTCGCCGACCGCGGAGGCGACCCGCTTCACCGACTCGGCCCGGACGTCGCCGGCGGCGAACACGCCCGGCATGCTCGTCTCCAGGTGGTACGGCTCCCGGTCCAGGGGCCAGCCCGGCGGTTTGCCGTGCAGGTCCGGTCCGGTGAGCACGAAGCCGCGCTCGTCGCGGTGCAGATCCGTCGGCAGCCAGTCCGTGCGGGGCGCCGCTCCGATGAACACGAACATCCACTCCGTGCTCACCTCGCGGCTCTCGCCGGTCTGGCTGTCCAGCAGGGTCAACACCTCGAGGTGCTCCGAGCCCTTACAGGAAACGACCTGCGTGCAGGTGTGCACCTCGATGTTGTCGATGCCGTCGATCTGGTCGATCAGGTACGACGACATCGTCGCCGTGAGCGATGGTCCTCTGACCAGCATATGCACGCGTTTGGCATGCCTGGAGAAATAGACCGCGGCCTGGCCGGCGGAGTTCGCCCCGCCGATGATGTAGACCTCCTGGCCGGCGCAGGCCGGACCCTCGGTCGTCGCCGAGCCGTAGTAGATCCCGCGACCGCACAGGTCGTCGACGCCCGGAGCCTCGAGGGTCCGGTAGGACACCCCGGTCGCCAGGATCACCGAGTGCGACGAGATCTCGCTGCCGTCGGAGAACATCAGCCGCCGCGCGTTGCCGAGCGTCTCCAGCCCCACCACCTGACGAGCGGTCAGCAGCTCGGCCCCGAACCGCACCGCCTGCCGCCGGGCCCGGTCCGTCAGCTGCGCCCCGGACACCCCGTCCGGGAAGCCCAGGTAGTTCTCGATCCGGCTCGACTGACCGGCCTGGCCGCCGGTCGCCAACTGCTCGACCAGGACGGTCCGCAGTCCCTCGCTGGCGCCGTACACCGCAGCGCCGAGCCCGGCCGGGCCTCCGCCGACCACGACGAGGTCGTAGAAATCCTGGGTGGGAGCGGTCAACAGCCCGACCTTGTCGGCCAGCTCCGCCTCGCTCGGCGCGACCATCACCGTCCCGTCCGCGGTGATCACCACCGGCAGGGTGGACCCGTCGATGCCGGCCGCGGCGAGCAGCCGCTGGCTCTCGTCGTCGTCGACGCTGAACCAGCGGTACGGCACCGCGTTCCGCGCCAGGAAGTCACGGGCCGCGAACGACGGCGCGGACCAGCGGTGGCCGATCACCTTCGTCTCGTCCGTGGACGGCTCCGGGGTCTCCTTCCACAGGTCGAGCATCGCGTCGACCACCGGGTAGAGCTTCTCCTCCGGCGGGTTCCACGGCTTGAGCAGGTAGTGGTCGAGGTCGACCACGTTGATCGCCTGGATCGCCGCGTCGGTGTCGGCGTACGCCGTCAGCAGCACGCGGCGGGCGAGCGGGAACAGGTCCATCGCGGCCTCGAGGAACTCGATGCCGGACATCTGGGGCATCCGGTAGTCGGCCAGCAGCAGGGCGACCGGTTCGCCGCGGAGCTTCAGCTCCTTCAGGGCGTCCAGCGCCTGGGCCGGGTTCTCCGCCCGGACGATGCGGTGCTCCTCGCCGTATCGGCGGCGGAGGTCACGGGCGATCGACCGGGAAACGCCGGGGTCGTCGTCCACGGTGAGGATCACCGGGCGGGTCGTTGACGCTGTCATGCCTCCTTCATACCAGCGCAAACCCATAAAGCGGGATCGGTAATCCACAGGCTTCGGCCCGGTCCGCGGGGGCTGGGGCACGGACCGGGCCGCCGAGGCCCGTGATCCGCGGGGCTGTGGCACCGCGGATCGACGGTCTCAGGGCAGGGCCGCGAGGTACGGCGCGTGGCTGTTCTGGAACTCCCAGTTGTAGTAGCGGTCCCAGTTGATCGACCACGTCATCAGCCCGCGGAACGCCGACGACGTGCCGCCGCGAAGCGTGTAGCCACCGCAGTTCTGCCCCTCCACCAAGCAGTCGAGCGCCTGATGTACGGCTGCCGGGGCGGTGTAGCCGTTGCCGGCGCTGACCGCAGCCGGTAGGCCGAACCCGATCTGGTCGTCCCGTAGACCAGGGAACGTCTGACCGGTGTTCGCTACCGGGAATCCGGCCTTGACCATGTCGGTCATCGCGATGTGGAAATCCGCGCCGCCCATGGTGTGGTACTGGTTGTCCAGCCCCATCACAGGCCCCGAGTTGTAGTCCTGGACGTGCAGCACGCTCAGGGCGTCCCGCATCGCGTGAATCACCGGCAGGTACGACCCGGTCCGGTTGTCGCCACCGCCCGCACCGCCGTAGAACTGGTACCCGACCTGTACGAAGAACGTCTCCGGCGCCATCGTCAGCACGAACTTCGCGCCGTACTTCGCCTTGAGCGTCTTCAGCGCCGAGATCAGGTTGACGATCACCGGTGTGGTCGGGTTGCGGAAGTCGGTGTCACCGGCGTTCAGGTACAGCGAGTGTCCCTCGAAGTCGATGTCCAGCCCGTCCAGCCCGTACCGGTCGATGATCGCGCTGACCGAGCTGACGAACGCGTCCCGGGCCGCCGTGGTGGTGAGCTGCACCTGCCCGTTCGCACCGCCGATCGAGATCAGCACCTTCTTCCCGGCCGCCTGCTTGGCCCGGATCGCGGCACTGAAGTCCGCATCGCTCTCCACGTTCGGGCACTCTGTCGCCGGGCACCGGTTGAAGCGGATGTCGCCGGAGGTGACCGACGTGGGCTCTCCGAAGGCCAGATTGATGATGTTCCACTCGGCCGGTACGTCGGCCATCCGCACGTACCCGGATCCGTTCGCGAAGCTCGCATGCAGGTAGCCGATCAGCGCGTGCTTCGGCAATCCCGTGCTGGTGCAGCCTCCCGTCGTACCTGTTGTTGCCGCCGACTTGGCCGACTCACCCACGCTGTTGTACGCCGCTACCGAGTAGGTGTGACTGCTGCACGCCACGAGTCCGCTGACGGTTGCCGTCGTACCAGTGACGGTCTGTACGACGCTCGCGCCCTCATACACGCGGTAGCCGGTGACTGTGCCTGTTGCTGCCGGCCAACTCAGGGAGATGGCGGAGTTCGTCGTACCGGTGACTGTCGGCGTACCAGGAGCGCTCGGAGCACCCGGAGTGCCGCCAGGGCCGTCAAGGCTGAAGTCATCGGCCTGGTACGCCGGTTGGCCGTACCAGCCGTGCACATAGATCTGTGCGGACGTCTGACTTGCCCCGGTAGTAAAGGAGAGGCTCAGCTGGGAGAAGTTCGCAGCGGATGGCGTCCAGGTGGACGTGCCGCCGGTGACACCCAGATAGACATAGGTGCCACGCACCCAGGCCGACAGCGTGTACGACGTACTGGGCTGCACGGACACCGTCTGACTGCACTGCGCGAAGTCGGAACTCGTAACCCCACCGTTGAGTGCATAGCCACCGGTTCGGACCGGAGTGGTGACGACCGAGCCGCCGGAGCAGCTCCAGCCGCTCAGTGACCCCGACTCGAACCCGGGATTGGTCAGGATGTTGGCGGCCTGCGCGGGCACCGTGATGCCGGCCAGGAGGACCCCGAAGACAACCGCAAGCCATCGCATAGCGATTAAGTAGAGACGCTCCATAACTACAGGTCAATGCGTCGCAGCCGTCGGATACCCGACCCTGTCCGGATCCCGACGACGGGAATGGCAGGTTTTCGCCAGCGGCTACTTGAAGCCAAAACAGTGTGCGGGCAGCGGCAGATTGGCAGGCTCTTCGGCGTCCCGCCCGCGCCTTTCGTGGAGGCATCACGTGAACCATCCGAACCTGCGCCGCCGCGCTGCTCTGCTGGCCGGCGCCGTGCTGATCACCACCGCCCTGGTGGCTCCACCAGGCTCCGCACAACCACCGGCCGAATCGGCAGCCACCTCACTGGGGCTGCCGACGTTCGCACCGGGCCGGTACGTCGTCACACTGACCGACAAGCCGGTGGCGACGTACCAAGGTGGCGTGAGCGGTCTCAAGGCGACCAAGCCTGCGGCCGGTCGCAAGGTGGAGGTCAACAGCACCGACGCCAAGCGCTACCGCGCTTTCCTGGGCTCCAAGCACGCAGAGGTCGCGGCGCACGTCGGCGCCAAGGTCTCTCGCGACTACTCGACCGCACTGAACGCCTTTACCGCCTCGCTGACCTCCAAGCAGGTCAACGAGCTCAGCAAGACAGCAGGCGTGGTTTCGGTCGTCCCCGACCAGCTACGCGTCGCCCTGGACGACCGCAAGTCGACTGACTTCCTCAAACTGTCCGGCAAGACCGGAGTCTGGAACGCACTCGGCGGTACGTCGTCAGCCGGCAAGGGAGTCGTAGTCGGCGTAGTCGACACCGGCGTCTGGCCGGAGAGCGCGTCCTTCGCCGGACCCGCGCTCGGCACGACACCCCCGACCGCAGCGAACCCCTACCAGCCGTACCGCTCTGGCGACACCACCGTCATGCAGAAGGCCGACGGCGATACGTTCACCGGCAGTTGCGAGGCTGGTGAGGAGTTCACCGCCGATCTGTGCAACACCAAGCTGATCAGCGCCAAGTACTTCGGTGACGGCTGGCTCAGCTTCGTCCCACCGGAAGCACGGGCGGACTACGTCTCACCGCGTGATGGACAGGGCCATGGCACCCACACTGCCTCGACCGCCGCAGGCAACCCGGGCGTCGACGTCGCAGTGGGCGGTATCAACTATGGCACCGTCTCCGGCGTCGCCCCGGCCGCCAAGATCGCCGTGTACAAGGCGCTCTGGGAAGGCAAGGACGGCCAGAACTCCGGTGGCTTCACGTCGGACATCCTGGCCGCGATCGACCAGGCGGTGGCCGACGGAGTCGACGTCATCAACTACTCGGTCGGCTCGATCTTCGAGTCCGCGCACACCGACCCGGTCCAGCTCGCCTTCCTGTCCGCGGCCTCGGCCGGCATCTTCGTGTCCGCGGCCGGTGGCAACTCCGGTCCTGACGCGTCCACGCTCGACAACACCTCGCCGTGGGTGACCACGGTCGGCGCGAGCACGGTAGCGCCGTACGCGGGGACTGTTGTGCTGGGCAACGGGCAGAAGTACGCCGGAATCAGCACGAGCATCGCTGCCAACACCCGTGTACACCCCCTGGTCGGCGGTCCGGCTGTGAAGACCGCAACGGCCAGCGACTCCGACGCACTGGGGTGTCTGCCCGGCACGCTCGACCCGGCCAAGACCGCGGGCAAGATCGTCGTGTGTGAGCGCGGCGTGGGCGCCCGCGTGGACAAGTCCGCCGAGGTGAAGCGGGCCGGCGGTGTGGGGATGGTGCTGCTCAACCTGTTCGACCAGGACGCGCTCGGCGACTCCCACGTCGTACCGACTGTGCACCTCAACGTGCCGGCCGCGCTGACCGTCAAGGCGTACGCGGCCGGCGGTAACGCGACCGCTGAGCTTGTGCCGGGGAACACCAGCGGCACCGGCGACCCTTACCCGCAGATGGCCGACTTCTCGTCGCGTGGACCGTCGACCTCGAGCCATGGCGATCTGTTGAAGCCGGACCTCGCGGCACCGGGTGTCAACGTGCTCGCCGCGGTCGCACCGCCGACGAACGCCGGCCAGAGCTACGCGTTCTACTCGGGTACGTCGATGGCCGCGCCGCATGTGGCCGGCCTGGCCGCGCTGTACTTGTCAGCGCACCCGGACTGGTCGCCGATGGCGGTCAAGTCCGCGCTGATGACGACTGCCGGCGACGTACTGACCTCTACTGGCGCCGTCAACAGCAACCCCTTCGACCGAGGTGCCGGCGAGGTGCAGCCGTCGAAGATGCTGGATCCCGGACTGATCTACGACTCGGGTGATGCGGACTGGCTGGGCTACTTGGAAGGCAGCGGTGTCGACACCGGCACCGGCGCACCGGCGATCGACCCGAGTGACTACAACGCTCCGTCCATCGCGGTCGGCCAACTGCTGGGCACGCAGACAATCACCCGCCGCGTGACTGCTGTGACGCCGGGGCTGTACCGAGCGACCGTCTCGGTGCCGGGCATGAAGGCCGAGGTGACACCGTCCATCCTGAACTTCACTGCAGCGGGTCAGACCAAGACGTTCAAGGTGAAGCTCACGCTGGACACCGGAGCCTCCGGTGACACGACCAGCGGCTGGCTGAACTGGCAGGGCGCGGGCAAGACTGTCCGTAGTCCCATCGCCGTGGTCCCGACGTCGGTGCTGGCACCGGCCAACGTCACCGGCTCCGGCGCCTCCGGCAGTGTCTCCTTCGAGGCGACCTCGGGTGCTGCAGGCGCTCCGATCCGTTCGTACGGCGTGGTCTCGGCTCCGCTCGTGCCAGGCGCCGTAGCCGCTGGTGCTGCGGATGCGGATCTGCCGAACTACCCGGTCACGGTGACCGCGCAGACCAAGGCCGTGCAGTGGAACATCAAGACCGTGGACCCGGCCGGCAGCATCTGGCTGGTGCTCTACAAGGTCGTGAACGGTCAGATGCAGCTGCTGTCCTTCGTGGGCGACGGCTCCAACCAGGCGTCGGCGACTGTCCCGGCACCGACCCTTGGCGTGTGGGGTGTCCTCGCGATCACGCTGACCAACCCGCCGGGCGCCGACACCACGCAGTACACGATGCAGACCAACGTGGTGGCGTCCACGTCGGGTCGTGCGCTGCAGGTCAGCCCGCCGGTCGCACCAGCGGCGTTCAAGCCCTTCCAGGTCACCGCGTCCTGGTCGGGTCTGCCGACTGACAAGCGCTCCACCGGCTTCGTCGAGTTCCCGAACCGGGCCGGGACGGTGGTGACGCTGAACTAGATCCAGCGACGCCGGGCGGCCTGAACACCCGCCTGGAACCGGGTCTGCGCGCCGAGCGATTCCATCAGCGCGCGGACCCGGCGTTGGGTCGTCCGAGGGCTGATCCGCAACCGCCGGCTGATCATGTCGTCCGTCGCGCCACCGGCGAGCAAGAGCAGGATGTCCCGGTCCGGCGCCCGCAGCGCCGGGACCTCTCCGTTGGCCAGCAGTGCGGGCATCGGGATGGCCAACGCCCACAACATCTCGAACGTCGCGATCAACCCGTCGAGCAATCCGGACGATCTGATCAGGAGGTTGGACTCGGCCGGCGCCCGCTTCGTCAATCCGATCAGCGCGGTGTGGTCATCCCCCACCGCCATCTTCATCGGCACCTGCGCCAGCACCCGGCCCACCTCGCCGGCCGCCTGCAGCTCCGGCAGCACCCCCATGATGTCCTCGGACTCGAAGATCTCCGTCCCATAGATCGCCCGGTACTCGACGCCGTCCCCGAGCCGGTCCAGCTCCAGCTTCTGCTGGGTCGAGGGCGGCGTCACGTACGGCGGCCGATCCAGCACGCGCACCTCGTACCGGGAGTTCTTCTGCAACTCCTCGTACGCGCGCAGCAGGGTCGGCCCGTCCTCGATCAGCTCGATCTGGTTGCCCTCGAGCACCGGCCGCCCCCGCGCCCCGCGCAGCTCGTCGGCGACATTCCGCAGCCGTGCCAACTGCGCATCCAGCTCGTCCAGCGGATCCACAACCGTACCGTCCGCCACTCGGCACCACCCCTTCCGCACCCGACCAAATCTCCTCAGACTAAACCGGATCAGCACGCGCCTGGCAGCGGTGTCTCACCTCACTCGGCCCGGGTGGCTACGGTCCGCAGCTGAGACACGGCCAGGGCTGACCGCAGCGGGAGCACAGGCCGTCCAGGCCGGGCCCCGGCAGCCAGACGGTGTGCACGCGTTCTGCTGGTCTCGGCGGTGCGGACGTCCTGCTCACGAGCTCGGGTGCAGTGGGGAGCCAGTGGATCTGGGTGCGGCCGCCGGCGCCGTGGACTGACAGCACAGAGTCGACCCCGCCGTCCCAGGTCGACGTGCTCGGCCACGGACCGCGCCACCTCAGCGCAACGGTGCCGTCCGACCACTCCACGCCCTCTGCGAGCGTGCCGATCCCGTGGACGCCGGAGGGGTCGGTGTGGCGGACCAGACGGAAGAGGCGAGCCTGTCGCTGCATCGTGTTCACCTCTGAACAATCGCCCAGCGCGCGCTGTGCACAACAGGTGTGGTCTGTGGGCTGTGAGAACAGCCCACACCCCTGACTGCCCCGCTTGGGCTGGTTTTGTCGGTGGGGGCTCGTAACGTCATCGACACGCACCGCAACCACCAGGCGGACCAGTGAGCGGGGGTGATCCTGTGGCTGAAACGAGTTCTGGGACAGCTATCGGAGCAAGGTTCGGCACGCAGTTGAGGCAGTGCAGGCAGGCGGTCGGCTTGAGCCTGCGGCAACTGGCAGGTCGCGTCGGGTACGACTACAGCTACCTGTCGCAGGTGGAGCGCGGCCAACGCCCGGGATCCGCCGACCTGGCGCGCCTCTGCGACCGCGAGCTCGGCACCGGCCACCAGCTGACCGACACCTACGCGGAGAAACACCGCAGAGCCACCCCAGTCGAGCCGCTCCCCCTGGATCCGTTGGGCGCGGCGTGGCATCAGCTGACCAGTGGGTACGGCGGAGAGGACGCGGTCGACGAATGCGGAGACCCCCACAGTGTTCCGCCGGGTCGGCTGTTGCCGGAGCTCGTGAGTGAGCTGCAGCTGCTGCAGGCTCGTGGGCCGGAGCACGTGGCCTCCCAAGCGGTCCGGGCCACGCGACTGTGTGTGCTGATCGCCGAGACACTGACCGGGCTCGGGGAGTCGCGCGGTGCGCGGCGTTGGTGGTGGGCCGGCCGAGCGATCGCGGACGACTCGGGCGAGGGCTGGCTCCGGAGTGAGCTGCGGGCCGCCGAAGCGGTCAGCGGGTTGGCGGAGCGGAGGCCCCTGCCGCAACTGCTGGAGCTGGCCGACGACGCGTTGGCGCTTGCGCAGCACGGACTGGTTCGGCCGAGCGCCGTTCTCCAGGCTCATGCGGTGCGTGCACGGGTGCTCGCCGCGCTGGGCGAGGCAGTCGAGGCGCACCGAGCTCTGCAGGAGGTGCTCAGCTGTTCCGATGCGTTGCCCTCGGCAAGCACGCACGACCTACCGCCGTACCAGGTGCATGGTCTGGAAGGCCGAGTGTGCACGAGCCTGGGCTACGGGACGGCCGGATGTCTGCTGCTGGGACGCGCGCTGGAGCTGTGTCCCGACGACAACCTGGGCGAGCGGGCCAGGCTGCAGGTGGCGCAGGCAGAGTGCCTAGCGCTGGAAGGAGAGGTCGCTGCCGCGCTGGCACTGGCCATGCGGGTGCTGGTCGAGCTTCCGGACGAGTGGCACACCTATTACTTGTACGACGACGCCGACCGGGTGCTGTCCGCTGCACGACAGCGTGAGCCCGGGCTGCTCGGCGTACGGGATCTGCAGGTGCTTCTGGAGCGACGGGCGTACCTGAGCGGCCGGAGTGTGGGCAGCGGGTCGTGGCCGGGACAGTGACGGGAGTAGCGTGCGGAGGGTGACAGCTGAGACGACGGTGACAGGCGCTTGGGATTTCGCGGTTGAGTTGCGGAGTGATCCGGCCAGTGCGGAGGCTCGGGCGCAGGTGCTGGCCAAGCCGAGGTTCGGGCAGGCGTTCACGGACCACATGGTCGTGGCCAACTGGACGACCGAGGGCGGATGGCAAGACGCGCGGGTGACGGCGTACGCACCACTCACGGTCAGCCCGGCCGCCGCCGTACTGCACTACTCGCAGGAGATCTTCGAAGGCCTCAAGGCGTACCGGCATGCGGATGGATCCGTGTGGGCGTTCCGGCCGGATCGCAACGCTGCCCGATTCACTGCGAGTGCTCAGCGGCTTGCGCTGCCACACGTTCCGGAGGACGCGTTCATCGCGGCGCTCCGTGCATTGGTGACCGTGGACGAGCCATGGGTGCCATCGGCCGAGGACGGCGAGACCAGTCTGTACTTGCGCCCGTACATGATCGCCACCGAGGCCGCGCTGAGCGTGCGGCCGGCTCGGGAGGTGCTCTTCGGGGTCATCGCATCGCCCGCGGGTCCGTACTTCGACACCGGCCCCAAGCCGGTCTCCATCTGGCTGACGACCTCGACCATCCGCGCAACCCCCGGCGGGACCGGTGCGGCGAAGTGCGGCGGAAACTACGCGGCCAGCCTCGCCGGACTGGCCGAGGCGGTCGCCAACGGCTGCGAGCAGGTCGCCTTCGTCGACGCGGTCGAGCACAAGTGGCTCGAGGAGATCGGCAGCATGAACATGTTCTTCGTGTACGCCGACGGCCGCATCGCGACGCCTGCGTTGAACGGTTCGATCCTGGAAGGCGTCACCCGGGCCTCGGTCGTCGAGCTCGCGAAGGACCTCGGGCACACCGTTGAGGAGCGCCTGATCTCCGCGGACGAGTGGAAGGACGGCGTTCGTACCGGTGAGATCACCGAGGTGTTCGCGTCCGGCACGGCCGCGGTCATCACCCCGATCGGCCGGGTCGCCTGGCCCGAGGGCGACCTCACCATCGGCGATCACTCCATCGACTACGGCGTCGGCCCGGTCACCCGGTCGATCCGCAGCAGCCTGCTCGACCTCCAGTACGGCCGCACCCCCGACACCCGAGCCTGGCTCACCAGACTGGCGTAGGCACGTCTCCCGATCCCACGCCTACTGCGCGGCACTCGGCGGCGTGGGATCGGGAGACGTGCCTTAGTGCGGTTTGTCCCTGGGCGCGGTTAGGTTGAGGTCATGGCTGAGTCCAAGGGGAAGGCGAAGTCTCCGGCGATCGAGCTGGAGGTTGGGGAACGCACGGTGCGGATCTCGAATCCGGATCGGGTCTACTTCCCTGCTCGGGGTGAGACGAAGCTGGACCTGGTGAAGTACTACCTGTCCGTCGGCGACGGGATCGTGCGGGCGTTGCGGGAGCGGCCGTGCATGTTGCACCGGTTCCCCGAGGGCGTGTCCGGCGAGAAGGTGCATCAGAAGCGGCTGCCGCATGGGGCACCACCGTGGATGGAAACCGTGCGGGTGAAGTTCCCGCGGTACAACCGGACCGCCGACGAGCTGTGCGTCACCGAGATCGCGCACGTCGCCTGGGCGGTGCAGATGTCGACGGTCGAGTTCCACCCGTGGAACTCGCGCCGCGCCGACACCGAGAAGCCGGACGAGTGGCGGATCGACCTCGACCCAATGCCGGACTGCCCGTTCGATCGGGTCCGCCGGGTCGCCCACGCCGCGCAGGAAGTTCTGGAGGAGCTGGGTGCGGTCGGGTATCCGAAGACGTCGGGCGGTTCAGGGATCCACATCTACGTCCGCGTCGAGCCGGCGTACGGATTCTCCGACGTACGCCGGGCCGCACTCGCCTTCGCGCGGGAAGTCGAGCGGCGCGCACCGGATGACGTGACCACGACCTGGTGGCGCAAGGACCGGGATCCGAAGAAGCTGTTCGTCGATTTCAATCAGAACGCACGGGACCACACGATCGCCGCCGCGTACTCGGTCCGCGGGAATCCGGAAGGCACCGTCTCGACACCGATCCGCTGGGACGAGATCGATGACGTCAATCCGAAGGACTTCACGATCGAAACAGTCCCGGCCCGCTTCGCCGAGCTGGGCGACCTGCACGAGACCATCGACGACAACATCTACTCCCTCGACACCCTGATGGAGTGGGCCGCCCGCGACGAACGCGAAGGCGCCGAAGAGCCCCCGCCACCCGACGAGTAGCCCGGATCAGAGTGGGTCGGCCGTCAGGATCGCCGCGAGCTTGAAGAGCGGCATCGAGATCTGCCGCACCAGCCAGTACGCGATGACAGAGCCGGCCAGCAACGCCACCACCAGGCAGCCAACCAGGATGACGACTGCTCTCGTCGCCGAGCTGGGCAGCCAACTGGTAGCGGACTGCAGTGTGGTCTGGCCAAGACTCCGGGTCTGCTGCAGCGATTCCTCGTACTGCTTACGCAACGCTCGATCCGGTCCGACCGACGCCGCGATGGCTGCTTGCTTGTCACCGGCCTGATAGCGCGCGAACTCGGCGCGGGTGGCGGTCCACCAGCGCTCGAATCCAGCACTGGATGCACTCGCCGCCCGGCGCTGCTCGTCCGTGGTCGCTACTCGCACCGCGGTCGCGAGCTCCCGGCGTACGGCGGTCGCGCTCTGGTCGGCCTCGCGCAGGTACATCGAGTCGCCGGTCAGCAGGAAGCCGCGCTGGTCGTTGGCGACGCTCTTCGCGTCCAGGGACGCCGAGGCGATCGCCGTCGCGAACGGAACGTCGTCCTTCACCCGGGACTCGTCCCGGCTCAGACTGACGACGAGGACGATCGCGACTCCGGTCAGGATCACCAGGAGCGCGAGCAGAGCGCCGAGTGCGGCCCGCACCTTGTGACCGAGCGGGATCTTAGGCTGCACGGATTCGATGTCGGCCACGATGCCTCCCCAACAGGGCCCACAGATCCTCCCATTGTGCACATGACGAGCTAGCGTGCACCGCCGGTCAGCCCGTGGTGGAGGAGGTTGGTGAGGGTTTCGATCGCGGCTTCGTCGGTGATTGTTTGGCCGTTGGGTGGGTTGACCACGAGCCAGGTGTAGGCGAAGCCCTCCATCAGGGCGTTCATCGCGGAGATCTGGACCAGCGGATCGGCCGGCGGGTTCGGCAGGTGGGAGAAGTGCTCGATCATGTGCTGGTCGTCGTCGGCCATGATCTGCTGCAGCCGACGACCGAGCTCAGGGTCGGCCATCGCGGCCTGTTTCACCGCGATCATCTCCGGCAGATGCGCCTGGTAGAACCGCCAGAACGCCGCCACGTGCCAGCGAACCGCTGACAACTTGCTGAAGTCCGCGTCGTGGCCGGCATCGTCGTGCACCGCCTCGTCCGCCTCCGCGAGCATGTCGTTCAGGAGCGCCTCGAGCAGCTCCTCCTTGCTCGCGAAGTGGTTGTAGAACGACCCCGTCGCCCGGCCCGCGGCCGCGGTGATGTCGGTGATCTTCGTGTTCAGGTATCCGCGCTCGGCGAACACCTCCCGGGCGGCCTGCTTCAGCGCCACCTCGGTCCCGGCCGCCCGCTGCCGGCGGCTCACCGCGTCCGTCACCAGGAACCTCCTTGACAGCGAACCCTAGCCAGGTTCACACTGAATCCGAATTCAGTGAATCATGATTCAGTAAAGGAGACCAGTATGAACGTCCTGATTGCAGGTGCCGGGCCGACCGGCCTGACGCTGGCGATCGACCTCGCGCGGCGGGGCATCGCCGTTCGCGTGATCGACAAGGCGACCGAGTTCTTCAACGGATCGCGGGGCGACGGACTGCAGCCGCGGACGCTGGAGGTGTTCGAGGACCTCGGCGTACTCGAGAAGGTCTTGCAGCAGAGCATCGCGATCCCGCTGATGAAGATCTACCTCGACAGCACGATGGTCGACCAGCGCCGGATGGCCGAGCCTGTCGAGCCCACCCCGGACATCCCGTACCCGAACGCCCGGATGCTCGGCCAGTCGCGCACCGAGAAGATCCTCCGCGACAAGCTGTCCGAGTACGGCGTTGCCGTCGAGCTGGACACCGCGGTCGTCGGGTTCGCCCAGGACGACGACTCGGTGACCGCCGAGCTCTCCACCGGCGAGACCGTCGCGGCGGACTACCTGGTCGGCGCGGACGGCGGCCGGAGCTTCGTTCGCAAGCACCTCGGGATCGCGTTCGAGGGGACGACGGATGAGTCGATCCGGACGCTGCTCGGCGATGTCACGGCCGATGGGCTCGACCACGAGGTCGGCTACTGGTTCGCGACCAAGGAGAACCCGATGGCCGGAATCGCGATGACTCCGCTCTCCGGTGGGGACCAGTTCCAGTTCGGCGCTCCCCTCGACACCGACGACGCCGACACCTCGATCGAAGCCCTGCAGGAGCTGGTCGATCGGTACGCCGGTCCCGGTACGGCGAAGCTCCGCGACCTGACCTGGTCGACGGTGTGGCGCCCGAACGTACGCCTGGCCGAGCGGTTCCGGGTCGGCCGCGTCTTCATCGCCGGCGACGCGGCGCACGTGCACCCGCCGACCGGAGGTCAGGGCCTGAACACCGGCGTCCAGGATGCGTACAACCTCGGCTGGAAGCTCGCGGACGGTCGTGAAGAGGTACTCGCGACGTACGAGACCGAGCGCCGGACGAACGCCAAGCGCGTGCTCGGGATCAGCGAGGACCTGCTGCAGAAGCATGTCGACGGCGACGAGTCCGCGATGGAGCGCGGCGAGAACACTCGCCAGCTCGACGTCTCCTACCGCGACCTGTCGGACACCCGCCCGATCGCATCCGGCGACCGCGCCCCCGACGCTCCGCTAGTCGATGCCGCAGGCAACAACCTCCGCTTGTTCGACCTCCTCCACGGCCCCCACGAGACGCTCCTGCGCTTCTCCCCCACCACCCCGGCCACCCACCCCCACACCGTGGACATCGGAACGACGTACAGCTCCCCGGAAGCGTTCGCCCACTACCACGCAACCGCCGGCGACGAGATCCTGATCCGCCCCGACGGCTACCTCGCCTGACAAGCGGCCGGTGCGGCGCGCGGCCCTAGGATCGGTGGGTGCTCACACTGGATCCGGCCGCCGCCTACGACCGTGCCGTCGGCCTCGCCACCCGCAGCTCGCGATCGCTCCTGGGGATTACCGGGGCGCCGGCGGCGGGAAAGTCGACGTACGCCGAGCAGCTCGCGGCGAAGCTGACTGCGGACGGGCACACGGTGGCGCTCGTGCCGATGGATGGGTATCACCTGGCGCAGTCGGTGTTGGAGGAGTTGGGGCTGGCGGCGGTGAAGGGGGCGCCGCACACGTTCGACGGGTATGGGTTCGTCGCCTTGCTCAGAAGGTTGAAGGAGGCCCCGGACGAGCTGATCTGGGCGCCGCGATTCGATCGTGGGCTGGAGGATTCGATCGCCGCGAGTATCGGGATCGCACCGGAGGTCACGCTGGTCGTGACCGAGGGCAACTACCTGCTGCTCGACGAGATGCCCTGGGCAACCATCCGCACGCTGCTCGACCAGTGCTGGTACGTCGAAGTGCCCGAACAACTGCGGCACGAACGACTGGAGGCCCGCCACCGCCGGTACGGTCGATCACCCGAGGAAGCCCATGAACGAGCCTTCGGTTCCGACGAGCGCAACGCCCGCCTGATCGCCGCCACCGCGCCGGCAGCGGACGCGATCATTCAGCTGGACTGGCACACCCGGTCGATGAAGGCGGCGACGCCGTCCAGGTAGAGCTGGAGGCCGAAGTCGAAGTCGGCCTCGTTGTCTTCCTCGAAGCTGCCGACCTCGTCGAAGACGCCGGCTTCGACGGTGCGGGCGACCGCCGGGTAGACCCGGGGGTCCGCGACCCGCGCCAGGGTGGCGCCGAACTGCTGGAAGGCCGCCGGGTTGTCGGCGTACCCGCGGGCCAGATCGAAGGCCATCCGGACCTCGCCCTGGACGTAGGTGATCAGGCCCATCACGATGCCGACTTTCGCCTCCTCCGGCAGACCGGTGTCCTGCAGCGCGGCGAGGGCGGAGTCGAACCAGGCGAGGTTGTTCGGGCCGGCCGGCGGGCCGGAGATCGGGATCCGCGCATACCACGGGTGTCTGCGGATCGCGGTCAGCACGTTGTCCGCCCAGAACGTCAGACCGGTCCGCCAGTCGATCCCGGCCGGCGTCGGGTCGGGGCGCTCGATCGCGGCGTCCGACATCAGCACGAGCAGGTCGTCCTTGCTCTTCACATGCCGGTAGAGCGCCATCGTCGAGTTGCCCAGCCGCTCGGCGACCCGGGCCATCGAGACCGCGGCCAGGTCGTTCTCCTCGTCGGCGATCTCGATCGCGGCCCGGACGATGTCGTCGAGGGTCAGTGACGGCTTCGGCCCGCGCCGGGGCGTCTCCCGCAGGCGCCACATCAACGCCACGTCGGCCGGCAACTCCGGCAACTCGGCCTTCTCTCCCGGGTCCACCAGATCAGTTTAGGGGTTGTCAAGCTGTATTGCGTACCTGCTACGCTATTTAGCGTATCTAATACGCAGTAAGGAGGGCACAATGATCGTCGAGGCAGCCGGACTGCGGAAGTCGTTCGGCGCGACCGAGGTGCTGGCCGGCGTCGACCTGCAGGTCCGTGCGGGTTCCGTGCTCGCCCTGCTCGGTCCGAACGGCGCCGGCAAGACCACCACCGTGCGGATCCTGACCACCCTGACCAGGCCGGATGCCGGCGACGCCACCATCGCCGGGTACGACGTACTCCGCGAGCCGGCCAAGGTCCGCGGAGTGATCAGCCTGACCGGGCAGTACGCCGCGGTCGACGAGAACCAGACCGGCCGGGAGAACCTCGTGATGGTCGGACGCCTGATGCATCTGGGCAAACCCGCGGCCCGGCGCCGGACCGGTGAACTGCTGGAGCAGTTCGGACTGACCGACGCGATGAACCGGCGAGTGAAGACGTACTCCGGCGGGATGCGGAGACGACTCGATCTGGCGATGAGCCTGATCGCGCGACCGCGGGTGATCTTCCTGGACGAACCGACCACCGGGCTGGACCCGGCCAGCCGGTCGACGATGTGGGACGCGATCGGCGACCTGGTCCGCGACGGCACCACGATCCTGCTGACCACGCAGTACCTGGAGGAGGCGGACCGGTTGGCCGACCGGATCGTGCTGCTCGACCACGGCCGGGTCGTTGCCACCGGCACCGCTGACGCGTTGAAAGCACAGATCGGCGGCGAACGGATCGAGCTCCGCTTCCGCACCGAACCCGAGTTGCTCAAGGCAACCGGCGTACTGGACGGGATCGCCGGCCAGGACGTGCTGAGCCTTCCGTCGGACGGTACGGCGGCACACCTGCATCACGTACTCGATGTCCTCCGGGACAACGGGCTGCAGCCGGAGCGCGTGTCGTCACACCGGCCGACGCTCGACGACGTCTTCCTCGCGCTGACCGCTTAGGAGCAGACATGTCACTTCAAGGAATCTTGGACGCGGTGACGATGATGGATCGCAGCGTCCGGCTCGCGCGGCGGAACGTCGACACGTTGTTCGCGTCGATCCTGATGCCACTGCTGATGATGGCGCTGTTCGTGTACGTGTTCGGTGGCGCGATCAACACCGGCACTGAGTACATCAACTACGTCGTCCCCGGGATCCTGCTGCTCACCACCGGATACGGCGCCGCGTCGACGGCGATGGTGGTCGCGGACGACATGACCAGCGGGATGATCGACCGGCTGCGCTCGCTGCCGATCCGCAGCTTCGCCGTACTGACCGGGCATGTCACCGGGAGCGTCGCGCGGAACGCGGCGTCGACGGCGATCGTCATCCTCGCCTCGCTGGCGATGGGATTCCGGCCGGCCGGGTCCGTCGTCGACTGGCTCGCCACGATCGGGCTGCTACTGCTCTACGTCCTCGCGCTCTCCTGGCTCGCGGCGGGTCTCGGCGTCATCGCGAAGTCGGTCGAGTCGGCCAGCACACTGAGTTTCTTCATGCTGTTCCTGCCGTACCTGAGCAGCGCGTTCGTCCGGCCCGAGACGATGCCGTCGTGGTTGCGGCCGATCAGTGAGCACCAGCCGATCACGCCGGTGATCGAGACCGTGCGCAGCCTGCTGATCGGAACGCCGCTGGGAAACAACGGCTGGATCGCGCTCGCGTGGTGTTGTGGTCTACTCCTGTTCTCGGTCACTCTCGCTACTTCGTTGTACCGGAAGCGAACCAGCCGCTGAGCGCAGAGTTGGCACCGTTCGACGGATGAGTTCGCCGATGACCCCCTGGCCTTGTTAACGTCAAAGTCCCCCCCAACGTGTGGTGGTCCCACTCCCCCCGGGACCCACACGGACAAGCGCCCCGATCATTGATCGGGGCGCTCTGTTTTCGTCATCACCGGGAGCTCGAGCAGACCGCGCGTACGGATCGTGTCGCGCCAGCGCAGCTCGGACCGCGGTACGGCGAGCGACAACGAGGGAGTGTGGTCGAGCAGCGCCTCCAGCGCGATGGCGACCTCGAGGCGGGCCAGCGGCGCACCGACGCAATAGTGGATGCCGTGACCGAGCGCGAGATGGCCGCCGGCCACGCGATCGAAGTCCACTCGGTCCGGATCGGCGAACCGCTCCGCGTCACGGTTCGCCGACGACAGCCCGAGCAGCACGGTCTCCCCCGCCGGGATCACCACACCACCGATCTCCACGTCCTCGACCGGAAACCGCCTGATCGCGAGCGGCGCGGGTCCGTCGTACCGCATCAGCTCCTCGACGGCGCCCGGCAGCAGCGACCGGTCCCGCAGCAACTGCTCCCACAGTGCCGGGTCGTCGAGCAGTGCGAGTGTCGCGTTGCCGATGAGGTGTACGACGTTCTCGTAGCCGGCGAAGAGGATCAGGAAGACGAGTGACGTCAGCTCGTCGTTGGTCAGCCGGTCGGCGTCGTCCCGCGCGGCGATCAGATCACTGACCAGATCGTCGCCGGGCGTCGACCGCTTGCTCTTGATCAAGTCGCCGAAGAACTGCAGCATCGCGCCGATCGCGGCCCGCGCCTCGTCCGGACCGGGCGGCGCGAGGATGGTGTCGGTCCAGGCCCGAAAGTCGGTCCGAATCTCCTCCGGTACGCCGAGCAGATCGCAGATCACGGTGATCGGCAGTGGTGCCGCATACTCCGCGACCAGGTCGGCCCGGCCCTCTCGTACGACGGGTTCCAGCAGAGCGCGCGCCGTACGACGGATCGGATCGGCCAGCGCGACGACGCGAGCCGGTGTGAAGGCTCGGGTGACCAGGGTCCGGATGCGGGTGTGGTCGGGCGGATCCAGGTTGAGCAGGTTGGCGTCGAGGGCGGGCGGGAGGCTCAGGCCGCGGTAGTTCCCGGGCAGTGCGTTCCGCTTGTCGACGGACAGCCGTGGGTCGGCGAGGGCTCGGCGGACATCGCCGTACCGGGTGACGAGCCAGGAGGGACTTCCGTCGGGTCCGGCGATGCGGTGGACCGGTCCGGAGAGGCGGAGGGCGGAGTAGGCGGCGTACGGATCGCTCGGAGTGATCGTCACCGCGCCAAACTAGCCAAAAACTTGTCGAGGTGGTGTCGATTCCGGCCGGCCTGATCCGACGTATCAGTAAGAGCGACCAAAAGGAGAGGGTCAGAATGAACACCACCGCTACCACCGAGAACCTGATCATCACGATGCTGGCCGAGGGCAGCCCGGTCTGGTTCGTCGCCGGCATGGTCAACATGCGCAGCCACGACGTTTACGAGATCGGCCGAGCGGCCGGCTACCCCGACAAGGCGAAGCTGCGCCGGGCCGTCTGGGCCGCGAAGAACCGCAACCGCGTGCCGCAAGCTGCCTGACACCCCTTGTCCAGGTCGCTCTACAGCAAACGCCAGCCGCTGCTGCCCCCACCGGGCACAGCGGCTGACGTCTGTTTTGGAGGCCGGGTTGCGGCTGGATACACAGTGGGGTGGGGGTAGCCCTACTTCAGTGCTGATCTGGCCGAAATGGCTGCGCGAATGGTGCACAGTGAAATCACCAACCGTAGCGAGGAAGAGGTTCCGATGGCGTGGGTAGCGAAGGCCGGTGTGGGGTTCGTCCGGGCGTGCATCGTCTTGGCGATCAGCGTGCTGGTGCCGGCCGTGTGGGCTTCCGCCGTGGTGGTGGCGATCTGGTGGCGGAACCCGTGGACCTGGATCGCGCCGGTTGTGTGGGCCGGCATCGGCACTCTCCTGCTCCTCCGGCCGGTCTGCCGGATGGTCCGTACTCTCGTCGCTCGATGGACCGGCACGGTGATCCCGGCCGACTACCGGGAGCTCGGGACAGTGGTGCAACTGTCGACGGGTTACTGGTGGAACGGTCACTCGTACGAGCGCAGTCGCCGGGATTCCGAGAAGGATCTGGCGATGCGGGTGCGCTGGACGGATCCGGCGAACTGGCGGGACCTGCGGTTCGCCGCGATCCTGCTGGTCACGGCCGGACTGGCCGCCGCGATTCCACCGGCCGGCGTTGTCGCGGCGGTCCTTGGGTTCGCACAGTCGATGCCATTGCTCGGAGTCGTCGGCTTGGTGGTGGCGGTTGCGAGTGCGCCGTACGCGTGGCGAGCCTTGGGGCCGATCGCCGTACGGTTCCTGCGCCCGACGCCGGCGATGGCCCTGTCGGACCGGGTCGAGGAGCTCACCGCGCAGCGTGCGGACGCGACGATCGCGCAGGCTGCCGAGATCCGCCGGATCGAGCGAGATCTGCATGACGGAGCCCAGGCCCGGCTGGTCGCTCTCGGTCTGTCGCTGGCGACGGCGGAGAAACTGATGGAGACCAACCCGGCCCAAGCCAAAGCCCTGTTGAAGGAAGCCCGGGTCGGCGCGGCCACCTCGCTGTCCGAGCTGCGCGAACTGGTCCGCGGGATCAACCCACCGGTGCTGAACGAGCGCGGGCTCGTGGACGCCGTACGAGCGTTCGCCCTGGACAGTCCGCTCGAGACGGCGGTCAGCGCCGAGGGCGAGCCGCGCCTGGATCCGCCGATCGAGTCCGCGCTGTACTTCGGGATCGCCGAGCTGCTCACCAACGCGGTCAAGCACGCCGAGGCGTCCCAGGCGCAGATCACGATCGTTGCCGACAGCACCGGCATCGTGGCCACGGTCGAGGACAACGGCCGGGGTGGGGCCGAGGTGAATCCGGCGGGCGGGCTCGGCGGGCTGCGCCGGCGGCTCGCGGCCTTCGACGGGTCGCTGGAGATCACCAGCCCGCTCGGTGGGCCGACGCGTGCGAGGATGACGATGCCATGCGAATCCTTGTAGCCGAAGACCTCTACCTGCTGCGGGACGGGATGGTTCGCCTGATCGAGGCCTACGGACACGAGGTCGTGGCGACGGCGACCACCGGGCCCGAGACCCTTGACGCGCTGCTGAAGTGGCGGCCGGACGTGTCGATCATCGACGTCCGGATGCCACCGACGCAGTCGGACGAGGGGCTGCGGGCCGCCCTCGCCGCACGCCGCGAGGTGCCCGGCCTGCCGGTTCTGATCCTGTCCCAGCACGTCGAGCAGCTGTACGCCCGCGAGCTCCTGACCGACGGCGCCAGTGGCGTCGGCTACCTGCTCAAGGAGAGCGTCTTCGAGGCCGATCAGTTCATCGACGCGCTGGAACGGGTCGCCGCCGGCGGTACCGCGATGGATCCGGCCGTCATCTCCAAACTGCTCTCCAACGGTACGGCGAACAAGCGGCTCGACCGCCTCACCGAGCGCGAGCACGACGTCCTCGGCCTGATGGCCGAAGGCCTGTCCAACCAGGCCATCCGGCAACGGCTGTTCCTCAGCGAGAGCGCCATCGGCAAGCACACCACCTCGCTGTTCACCAAGCTCGGCCTCACCGACGACGACACGAGCAACCGCCGAGTCCTCGCCGTACTCACCTACTTGGGCCTTACCGGCTGACTCCTCAACCCCGCCCTTTCATTTCTTTCTTTACCGGTTCTTGAGCTGGTCCGTGAGGAAGCGTTCCACCGTCGGCAGGATCTTGCGGCCCGAGTGAGCGGCACCCTCGACCAGGTCGAACGTGATGTCCAGCCCGTGCGACCGGTAGTTCTTCTCCAAAGTGCGAAGCCGCTCGATCCGCGTGCTGCCGGTGAGCTCGGCGCCATCCATCCAGTTGGACTCACCGGGGTTCATGATCTCCCAACTCTCCACGTCCTCAGTGCCGACGACGAGCTGGATCGGCACCTTGCGGAGCGCGTCGAAGTCGATCGATTGCCCGAACTTCTCCTCGAACCCCTTCGTCCCCAGCCACCACGGCAACGTGTCGTCCAGCTGGGTGATCCGCCCGGGCGCGCCGATCGATACAGCGGCCAGGCGCTCCGGATGCAGGTAGAGGAAGCGGTGCGTGAACTGCCCGCCGCCGGAGAACCCGTGCAGGTAGAACTGCTCGGCCGCCACCGGGTACCGGGAAGCGACCTCGTCCACGATCGCCAGCAGCATCCGGTCGAACCTGATCCCCTGGTACTCGATGAACTTGAAGTTGTGCAGGTCCGTCGGATCCACCAGCCCCGCGGGGAAGATCGGCGTCAGGATCACCACGCCCTGGTCCTCGGCGAAGTCCTTCAGCTGGTTGCGGTAGTTCGTCGCCGACCGGGCCGTGCCGTGCTGCACCACCACCAGCGGCGCCTGGTCGTCGTCGGTCAGCCGCTGCGGTACGTACAGGCAGTAGTGCAGCCGCTGATCCGCCTGGGACGCGAAGATCGGCGTCGCGCCACGCTGGTAGAAGGTCGAGGTATCCGTCATGAACGTCCTTCGGGTGATGGTGAACGGCGGCTCTCAGCGCAGATCCGCTTCCCTTACGATGTGTTACAGATCAGGGTTGCGCTGGATGATTTGTTACAGGGCGATGGGAACGGATGATACACATATGGCCGATGAGGTAACAGGGGTTACGAAGAATCCTGCGCTCGCTGAGCTCCGCCGCCGGATCCGGGAGCACTGGGACGAGTTCACGCCCGCGTCCCGCGCGGTCTGCCGGTCGCTGTCGGAGATCTCGCCGGAGCGACTGCTCTACCTGTCCGCCCAGGAACTCGGTCAGGCGAGCAAGACCAGCAACGCGACCGTGATCCGGACGCTGCAGTCCCTCGGGTACGCCGGCCTGGCCGAGCTGAAGGATCTGGTCGCAACGCCGTTCCAGCACCAGAGCCGTCGGGAGGAACGCCTGCGAAGCCGGATGGAAGCCACCGGCGGAGACCCCAAGCACGTGTGGGACCAGGTGATCACCGAGGCGATCGAGCGGATCGAGTACCTCAATCAGCACATGTCGATGGACGGGTTCCGGGAAGCGGTCCGGCTGGTGCTCGACGCGCGGGAGGTGGCGACGTACGGGTTCGGCGCCAACTACGTCGCCGCGGAGCACCTGACGCTGAAGCTGCGCCGGTTCGGACTCCGCAGCCGCTGCATCCAGACGGCCGGGTTCCGCCTGGCCGACGACCTGCTCGCCGTCGGCTCCGACGACGTGGTGATCGTGATCGCCCCCGGGCGGCTCGTGATCGACGCGGAGATCGTGATCGACCGGGCCCGCGCGGTCGGCGCCGGCATCATCCTGCTCAGCGAGCAACTCATCGCCGAGCGGCTGGCGGACGACGTGACGGTGGCGATCCACGTCCCGAACACGGTCACCGGGATCACCGCCGAGGTGCTGACCACCATCGTGACCACCGACGCCTTGGCCCAGGCGGTCGCGGCGGCGGACACCGAGCGGACGCTGGAGTCCGCGCACACGCTCGAGTCGCTCCGACAGCAACTGGGGTTCTGACCATGGACGCGGTGAGCGTCGTCGACTACCACACGGCCGGTGAACCCTTCCGGATCGTGACCTCCGTGGACGTCCCTGGTGCGTCGGTGCCCGACCGCCGGGTCGCGGCCCAGTCGTCCGGCTCGATCGACGCGGTTCGTCGTCTGCTGGTGAACGAACCGCGTGGCCATGCGGACATGTACGGCTGCTTCGTTGTCCCGGGCAACGATGACGGCGCGGACTTCGGCGTACTGTTCTGGCACAAGGACGGCTACTCGACCGCGTGCGGGCACGGGACGATCGCGCTCGGGACCTGGGCCGTGGAGACCGGGCTCGTTCCGGCCGCGGCCGACGGCGCCACCGACGTGGTGATCGACGTGCCGTCCGGCAGGGTCGTTGCCCGGGTCACCTGTTCCGGCGGCGCCGTCACGGGCGTTGCCTTTCGCAACGTTCCGTCGTACGTCGTGGATCGTGCGGTGCCGGTGTCCACCTCACGGGGTGAGGTGGTGGCGGACATCAGCTTCGGCGGAGCCTTCTACGCCTCGGTCCCGGCGTCGTCGGTCGGGCTCGCGGTGCAGCCCTCGTCGTACTCCGAGCTCGTCGCGATCGGGCGCGAGATCAAATGGGCGCTCAACTCGGTGGCCGTCCACCCCACGGATCCCCGGCTGAGCGGCCTCTACGGAACGATCCTGTACGACGACCTAGGCTCCGTGGACGGCAATCCGCACCAGCGCAACCTCACCATCTTCGCCGACGGCGAGGCCGACCGCTCCCCCTGCGGCTCCGGTACGTCGGCCCGGCTCGCGCTGCTCCACGATGAGGGCCTGCTGGGTCCCGGGCAGGTGTTGCACCACGACTCCATCGTCGGCACCACATTCCTGGGCCGCGTGGTCGAGGAGACCGCCGCGGGGGTCATCACCGAGGTGGAAGGCGCCGCCTACCGCACCGGCACCGCCACCTTCACCCTCGACCCCCGGGACCCGGTGGGGACCGGCTTCACCCTGCGCTGATCTCAGATTGCGACGACGGCACCGGGGCGGTGACCGATAGCATCGATCCGGTCCGATCGATTCAGCGGAGGTTAGCCTCATGATCTTCATTACCGCCAAGTTCCGCGTGAAGCCCGAACACGCCGACAACTGGGCCTCGATCACCGCCGACTTCACCGCGGCCACCCGCGGCGAGTCCGGCTGCCTCTGGTTCGACTGGTCCCGCTCCCTGGACGATGCGAACGAGTACGTGCTCGTCGAGGCCTTCGCCGACGACGACGCCGCCAGCGCCCACGTCACCTCGGCCCACTTCAAGGCCGCCCAGGCGCACCTCCCCCCGCACCTGGTCGAGACCCCGCGCATCGTCAACTTCAAGCTCCCCCAGAACGACTGGTCCGAACTGGGCGAGCTCGAAGTGAAGTAGCTCAGAGCCCGCTGGGCGCCTCGGTTCGCGTCGTCCGCTGGGCGAGGTGGCGGACGACGTACGCCGCGTCCTTGCCGACTCCGCCGACGGTGTGCGAGTTGAACATGTACTCGAACTGCTGGCCGAGGACGTAGAGACCGGGTTGCCCGGTCACGGCGCCGCGCTCGCTGGCGAGGCGTCCGGTCGAGTCCAGACCCGGCAGATCGATCCAGCTGAAGCCGGGGGTGAACCCGGTGCACCAGATGATGCTGGCGACATCGAGCCGTACGCCGTCCTCGGTCTGCGGACGTCCGTCCACCACAGCCTCGATGCGGGCGACCCGTTCGATGCCGACGGCAAGCAGATCCTTCTCCTTCTGCCGGATCAGGAACTCGCTGTGGCCGGCGAGTGACTCCGCCTGGATCTTGCGGCCGGGCTTCTTCTCCTCGGTCAGGATGTGCTCCCACACCCACCAGATCACCGGGAAGAAGACCTTGCCCTGCCAGGTGCGGGTGTCGATCGGGATATAGCCGACGTTGCGGCCGGACAGCAGCACCTTGTGGTCGGTGGCGACGTCGATCCCGATCTCGGCTCCCGAGTTCCCGGCGCCGACGATCAGCACAGTGCCCGGCTGCAACTGCCCTGGGTTGCGGTAGTCGGCGGAGTGCATTTGCACGATGTCGGCCGACAACTCACTCGCGAAGGCAGGGGTCTTCGGCACCCGGTGGTACCCGGTCGCCAGGATCACGTTCCGGGTGAGGAACGACTCCGGCCCGGCGGTGACCCGGAAGCCGTCGCCTTCGCGGAACAACCCGTCCACGTGGGTCCCCAGGCGGATCGGGAGCTTGAACTGCTCGGCGTACCGCTCCAGATAGGCCACCATCTCGTCCCGCGACGGGAACCGATAGTCGCTCCCGAACTTGACTCCTGGTAGCCCGTCGTGACCGGCCGGCGTGAACAGCGCGAGCGAGTCCCAGCGCTCGAGCCACGACCCGCCGACGCGATCGGCGGCATCCAGGATCACGAACGGCTGACCCCGCTGCGCGAGGTGGTACCCGGCCGACAGACCGGCCTGGCCGGCCCCGATGACTACTGTTTCGTACTGCATGGTTCCTCCTTCGGTTGTTTCGAAGGTAGGAATTCCGGCCCTGGTGCCGCGTCGGGGAAATCACCCAACCGCGGGCGCTGGGTGAATGGGTACGTCAGACCAGCTTGTGCTCGAAGCCGTACGCCGTCGCCGCGGACCGGGACGAGACGCCCAGCTTGGTGAAGATGTTGCTCACGTGCCGGTCGACCGTCCGTTCACTCAGCACCAACTGGGCCGCGATCGCTCGGTTCGTGGCCCCGGTGGCGACGAGCCGTAGTACTTCGATCTCGCGGGGTGAGAGCAGCCGGTCCGTGGGCTCGGTGTACGCACCCAGCTTCTCGAAGATCACCCGCGCGGTGGTGGTTTCCCGGTCCGCGGATTCGTCGTCGCCGAGCGCACGGCACGCGTCCGCGATCAGCAGCCGGGTGCGCCCCTCCTGGTACGGCGCTCGCAGCTCAACCCACTTCCGGAGCGCCGACCGCGCGGGTGTCAACGCGGCATCCGGCCGGTGATCGGCGAGCAGGACCATGGCCTGCGCCTGCGCACTCGACGCCTGTACCAGCGTGGTCCGGCACTTGTCCGCGAGGGCGCGCAGCCCCGAGGCTGCGTCGTCGGCCGACTCGGTGTCACCCACCGCCAGCAGGATCTCCGTCGCGGCCAGGTGCAGCTCCACGCGTTTCGCGTCGTCCTGTGCTTCGGCCAGCCGACGCTTGATCATCGCCGCAGCTGCCTGAGTGCTGCCTTGCGCAAGCCGCAACATGGCCAGCCCGGGCTGCGGGTCGTACCCGAGTTCGCTCGCCTCGGCGAAGCTCTCTTCGGCCGAGTCGAACCGTCCCTGCAGCCGGTCGAGCTCCCCGCGCACGTACGCCGCACATCCCGATGCCCACGCGTCGACATCCGCTGGGCTGACCGCGGCCAGGTCGGCCCGGGCGTCGGTCCAGGCGCCACGCAGTTGCTTGAGCTCTGCCCGCCGTACCTTGCACTCGCCGGTGAAGTTGCCCAGGTCCGGCTGGGAGTCGCACCAACGCGCCATCGCGGCGGTCCACTCCTCGGCGCGCCGCATCTCGTACGCCGTCCAGCAGCCGAGGATCGCGCCGCAGTACACGATCCCGGTCACCATCGGCGAGAGCGAACCCGACGACAGCTCGACCATGGCCTCGTCGAGCTTCGCCAAGCCCTCGGGCACCAGTCCGGCCTCGAGAAGGAACAGCCCCTGCTGGTGCAGCGCCAGCCCGACCAGATCCTTGCTGCCGAGCCGATGTCCGGCTGCCACCGCCTCAGCACTGATCGCTACCGACTGCTCCGGGCTGGCCGCGGCGAAGGCCTGACCCATCCGCAAGAAGGCGGCCGGCACCGAGTCCGTCCCGTCCTCCTCGACCAGCCGGGCCGCCCGGGCCAGCCAGCCACCGGCAATCGCCACCTCGCCGACGAACATCCGCTGCATCCCGGTCCACTGCGCCGCCGCGGCCGCACCGAGCAGATCACCTCGCTGGAGCAGCTCGTCGTACGCCCGCTCCCGGATGGCGTGATAGTCCTCCATCCGCCCCAACAACATGGCGACGACGGCGTACCGGTCGAGGTCGTCGGCAGTCAGACCATCGGCAGCGCTGAACAACTCATATGCCCGCCCCCAGGCCCGCGCCTCATAAGCCTCTCTAGCTTCAACAACCCCCATCCGACCAGTATCAGCCCCGTTTCGACCGCCATGCTCGATCTGGGTCCGGTAAGACTTTGGGCATGACTCAGCGACTAACCCTTGCCTCGCTCAACACACGGGGCATCCCGCTGGTCGGGTCACGACTGTGGGCGAGAGGTACACAGCGATCGCCGACGCCTTGCGGCAGCGACGGACCGGCTCCGGCCGTCGGCTGTCCGTCATCCACCTGGTGTTCTGGACTCTCGTCGCACTGACCGTCCTGCCGGGTACGTACGACGTACTGCGTGCGGACTTCGGCAACGCCTATCCGATCTTCGTCGCCGGCATGATCGTGCTACCGGCAGCTGCGATCCTGACGGTGCTGGCCCCTGGCGACGGCGTGATCACGGCAGCCACCGGCACGCTCCGGGACGAGCCCGTCGGAACCGTTGACCTCGACCACCCGGAGGGCAACCAGCTGGTCGTCGACATCGGCGACGGCAGGTACGTCGTACTCGCCCATCTGCGGCAGAACAGCTTGCAGGTCTCGGTCGGCGACCGGGTGCGCGCTGGTCAGCCCATCGCTCAGGTCGGCAACTCAGGCAACACCGACGAACCACACCTGCACCTGCAGATCCAGAACCGGCCCCAGCTCGACGCCAGCGAGTTCGACCCGGGCCTGACCACGTCCGCGGTCCTCCTCCGGAACACCAGCGTCAACAACCAGTTCCACCCGCAGACCGCTCTCCGCAGAGGAGACCACTTCAGGTCCGCTTGACCAATCGATACGCACCAAAGACGAGCACAGCAAGAACGACCAGGAGCACTAGCAGCATCCAGGGAAATGTCCAGGTGTGTGTGGTGGTCGTGATGGTGTCCAGCGTTCCGGTCGAGCCGGCCGCGTCCATGAGCAGTGGGAGAAGAGTGACCTTGCCGGTCAGCCGGAGTATCGGGGTGACGCCGTGGACCGTCGTACTGACTTTCCAGGTCTCCCCCGGCAGCAGCTGAGGTGTGTCAGCGGCCGTGTTCGCGTCGGCAGCCTTGAAGAGGGCTGACACGGCGGTCGTCGGCCTGGCCGCGAGGATGGTGTTGCCGGTGTTGCGGACTGTGTAGGTCAGGGTGGCGTCACCCTTGCCGGAGTAGCGCAGGTGCGCGTCGTCGACCGACATGCTCGGCTTGAGCTCACCACTCACTTGGATACGGATGCGAATGGCGAGCCTGTGGTTCGTCAGCGAGGTGATGATGCCGCCCATGTGGTCGCCCGGCGTCGCATCCGCTGGAACGGTGAGAGTGAACGGCACTTGGATGGACTTCCCCGGTGGGACAGTCACTTGACCCTGCGCAGTGCGAACCCAGGTCCCCACACTTGTCGACTTGTCGTCGTTGGTGAGGAGGTCGAGCTTGCCGGCATCGGTGGTGAACCCATCCGCGGCGTACACGGCCAAGGTGAGCGGCGTCTTGCCACTGTTGGCGACGACGAGACCGTCCTCGACCTGGCCGCCAGGGTTCACGGTGTAGCTGTAGTTCGGCCGGTCCGCGCCGAAGCTGTTGGCCGCGGTGCTCACCGTCCAGGGAACGTCGTCGTCAGCTCTGGGGTGCCGCCACTGGCGACCACGGTGAGCGCTACCAACAATGCCGCGAGTACTCCGCGCATGTCGTCGTACGTTCCCTTCTCTCGTGCAAGTTCTCTCATGCAAGGCAGGGGGCGGGCGCCTCCTGACGCCCACCCCCTTGATCAGGTGATCAGCTCACATCGGTGAGCGTCGTGACACCCTTCTCGTTCTTGCTGACCGACCAGTCGTGGTGACCCGGGTTCGAGTCCCCGTGACCGTGGGCGTTGTACGGACGGATGGTGACCTTGTCGACCAGCGAGCCGACCGGCTTGGCCGGGCTGGCGCCGCTGTTCGGGCCGCACCAGGACACGTTGCCGCGCTCGACCGCCGCGTTCGGAGCGGCACACGTGCCACTGCGGACGTTCTCGACCACAAGCTTGTCGTTGCGTACCTCGACCTTGACGTAGGTACGGACGTGCTCCTGGTTCTCGACCGAGTTGGCCCAGTGGTTCTTCGGGTTCAGCGGGTCCGGACCGTAGTTCGGGTCCTTGGTGGTGTCCGGAGCGGTCAGGTCGTAGTACTTCGAACCGGACGCGGAGTCGGCCGTCACGTAGATGACGCCGCCCGGCCCCTGCACCACCTGAGCCGCACCCGGCTCCTCGGCCGGGTTCGCCTTCTTGCCGTTCTTGATCACGTAGCTGCGCGAGTAGCTGTGGTCGTGACCCTGCAGCACCAGGTCGACACCGAGCTTCGAGAACGCGGTCGGGAAGTCCTGCCGGCGCTGCTGGTTGTCGGCGTCGTTGGCGTGGTCGGCCGGCGAGTAGATCGAGTGGTGGTACACGAGCACGGTGTACTTCGCCTTGGCACCGTGCGCCTTGATCACCTTGGACACGTAGTCGATGTGCGCCGCGTCCGCGTTGTTGGCGTAGGCGTTGCTGTTCAGGTCGATGAACAGCACGTCCTTGTAGAGGTACCAGTAGTCGCCGCCGGACTCCGTGCTCGGGTTGCCGCGGTAGAAGCCGGCCGAGCGGTCGGTGTTCGGGGTCCAGAAGTGCTGTTCGTAGGCCTTGCCGCCGACGTCGTGGTTACCGATGGTCGCGGCCCACGGGTACTGCCGGAGCTTGTCGGGCGCCAGGAACGCGTCCCACTGCGCCTCGGTGTTCGCGGACTCGACCTGGTCACCACCCGAGACCAGCAGTTCGGCCTTCGGGTTCGCGGCGAGCGCGACGTTCAGGGTGTCCAGCCAGCCGGCACCGTCCTTCGCGACGTCGCCGGACGAACCGATCTGCGGGTCGCCGAAGAACAGGAAGTTGAAGTTGCCGTCGAAGTCCTGCGTCTTGAACGAGTACGTCGGCGACCAACTGCCCGCCGTACCGACGCGGTAAGAGTACGACGTGTGCTCACGCAGACCGTCGATCGTCGCGTGGCCGTTGAAACCGCCGTTCACGCTGTTCGCCGCGACCGTGGCCGGGAAGGTGGTCGCGTTCCACGGGAAGTTGCCGTGGCTCAGCCGGTTGGTGGGAGCGACCTGCACCACCTGTGCAGAGCCGGCCGGGGCGTACCAGCTGACGACGCGCTGCGACTCCTTCGCGCCGACTCCGAGAACGATGCCGGTAGGGGTTGCGCTGGCGGCGGCCTGGGCGACGCCCACGCCTCCGAACGCGGTGGCGGTACCGACAACCGCCACGGTGACGCACGCGGCCAGACTGGTCCGTGCCCAGTTGATGAGCTTCATCAAGTGTCCGTCCGTTAATGGTGACGAGTTGGGCCTGCAGGCCCATCGGAGAATCTCCACCCGCGTGGTGGAGTAGAAGTGAACGCCGGTTTACCGATCGCGCTAGAGCCGCTGTACGAACCACACCAGTCCGGCGACCGTCACTCCGGCGGCGATCACCCCGGTGACCCACAGCGCTACGGACGGTGCTTTCCGCCTGAGCAGCATGAGCAGTGGGAAGGTGATCGCGATGAGAGTGAGCTGCACGGTCTCGATGCCCACGTTGAACACGAGCAGAGACCACAGCAGGGTCCACGACCAGGCCTGCTGGATCCCGAGCGCACCGGCGAAGCCGACACCGTGCACGAGGCCGAAACAGAACACGACCCCCAGTCGGGTCCAGCCGGCCCGGTCCAGGCTCACATGACTTCGACTGCTCGTCGCGAGGTCCGTTGCGAGCCGTCCGCGCCGCCAGATCCGCCACAGGTGCCAGCAGGCGACGACCGCGATCGAGAGCGCGATGACCGGCTCGATGAACGACGGTGACACGTGCACGACGCCAAGCGCCGCAAGGATGAAGGTGACCGAGTGGGCGAGGGTGAAGGTCGTTGCCGCCAGCACTATCTCGCGCAGCCGGCGCGACCCCGCGATGAGCGCGAGCAGGAACAGGATGTGGTCGAGACCGGTGAGCAGATGCTCGGCTCCGAGCCGGAAGAACTCCCAGAACCGCTCGGCGAACGACTGGTGCGTGGAGAACGACGGGTGCTCGGAGTCGAGGGCACTACTGCCCTTCTGCAGGTCGAGGTCGTAGGTGACGATCGTCTTCGTCCCACGCACGTAGGTCTCGCTGTCCGGGAACAGACCACTGCGGACCTCATGGACATCCGCTGCCGGGCATTGGTAGTCGAGCACGAGGAACGCGTATGGGACACCTTCACGCTGCTGGATGGTGATGTCGCCTTGCTGCGTCGCCGTACAGGCATTGCTGCCGGCGGCGAT
Organism: Kribbella sp. NPDC026596; assembly: GCF_040638415.1. NCBI lineage: Bacteria > Bacillati > Actinomycetota > Actinomycetes > Propionibacteriales > Kribbellaceae > Kribbella > Kribbella sp. NPDC026596. The sequence continues at coordinate 105,446 of NZ_JBEZYF010000016.1, read as the reverse complement.
CACGAACCGTTGGGTCACGTACTTCATGACCGAGTCGGAGTGGGCCGCCAGAGCAGCGGACTGCTTTGCCGAGTCTCCGGAGTCGAACGCGGCCGTGCCCACTTTGAACAGTGCGTCGTCCTTCTCGTAATCCGCCGCGGATACGACCAGCAGGTCGTACTCCAGTCCGAGGTCGGCTCGCACGTGTCCCTTCGCCGGCGCGGTCAGGTCGACGTACACAGTGGAGCTGAATCCGTGAGCTTGCGCAGGTACGGCGCTCAGGAGGAGTGCTGTCGCCGCTGCGAAAAGGTATGCGCAACGGCGCACGAGGTCTTGCATGCTGCGCACGCTTCACCCAGTCGGTGAACACCTGTGGGATCGCGGGCGAACGCTGGGCGTACCGGCGCTGTGGACCGTGACGCATCAGGTATGAAGGGGACGACCTGCCCACCTTCGCCGAAGGATCACCTCCCTTGCTCGTGCGACTTCGGTCGGCCTGCGTTCTCGCGATCGTCCTCGCGCTCGCCGGCTGCGACTCGACCGACGACTGGTCCCGCCCCCGCGCGGAGCCAACCCCCGTCGGCACCCTCGGGCCGGGTTTCGTCGACCCCGCCGCGCCACCCACCCCCGAGGCGACCATCACGCCGAGCCCCGGCTCCTGGGACGGAGTCCACCCAGCCAAGGGCTACCGGGTTGTCTTGCTGACTGCCGGAGACGACCCGCAGACGAAGACCTTGGTGACCGCGGTGCGGGACTGGGCGTCCACGGAGAAGGTGAGCCTCAAGACCGTTGAGGCACCAAGCGATTACCTCGCCAAGATCGCCGAGGCCATCAATCTCAAGCCCGATCTGATCATCAGCGCCGGCAATGCCCTGGTCGACCCGTTGTCCCTGGTGACCGCCAGCCACTTGGACCAGCACTTCCTTGTCATCGGCGCCGAACTGGCCGAGCCCACCACCAACGTCACCGCGGCCACCTGGCCCGGCGCCTCCTACCGCGGCGAAGGCCTAGGCACCTCCACCGCCTACGACCCCAACTCCTTTACCCTGGCTCGAGCTGCAGCCGCGCTGCGCGCCGGAGCCGCGAGCGTGCTGAGTGGACACACCGGGATCGTGGTCTGGTTGCACTAGCCGTCAGCACAGGCCGGCGTCGCGGGCGCGGACGATGGCTTGGGCTCGATCTGCCACGCCGAGCTTGGCGAAGATGTTCGTGATGTGGTTGCGGACGGTCTTGTCCGACACCACCAGGCGGCGCGCGATCTCGGTGTTGGAGCGGCCGAGCCCGATCAGCGTCAGCACTTCGACCTCCCGGTCGGTGAGCATCGGGAACGGCCCGGTCCGCGTGGTCTTGCGATCCGCGGTGAGCCGGCCGAGCACCAGCCCGGCCACGTCCGCACCGAAGACGATTTCGCCGTCGGCCACCGCGCGTACGGCGTCCAGGATGCGATCGCCGGACGCACCTTTCACCAGGTAGCCGCGAGCACCCGCGTGCAGGGCCGACTGCACCGACTCCTCGTCGTCGAGCATGGTGAGCACGAGTACGGCGACGTCCGGTACCTCGGCGGTGAGACGCCGGGTCGCAGCGATGCCGCCAGTGCCAGCCATGTGCAGGTCCATCAGGACGACGTCGGGTCGCAGTTCCGCGGCCAGTGCGATCGTGGTGTCCCCATCGGGAGCTTCGGCAACGACATCGATGCCCGGCTCCTCGGTCAGTACGCCGACCAGACCGCGACGGAACACCGGGTGGTCGTCGGCGACCAGTACGCGGATCACGACGTACTCGCGTGGTACGGCAGAGATACTCCTACCTCCGTGCCGGCGCCGGGGCGGAAGGTCACCGTGCAGACACCGCCAAGCTCCTCGGCGCGTTCCCGCATCGAGATCAGGCCGGTCCCGACTGAGCGCGGTGGTTCGCCGCTGCCGTCGTCGGTGATCCGGAGCACCAGCAGTTGGCCGTCGTACCGTACGTCGACCTCGCAGGTGGTCGCGTGCGCATGCCTGAGCGTGTTGGTCATCGCCTCGGTCGCGATCCGGTACGCCGCGACCTCGAGTGCCGACGGGAGCTCGGCTGCTCCGTCATCGTCGGCGACAGTGACTACGAGGCGGCCACCGGACCGTTCGGTGAGCAGATCGGCCCGGTGACGGAGGGCGCCGGTCAGTCCGGCGTCCAGTGCGGGCGGACGGAGGTCCGCGACGATCCGGCGTACCTCGTCGATGCAGTCCGCGGCATCGCTGCGCAGTTCCTGCAGCAGGGACGACGCCCCGCCCGGGTCGCGACGGGCCACCCGGCCGGCCGTCTCGAGACCGAGGGTGATGCCGGCCAGTGCCGGTCCGACACCGTCGTGCAGATCCCGCCGGATCCGGCGTCGCTCCTCCTCCCGCGACGACACGATGCGCTCGCGGGACCGGCGTAACTCCCTCGTCACCCGGACTCCGTGCGCCGCGACGCCGGCTTGGCGGGCGAAAGCCTCGAGCAATCGGCGATCGGATCGCGACCAAAGATCACCACGCGCTCGCGACTCATCCGCAACGCCCGATCTGTACGACGCTTTCGGCAAGGACTGCCCGACCTTCCACATTGCATACCTCGAGCTCGGCAAGGCGTCCCAACACATCGACGTCCTGCTCCTCTCGGACCCGTCAATCACGCGAGCTCCCGTATCTCACCCGCGCGGGGCGTAGCAAGCGTGTTCACGAACCACACAGGGCATCATTTCGCCTGAACACGTTGCGCCATATGACTGTCAGCACGCGAATCATCACAGTCCCCGCCGACCGACCCGCCTTGTATCACGGCGGCGCGTTTGCCACTCCTCCAAGTGAAGGGGTCGGAGGCATCGTGGAGAGCAAGCAGACCGAGATGACGGTGAATCACTCGCGCCCGGCAGCTGAGCCCCACACCCTGTTCTGGGGCATGGGATCGGGGACAATCGCCGTTGGCGTCTTCACCATCGTGCGGGGCGTCGGCCGCGTCCTCGACTCCATGGAGTTGCCGAATCAATTCGAGGGAACTGGCCCGGAGGCCACTGCCGACGCTGCCAGCACCGTTAGCTGGGGTGCGGTCATTCTCACAGTGGGCGCGTATCTGTGGCGCGCAGGGAGACGGAGTGGCCTCCGCGATCGGGCTGGACGGGTCCTCATCATCGCCGGCTACGTGCTGATCGGCATTGCGATGAGCGAGTCGATCCACCTCGCGGTCGGCATCTGGGCAGTGACAACCGATGCACAGGGAGACGCTCTGACCTCCACCATCATCAAGACGTTCCTCGGGTGGGGCGTGCCAGGTGCCATCCTCGTCAAGGTCGGATGCTCCCGGCGGCTGGCCAACGAGGAGATCATCATGACGGTCGAGGGCAGAGTCTCCTGAGCAACCGACAGACATCGCATCCCAGAGACGAGACGAAGGCCCGGAACTGATGGTCCGGGCCTTCTTTGTGTCGGGGAGATCCGTCGTGCGGCTCCGACGTTGCGTCGTTTAGCGCAGTGGCCTGAATGCGGCTCGCACCTCGGCGGCGAAGATCTCTGGCTCCTCCCAGGCGGCGAAGTGGCCGCCCCGGTCGACCTCGTTGAAGTAGGCGAGGCCGGGGTAGACCGTCTCGGCCCAGCTGCGCGGGGCGGCCCAGATCTCGCCGGGGAACGTCGAGAAGCCGACGGGGACCCGGACCGGCGGAGGAGCCTCGCCGGACGCACCGGCCGCGGCCAGGAACCGTCCGAACTCCCAGTACCACCGAGCGGCCGAGGCGCCGGTGCCCGTCAGCCAATACAGCGTGATGTTGTCGACGATGCTATCCCGGGTGAGATTGCCGACGGGTTCGCCGTCGACGAACGCGCGGGAGATCTTGTAGTAGCTGTCCGTGTCATGGTCGAGCATCCAGGCCGCCAGCCCGACGGGTGAGTCCAGCAGGGAGTACCCAATAGTCTGCGGTCGGGTGGACTGCTCCAGGAAGTAGCCGAAGCCATCGTGGGTGAACGTCGCGAGCGCCTCGTGCGCCGCGCGCTCCTCCTTGGATTCCTTGGGCAGTAGATCGACGATGCCCAACGCCGTCGCGAGCAGGTTGACGTGGATCCCGACCAGCCCTTCGGGCGCCTGACGGCCCATCGCGTCCGTGACGGCCGCACCCACGTCGCCGCCCTGGGCGACGTAGCGCGTGTAGCCGAGGCGGTTCATCAGCTCCGCCCACGCTTGGGCGATCCGGCCGTTCTCCCAGCCGAGCTCGGTCGGCTGGCCGGAGAAGCCGTAGCCGGGCAACGACGGCAGCACCAGGTGGAATGCGTCCTCTTCGTTGCCGCCGTGAGCTGTCGGGTCGGTCAGCGGGCCGACAGTGTCGAGCAGTTCGACGACAGAACCGGGCCAGCCATGGGTCATGATCAGCGGCATTGCGTTCTCATGCCGCGACCTGACGTGGATGAAGTGGATGTCGACCCCGTCGATCTCAGTGGTGAACTGAGGTAACGCGTTCAGTCTCGCCTCGCACTTGCGCCAGTCGTACTCGCTGGTCCAGTAGCGGGCGAGCTCCTGCAGCGTCGCCAGCTGCACGCCCTGCGATCGGTCCGGGGCGAGCTCTTTGGTGGGCCAGCGCGTCGCCGTTACCCGCCGGCGCAAGTCGTCGAGCTGCTCCTGCGGAATCTCGATCTGGAACGACGGAATCAGGGTCGTGGTGTCGATGGTGGTGCTCATGACGCCTCCTTGGCGCGGCGACCCGGACAGCACGGATCCAGGCCGCAAAGTGTTGGGGGATCTCGTTCGCGAGACCTGATGCGGTGGGTGACACCACCGACTCTTCTCTTCCCACCCACAGGTCGCGCCCGTCGATTCCCCTGGTTTGCTCCCGGGTCTCCCCGCCGCGGATCATCCCCGGCCGCAAGTGCGTGGCCCCTGAACCAAAACGAAGGCCCGGACCTAATGGTCCGGGCCTTCTTCCGTAGCGGGGGCAGTGTTGCGGGGGCAGGATTTGAACCTGCGACCTCTGGGTTATGAGTAGCCCTGATGGTGTCTCACGGCACGTCAGTAATCTCATCGACCGACCGATACGACCCTGGCTAGCGTCCAACCCGTCTCATGGCTCCCCGTGTGTCCAACCGCGATTGAACTGTCCTGGGTACGTATCTGGGTACGGACACCACAGCCAGAGAGCCCGGCCGCGCGAGTGGCAGCACCCAGCTCGGAGGTTCGGGCTACTCGACGGACTTCGGAAACCACGGCGGGGGGCGTTTGCGAATTGGCGCGCTTCCTTGTTCTGGTGGCTCGCTGCCATCACGAGCAGCTGGCGGGGCGTGGCTAGCGGAAGAACCGCTGTAGTCGGGTGTCCGCGTCGACGCCGCCGTTGACGTGGTCGAACTTGGCGAGCTCCTTACCCGTTTCGGCGTCGAGAATGAGCGTGTACTCGATCTCCCGCGGGAGCGCGAGGTCGTCGGTGGGGACCACGCTCACCATGTAGTACGGCTTGCCGTACTTGAACGCGAGCCGGGCCTCGACGACCTCGCGTAGCGTGACGGTATAGCTGTGGCCGTCTGAGTCGCAGCATCGCTCCTCCTTCCACTTCAGCGGCAGCGCACGGGCGGTGTTGAGCACGTCCTCGCTGGAGATCAGCTCATGACCCGGTGACGGCCTCCAAGCCTGGGTCTCGCCCGTCGATGAGTCGGTCAGGACGATCGCCTTGACGCCACCGGCACGCGATTCGTCGTCGATGATCGTCACCCAGACGGTCAGGTTACGGTCGATTGCCGTCAGATACGGCTGACGATTGTTCTTGCCGTCGTGGATGTCGCCCTCGAACTCGTCCGAGCGTGCTAGCGCCTCTGCCTGCGCGCGCGCAACCGCCTCGGGAAACAGCCTGCCGGTTCGAACCAGGTCGGGACGCGCCGCCGCCTCCTCGGGGGTCAGGTCCTCAAGCGTTCCGTCCTGGTGGTACACGAGGACGCCCTTCATGTAGGGGGTCTTGAAGGGGAAGCCCTTGTATCCGATGTAGGGAGCGATGGCGATCGCCTCGCGGTCGCCGGTCGGCAGGAGGACTGGATACTGGACCCGGCTGAACGGGTGCTTGGCGTACGCCTTCCCCTTGAGCGTGCTCGGTTGGATCCCAGCCACCGCCTCGTCGAACCCGGCGTGGACGATCTCCGCCGGCGCGATCATTTCGTCGAGGCTCTTGACGGCGATTCCGTCCGACTGGCCCCCGAGCCAGCTCGAATGCCACTCGCCGGTCCACAGCAGCTCACCGGTCTCGGGGTCGCGGACGAGGTGGACCTCCTTCGCCTCGCGAAAGGCGGGGTTGTCGTCGATCCCCGATCGGGGCAGCAGCCGCGGCTGGGTCTGCTGCGGAAGTCGATCGACGACGACGTAATCGATGTCGTCGAGGTCGATCGTCGGCGGCGAGATAAGCGTGAACCAGAGGCCACACGCGAGCACGACGAGCCCGGCGAGGAGGCCCCAGCCGAACGCGAAATCGAAGCCCGAGCGCCGGACCGGAGGAGTGGGTGCAGGCGCCTCGGTCTCGCCCGGCTCCGAGGCGGCGACGTCGACTCCGGGTGCGACGGCATCCTGTACTCGACGTCGTCTGGCACCTCCGGCGCGGGACCCGGATCTGGTCTCAGCGTCGACGACCGCGTCCCGAGCGGGGCGCTGAGGCTGCTGGCCTTCCCCGTCCCCGGGCGGCGACGCGGCGAGCGCCGGGCCGCCGACGCCCGTCAGCGCGCGGACGGTGCCGATCAATGTCCCGACCACCAGCACAGCGAGCAGCGGCAGCCAGGAGAGCATCGGGTGCTGCCAGACGAAGAGCGAGAACAAGTGCCAGACGCCGGTGTAGATCAGCCCCGTGATGACGAGCATCGCGGCGATCGCGAGGAGTATGCGACGAATGCTCACCAATTCCCCCGCAGCGCCCGTCGAACAGGCACGACACACGCTGCCCGGTAACTCTAGATACAACGACCGCGACTACGCAACTGCAGCGGCCGGCGTCCGCTCGATTCCGACGCCGTCGCGCTCGAACCGCAGCGCCCCGTCCTCGAGCTCGGCGCGACCGATGAACCAGAGGTCGCGCGGATAGCTCTGCAGGACGCGGCCCGCGGCGACGAAGGCGATGCCCTCTACCAACCGCCAGTCCTCATAGGCAGAGCTCTGACTCTGCTCGGAGAGTTCTGCATGGACTGCTACATGGCGCCGGCGACCCGCTACCTGACTGACACTTCGTCGCGTCTTCGACCTGGTCAATGCGCCAACCGCCGTCCGCGACCGCACCCCTACCGCCGTCATGCTGAGCCGACCTCCTTGATCCCGAACGAACGTACGTGCCGAGAAGGTCCTTAGCGAGAGCCTTCGACCACATTGGACGCGCGACGTCAGGCCGTCGTTCCTGTCGACTGATAGACGGAAGCCGGGCTTCTGGCCTATGTGCGGGGTACGAACCTGCGTAGGCATAGGCCGACAGATTTACAGACTGGGCCAAGACCCGCCGTGACGTGCAAGGTCAGGGTTCGGTTGGCGCAATTGACAGGCAATCGACACAGGAAGCTCAGTTCGGCGATTCAGCGGCTACATCGGCAGATCAGAGCGCACGTACGACTGCGTCCATGCCATGGATTCGCCGGATACCGAGGTCAGGTCACTCGCCCGTCATCTGTATCCACTGACGTCCACTCTGCTCCACCCCAGCGCGTAGTCGTTGCCTCCCGCTAGCGGACCGCTCTGTCAACGGCGGGTGAATCTGGACCCCGTGGCGGCGGGGTGCCTCACCGCTTGCCAGCGTGAGAAGGTCCATAAATGCCTTGGCTAATTGGCCGGCCCGCTGTAGGTGGCCGCCTTGGAGCGTGCGGCATGAGCAAGCGTCGCAAGATCCCCGGCATCACCGTTGACCAACGCGGCACCAAGTGGGCGTACCGGATCGAGCTTGAACGCCACCCAGTCACCGGTGAACGGCAGCGCGCCTTCCAGGGCGGATTCGACACCGAAGAAGAGGCCTGGCGAGCAGCAATCGAAGCCAAAAAGCGGGTGGAGACCGGTCGCTCAGCCACGGCAAAGAGAATCCGAGTCCGCGACTTCTTCAGCCAGTGGCTAACGACGAACGAGGACCACTTCAAGGACACAACGACGCAGAACTACCGCGACAACATCGACGCCTACATCAATCCTCTGCTCGGCTCGCGATGGCTCGCAGACATCACCGTTCCGACCCTCAACGCGTTCTACAAGCACCTCCGCGAGAACGGCCGCAAGAAGGGCGACGCAAACTACCGGATGAACGCGTACTGGCTCGCCCACAGGAGCGAGAGGGACGGCGCCGGCCCACTCCCACGAGACATCGCCACGGCGTGCGGGACCAAGTTGGACGCAGCACGCGAGGCAGTCCGCCGGTACAAGAGGGGCAGAGTCCCCGTGGACTACTCACCGGGCCTCAGCGTCAAGTCGGTCCGGAATGTGCATGTCGTTGTACAGCTCGCACTGCGGGACGCCGTCCTGTGGGACTACCTCCACACCAACCCAGCCAAGCACGCGGTCCTGCCACGAGAGCGTGGCAGGAGGGCCTCGCAACGCAAGCGCGCGATCTGGACACCCGAACAGCTCGGAGCCTTTCTCCGGGTCGCATTCCAGGACCGCTACAGCGGAATGTGGGTACTCGCGGCAACCACCGGGATGCGGCGCTCCGAGCTGGCCGGTGTCGAGCGAGCAATGATCGACCTGGACAACGGAACCCTCACCATCGAAGACACCCGAGTTGTCGTCGCTGGCAAGGCTCAGGCGTCAGATGGCAAGTCGGAAGCGGGACGGCGGGAGATCTCGCTCGACACCTTCACGGTCCGCCACCTCAGCAGCTACATCACCCGCATAGACGAAGAGCGAGAGGCGCACGGCAAGAGCTACCCGAACCACGACTACCTGATGACCGGACCAGAAGGCCGGCCGCTCCACCCGGACACCATCACCGCTCGGTTCAACCGCCTGGTCGACAAAGCGGGGGTGCCACGGATTCGGCTGCACGACGTGCGGCACACCTACGCCACGATCTCCCAGGACGCAGGGCACAACGTGAAGACCCTCAGCGAGCGCATCGGCCACGCGGACGTGTCAGTGACGGCGAAGATCTACACCCACAAGTCGCGGGGTACGGACCGCGACATGGCACAGGCGATGGGCGAGCTGATCGAGCTGGCAGCCAAGGGCGGGCAACTCGATTAACTTTACGAAGGTCCGGACCCGCTGGTCCGGGCCTTCTTCGTCGCATGTTTCGATTCGCGTTCGTGAGAGCCGGTGACAGACTGGTCGCAATCGGCAACTGATCGCTGCGGTCTGTCGGGTCTGGCCACTGCCGGAAGCGGCCATGACCTGACGACAATGCGGTGACAACGCGGTGACAACGCGACGATACGCACGCTGTGCGTGGAGTCGCTCGCCCTGACGGTGCAGGCTCCTAGAAGGCGACCATTAGAGGGGGCATTATGCAGCGGCGCGTTCCCCAACCTTCCCACCGCGGCGCGGTCTACCTTGCGCTACTTGTTTCGTTGACCGTCAGCGTGCTCGTGGCTCGCCCGGCCGCAGCCCAGACCACCGACTTCAGCGCCGAGATCAAGGGCCACGCACAGTTGCCCGTCGGGTGTCCAGATGGTGCCCAGTTGTGCGGCGACGCGAGCATCGACGGTTTCGGTGCAGCGCAGTACCGCTTCTTCATTGATTTGCCCCTGCCCACGACGGAGCCGTGCAAGGACTACACGGCGACAGCCAGGTTCACGCTCGCTGATGGCAGCACGCTTACCCTGATCGAGGCCGGCGTGGGGTGCGGCACCGGCAAAACATTCATCAAGGGGAACGGCTACGGAGCCCCACGCCGCGCTAGCGGCAGCTGGGAAGTGCAAGACGCAACCGGACAGTTCGCGGGGATGACCGGTACAGGGGACCTGACCCGCCACTTCGCGGGCGCCCACCTCAGCTCCACCTACACCGGCACCCTCGAAGCCTGAGCGCACGAAGCCGGCGCACAGAGCTCCCATCGATCCCGAGGTCGATCCGCGACACCTCGACACAGCGGCTCTGGGTACGAATCGGGGTACAAATCACATCAATCCGGGTAGGCCCCGCCCGGCGAGCAGATGCTGGGTGGCTCCCGAGCGCTCCATAACGGAGGTCTCAGGGAGGACAAACCCCCAGGTCAGAAGCCAGACAGCAAAACGAAGGCCCGGACCTGATGGTCCGGGCCTTCTTCCGTAGCGGGGGCAGGATTTGAACCTGCGACCTCTGGGTTATGAGCCCAGCGAGCTACCGAGCTGCTCCACCCCGCGTCGTTGTGTCTTTAGTTTAGAGGATCTGGGCTGTGCAACCAAATCGGCTCCCGGTGTGGCTCCGGGACGGCCCGGGGAGGACTCCGCGACGGCTCCGGGACGGTGAAAATCCGTGTCACCGGCGGGGCGAGCGGCGTACCGTCCGAGTATGTCCAGACACGTCATCCGGCCGTTCGAGGAGGCGGATCTGCCCGCGGCCGCCAGTCTGCTTGCGCAGCGACACAAGGAGCACCGCAAGCGCCACCCTCTGCTTCCGGCCGACTATGAGGACGATCAGCTCGCCCTGGTCGAGGTGACCGCCGTGTGGGAGAGCGAGAGCGCCTCCGGTGCGGTGCTGACCGAGGGCGGTGCGGTGACCGGCTATCTGCTGGCCGCACCCAAGCCGTCGCCCGTGTGGGGTCCGAACATCTGGGTGGAGTCCGCCGGCCACGCCGTAAGTGAGCCTGAACACATCCGCGACCTCTACGCCGCCGCAGCCACCAAATGGGTCGACGACGGCCGTATTGCACACTACGTGCTGGTGCCAGACGACGCCGAGCTGATCGACGCGTGGTTCCGGCTGGGGTTCGGCTCGCAGCATGCTCACGCGATCCGGCCTGCGCCGAGTGCGCCGGTCTCTCCGCCATCCGATCTCGTCGTACGCCGTGCGGTCCGCGACGACATCGCCGTACTCGCGGAACTGGACCTGGCACTGCCGCAGCACCAAGGGCTGTCACCGGTGTTCTCTGCCGGGGAGATCCCCAGTCTGGAGGAGGCACTCGCCGACTGGAACGAGTCGATCGACGACCAGGACTATGCGACGTTCGTTGCCGAGTACAACGGTCAGGTGATCGGGTCGTCGATCGGGTGCTCGCTGGAGAAGTCGAGCTCGCACAGTGGCTTGGCCCGACCGGACAACGCCGGCTTCCTCGGGTTTGCCGCCGTACTGCCGTCGGCTCGGGGGCGAGGGGCTGGACGGGCGCTGGGTGAGGCCGTTCTGCAGTGGTCGGCGGACACCGGGTACACGTCCGTGGTGACGGACTGGCGGGTGACGAACCTGCTGTCGTCGCGGGCGTGGCCGAAGCTCGGGTTCCAGCAGACCTTCCATCGGTTGCACCGGCTGATCGGGTACTGAGCGAGCGGTTGTCCACAGGTTCGAATTCGTGGGCCAGGGGACGGGGTGATCGCTGCATCTTCTTGGGCAAGAAGGCGTCTCGCAGCAGGCGAGGCGTCACGGTTCCCAGGAGGCAGCCATGTCGCGTTCGTCCCTTCGTTCCCGAGTCGTGCCGTCGACCCGTCGTATCGTGATCGGGAGCACGGTCGTCCTCGCCTCACTCGGCGCCTTGACGACCACCTCGGCCGCGGCCAGCGAGCCCGGGCCGGGCTCGGGGTTGTCCGTGGCATCTCCATCGACCGAGCAAAGGGCATGCACCTTGGACGGCTTCGTGATCGACCATCTCCCCGAGGGCATCGGTGTGCCGAGCGACTTCGAATACGAGTGGGAGGACGTGAGCTTCCACAGCCGGGTCTGGGAGACCGGCCCGGATCCGGAGGGGGCGTACAGGGTCGATCTGACCGTCAAGACGCTCCGCGGCGAGAAGCTGACCGACCTCGAGGCACTGAAGACGTTCCTGATCGAGTACGAGGAGAAGGACCCGGACAGCTGGGAGCTGACCCCGGTCAAGGTCGGCGGGTACGACGGGCTGTTCACGGGGGACGAGGTGTTCTACTTCGTCTCGCCAGGGGTGGCGGCCGAGGTGACCATCGACCACGACCGCTTCACCGACGAGGACGTCCTCGACACCGCCGCCGGCTTCCGCCCGGAGACCACCACCTGATGCCGTAGGCAACCAGTCGTCCCCGGTGCTGGGGGCAACGGAACGGGGCGGCGACGCCGACTGATGTCGGTGTCGCCGCCCCGGGATCCGGCCTGCGGATCAGCCTGACGGTGAAGTCGGCGGCGTTGACGGCGGTGCCGGCGTGCCGGACGGCGTCGTTGTCGGTGTCCCCGACGGAGTCGGCGTGGTCGGCGTCGGCGTGGCTCCGGCGGACACCGCCCTATCGATCGCCGCCTTCATGTTGTTGACCTGGGTCTGGTACTCGGCCAAGTTGCCCGCCTTCAGGGCCGCCTGGGCCGCCGTGTATGCAGCTTGTGCCTCGGCGAGCGCCTGCTTGACCGTCTGGTTCACCGGGGTGGTCGGCGGCTTCGTACCGCCCGGCTGCTCACCGGTGTCGACGCTGGTGTTGAACACCTTGTTCAACGCTTCGGTCAGCGTGGAGCCGAAGGCGACCCGATCACCGAAGGAGACCAGCACATACCGGAGGACCGGATAACTACCGGGCCCACTGGTCCGGACCGAATACACCGGCTGGACGTAGAGCAGACCACCGCCGAGTGGCAGCGTCAGCAGGTTGCCGAACTGGGCTCTTGCGCCGCTGGTCGGCTGGTTGATCGGCAACAGCGCCGTTCTGATGCCGTCGTCGGTCTGGAACTTGTTGAAGACCTGGCCTGGACCGGGTATCTGCAGGTTCCCCGGCAATCGGAGGATCCGGAACTGGCCGTAGTCCGGCGACGAGGCCTCGGAATCGACGGCCATGAACGCAGTGAGGTTCTCGCGTTCGGCGTTCGGCACGTACACCGACGTCAGGGAGAACTTCGGATCGGTCTGACCGGGCATCCGCAACGAGAGATAGAAGGGAGGTTGTTTGATTTGAGTCGACGAGTCACTGCCGGACGACACCGCGGTGGGGTCGGCCGGAACGCGCCACAGGTCGCTGTTCTGGTACCAGGTGCCGGCATCCGTCACGTGGTACTTGGCCAGCAGGTCGCGCTGGACCTTGAACATGTCCTCCGGGTAGCGCAGGTGGGACATCAGCGCCGGCGAGATGTCCGCGCGCGGCTTCACCGTGTTGGGGAACGCCTTCATCCAGGTCTTCAGCACCGGGTCGCTCTCGTCCCAGGCGTACAGCTCGACCGATCCGTCGTACGCGTTGACGACGGCCTTGACCGAGTTGCGGATGTAGTTGATCTGCTCACTCGGCTGCTGCGCGATGGTCCCGCGGCCGGTGGTGGTGTCCCGGGTGCTGTCGTCCAGGGCGACCTTCTCGGAGTACGGGTAGTTCGCCGAGGTGGTGTAGCCGTCGACGATCCAGACGACCTGGCCGTCGACGATCGCCGGGTACGGGTCGCCGTCCGGCGTCAGCCACGGCGCGGCCTTCTCGACCCGCTCGCGCGGGCTGCGGTCGTAAAGGATCTTCGAGTCGGTGTTCACCCGGCTGGACAGCAGGATGTTCGCGTCCCGGAACTTGGTTCCGTAGAGCAACCGGTTGAAGAAGTTCCCGACCGGGACACCGCCGGTGCCCTGGTAGGTGTTCAGCGTCGGGTCGCCGCCGCTCTTGCCTTCCGGGGTGTCGAGCTCGACCGCCTGGCCACCCTTCGGGCCGCCGACGATCGAATAATCCGGAGACTGCTCGCCGAAGTAGATGCGCGGTTCATAGTCACCCAGCTGGCCGGTGGGAGGCAGATCCTTCTCCGACCACACCGGCGTACCGTCGGCGGCGCGCTGGTTGCCGTTGGCCGCGACGACGCCATAGCCGTGGGTGTAGACGGTGTGGTCGTTGTTCCAGTTGCGCTGACCGGCCGGCAGCCGGTCGATCTGCACCTCGCGGACCGCGATCACGGTGTCGTTGGTCTTGTCGCCGATCTTGTACCGGTCGACATCGAGATCGGTCGGGAAGGAGTAGAAACCACGGACCTGCTGCAACTGCTCGAAGGTCGGGCCGACCACGGTCGGGTCGATCAGCCGGATACCCGGCAGCACCTCGGTGTCCGCGAGCAGCTCCGACGGCTTGGCCGTCGTGGTCGCCGCGTAGTTGATGACCTGGGTCTTCTCCAGGCCGTAGGCCTGCCGCGTCGCCTCGATGTTCTTGGTGATGTACGGCGCCTCGCGCACCGGCTCGCTCGGACGGACGCGCAACTGCTGCAGCGCGGCCGGCCACAGCGCGCCGAGCAGGATCGCCGACAGGATCAGCACGACCGTGCCGACACCGGGCAGCAACCAGGTCCGGCGGACCACGTTGGCGAAGAAGAGGGCGGCACACAGCACCGCGATGACAGCAAGGATCTCCTTGCTCGGCAGGACGGCGTTGTCACCGGTATAAGAGATACCGGTGAACAGCCTGCCGTCCGACGTCGTCAGGCCGAAGCGGTCCAGCCAGTAGCTGAAGGCCTTGAGCAGGACGAGCAGACCGAGCAGCACCGAGAACTGCACCTGCGCCGCGCCGGAGGCCTTCTGCCCCTTCGCGGACGGGCGGAAGCCGCCGTACAGATAGTGGGTGATGATCGCGGCGACCAGCGAGAGCAGCACGATCGAGTAGCCGAAGCCGAGCAGCACGCGCAGCCACGGGTAGTCGAAGACGAAGAACGAGATGTCCTTGTTGAAGTGCTTGTCGGTGACACCGAACGGTGTCCGGTTCCGCCAGGCCAGGAAGACCTTCCACTCCCCCGACGCGGCCGAGCCGCCGAACACCAGCATCAGCGTCGCGACCACGCCGATGGCGATCTTGCCGCGCTGCTGGAGCAGGTCGCCGTACCGCTCGAAGCCCGGGCTGGGCGACGGCGCGAGAGCGACCCGCGGGCGGGTGCGGAAGGCGATCACGATGTTCGCGACGACCGCGGCCGCCATCAGCAGGCCGACCACCAGGAACAGCAGCACCCGGGTCCCGAGCACGGTCCTGAACACGGAACCGAGGTCCACCGAGCGGTACCAGAGCCGCTGAGTCCAGACATCGGTGAAGACGCTGAACAGGATCAGCAGGACGATCAGGGTGGCGATCGTCGGCAGCAAGGCCCGGGGACGTCCGCCGGATGTTCGCCGCGGGCGCCGCGGCTCCTCCGGCATGTCGTAGACGCCGTCACTCATGGTCGTTCTCCTCGTCGTCGCTCATGCCGTCGACCCCAGGACCGCCGCCCGGCCGGCTGCCGAGAGAAGGTTCGAATGTCAAAGACAGTACTTCGCACAGCGTGGGGACCAAGTCGGTGCCGGTCAGTACGGCGCTGTCCTCGTCATGGGAACGCAGCCGGACGGCACCGAACCGATCGCCTTCGCGGAGCACTGCGGCGACCATCCGGACCTCGTGGCGGCGCGGGTCGCTGCCGGCCATCCGGGCGAGTTCGGCGTCTGATTCTACGCTCGACAGACCCGCCTCGGTCGATGCGGGCAGCACGATCCGTTCGATCGCGAGTGCACATCCGGTGACGCCGTCGGGCCATTCGATCTGCGCCAGCGCATCGGCCAGATGTTCGTCCTCGAGGCCGCCGGGCAGCTCGCCCTGGGCAACCGGAGTCAGCGGCTGGGAGGCGTCGTCGGCGCCGAGTTGCGCAGCCAGCTGCGGCTCGGCGCGGAGCAGCTCGTCGGTGGGGACCAGCGCGAACAGCTGCGCGGGCTGGTCCCAGCCCGCGCCGCTCACGTGCTTCTCGATCTCGATCACCGCGCGACTGAGCGCGTCAGGAGGCAGAGTGCCTACGGAGTCCATGCCGGCAGATCTCCCCTTTGGCTGGCCGATGCGTATGGGTGGTTCACGGTGTGCATGCCGGGACATCTCCCTTTCCGCTGGCGAGCGCCGTCAGGGCGCTGATCGCCTCGCTCAGGGTGGTGATCTTCACCAACCGGATGTCCTTCACGCCGGCGTGCAACGCCGCCGCGCAGTTCGGGCCCGGGACCAGGAACACCGTGGCCCCGTCGTTCTTGGCGCCGGCGATCTTCTGCTGGATGCCGCCGATCGCTCCGACCTGGCCGAGCGCGTCGATCGTTCCGGTGCCGGCGACGTGCTTGCCGTCGAGCAGCGGGCCCGGTGTCAGCTTGTCGTAGATGGCCAGCGCGAACGCCGTACCAGCGCTCGGGCCGCCGATGTCCTGGCCGAGGTTGACCGTCACCTTGACCGGCGAGTCGACTCCGATGCTGATACCGACCATCGGGCGGGTGGCCTCGCCGGGTGTCGCCGCGGTCTTCAGTTGCACGGTCTGCTCGGTGCCGCCGCGCCGGATCAGGAAGGTGACGTTCTCGCCGACCTTGTGCTCCCGAACGAGGTCGCCGACCTGTGGGACCTGCGTAACCGCCTGTCCGTCGACGGCCAGCACGATGTCGCCGGCCTTCAGCTTGCCGTCCGCCGGAGTGTCCTTCGCCACCGTCGAGACCTTCGCGTGGAACGGGACCTTCGCCGCCTGCAGAGCGGCCGCGATCGCGCTGTCCTGCGAACCGGTCATCTCGGCGGTGTTCTGCTGCTCGACCTCGTCGGCACTCTGGTCCGGCGGATAGATGATGTCGCGCGGGAACAGGTCGTGGTGCGGGTCGAGCCAGTTCCGCATCGCCTGCGGGAGCGTCAGTTCACGGTCCGGCGAGGTGACCGACACGGTGGTCAGGTCGAGCTGACCGGTCGTCGGGAAGGTCTCGTGACCGGTGATCTCGATGACCGGCTTGTTCTTCGTCGTGCCCAGGGTGTCCTTGACCGGCCCGGGGCTGAACGAGACGAACGGCACCGGGAAGGCGGTGAGCAGGCCGAGCGAGATGACCAGCACGACGATCGAAGTGACCAATGTGGCGGTACGACGTGTCACGAACCCTGCCCTGCGATCTTGGTGGAACCGAACATCTCGGCCGGACCGAGCTTCCTGGCGAGTGCCTGTGCCGGGTCCAACGTCCCAGCACCCGGATCCGTCCCCGATCCGTCGGCGGCCGGAGCGGCCTCGTCGGCGGACTTGTGGATGCCAGCCGCACTCGAAACGATCGCGGTGGTGCGGCGACCGAAGCCGCGGCGGCGTTCCCGAGTGGCGCTGGGGCCGGGTGCGGCGAGCGCTTCATTGAAACGACGGAAGTCCTCGACCGAGGCGAAGGCACCACCGGATCGGCGCGGACCACGGCTCCGCCCGCGCCACGCCGCCCAGCACATCGCCAGCAGCGTGGCGACCAGCGGGAACGCCAGCCACGCCAAAACCCTCATCCGGCCACCTTCATGCGCCCAGCGTACGGGTCAGTGAGCGCCGACCCACTCGCTGGCACCGTCGGTGAAGTGCTGGTGTTTCCAAATCGGGACCTCGGCCTTGAGATCGTCGATCAGCCGGCGGCAGGCGGCGAACGCGACGTCACGGTGCGAGGCGGCCACCGCCACGATCACGGCGGCATCCCCGATCTTCAGGTCTCCGGTCCGGTGGACGGCGGCCAGCGCGGTCACCGCGGGATCGTCGCAGATGCGCTGCGCCACCTTCCGCAGGTGCTCCAGCGCGTCCGGGTGCGCCTCGTAACTGAGCCGATCAACCGGCTTGGCCTGGTCGTGGTTGCGCACCGTGCCAATGAAGAGAGCGGTCCCACCGGCGGTCGGGTCGGCGACAGCAGCCAGCACCTCATCGCTGGACAGCACGTCCTCCCGGATCTCCAGGAGCCTGATCGTGTCGCTCATCCGTCCCTCATTCCCAGCACGCGCCGACTCTCGTCCACCTGCCTCGAACCGTCCCCCATCCACTCGATTCTCCCTCCGATCCCCCTCAAACCGCACATCCCCTCCTCTTTCCGTCCGATTCGACCGTGGATTGCGGCGTGCCCGAAGCTGCTTTGCGTGGCGTGTTGCGCACCCCGCGAGACTGTTGCCTCGCTCACCTACCCCGCGATCTGCGCCGCCTGTGAGCGGGCGGCGGCTCTGCCCGGGGCGAACTGGAACGGTAAAGCGTTCGCCCGGGGAGGAACCGGTGGGTGGAACCAGTACGTTGGAGTTGTACGCCCCACCGCACAGGAAGGCCCACTCCGATGAGCGACGAACCGGACAACCCGTTCAAGGGAACTCCGTTCGAGGCCATGTTCCAGCAGTTCTCCGGTGCGGCCGGCGCGGGCGGCACCCCGGACCTGAACGCGATCTTCGCCCAGGTCCAGCAGCTGCTCAGCGGTTCCACCGACGGCAAGCCGGTGAACTGGGACCTGGCCAAGGACATCGCCCGCAAGACGGTCTCCGCCGCCGGAGACCGCTCCATCACGTCTGCCGACACCGATCGGGTATCGGACGCCGTCCGGCTGGCCGAGCACTGGCTCGACGAGTCGACCACGCTGCCCGAGGTGTCCGCCACCTCCGCGGCCTGGAGCCGGGCCGAATGGGTCGAGAACACGCTGCCCGTGTGGCAGACGATCGTCGACCCGGTCGCCGAGCACGTCGCCGGCGCGATGGGCAATGCCCTCCCAGCCGAGGCTCAGCAGTTCGCCGGTCCCATGGCCGGCATGCTGCGGCAGCTGGGCGGGTCCGTCTTCGGTGCGCAGGTCGGTCAGGCGCTCGGTGAGCTCGCTGGTGAGGTCGTGAGCTCGTCCGACATCGGACTGCCGCTCGGACCGACGGGTCAGGCGATCCTGCTCCCGGACAATGTCGCCAAGTTCGCCGAGGGTCTTGGCGTGACCGACGAGGACGTGCGGCTCTACCTGGCCCTGCGTGAGGTGGCCCACCAGCGCCTGTACGCGGGCGTGCCGTGGCTGAAGCAGCACGTGCTGGCCGCGATCGCCGACTACGCCGCGGGGATCGAGGTGGACACCGGCAAGATCGAGCGTGCGATGGCCGACATCGATCCGCAGAACCCGGAGGCGATGCAAGAGGCACTCGCGGGCGGCCTGTTCGAGCCCGAGGACTCGGAGCAGCAGAAGGCAGCGCTGGTCCGGCTCGAGACCGCCCTTGCGCTGGTCGAGGGCTGGGTGGACGACGTCGTACGGCAAGCCACCAAGGACCGGATGCCGTCCGCCGTCCAGCTTTCCGAGACGGTACGACGGCGCCGTGCGGCCGGCGGTCCGGCGGAGCAGACGTTCGCCACGCTGGTCGGACTCCAACTGCGACCGCGCCGACTCCGCGACGCGGCGAACCTGTGGGCCGCAGTCCGCGACGCCCGAGGCGTGGAGGGCCGCGACGAGCTGTGGTCGCACCCCGACCTCCTCCCCAGCGCCTCCGACCTGGACGACCCGATCGGCTTCGCCCAACACGCCGGCGAACTTGCCGACATCGACATCACCGACTTCCTCCCCGACGAAGGCCCCGACAACCCCACCAAGTAACTCCGCCACCCACGCCCGCCCAGCCAAACTGCGGGGCGGGCTGTGGGACGCGTCGCATGGTGGAGACTTGGCGGATGCTTCATGGCGATGCGGTAGCGACATTGGAGGGCTGGGCTGCGCCCGATGCTGAGCAAGAGAAGCTGCGCGAGCACTACTTGCGGCATCTGGCACAGCACGCGGACGGTATGTGGCGAAGCAGCCGGCCCGAGCACATCACCGCGAGCGCGCTGCTCGTAGACGCGACGGGCACCCGAGCACTACTCACTCTGCACAAAACAGTCGGCTCCTGGCTCCAACTCGGCGGCCACTGCGAGCCCGGCGACACCACCCTCGCCGGCGCCGCCCTTCGCGAATCCACCGAGGAGTCGGGCCTCGACCACCTGACGATCGACCCAACGCCGCTTCTACTCTCCCGCCACCAAATCCTCGCCGGCGGCTGCGCGGGCACCTTCCACCTGGACGTCCAGTTCCTGGTCACCGCCACGGCAGACACGGAGTACACCGTCAGCGAGGAATCCCACGACCTCGCTTGGTATCCAATCGACGCCCTACCACCCGACACAGACACCACCGTCCAGCAATTGGCGAACAGAGCCCGCCATCACCTCACCACCACTCCTCGCCTAGGCAACTGACGGAGCACCCCACCACGTCATGTCCACTCCCCGGCCGGGTAGCCAACGGAGCACGCGACCACGTTGTGCGTGAAGTACCGAGGCCGCGTGGCGGGATGCGGCGCGCCAGCCGTGTGGACCGGGGTCGCGGGAACCGCGGTCGAGGGCTGATCATCAACCCGGTGTCGCCAGTCGAGGCCGAGCTGTGGGCCGACTGATTCAGCCGGCCCACGTGCCTCTAAGACCCCCGTACTCCCCCGCTCTACCCACAATCCCCCGCCGCACTGCCATCCCCACATGACCAGCCGCACAGCCGATCCCCTCGCACTGCCCATCCCCGTGGAACCCCGTCGTACGGGCGATCCCCGTGAAGCCCCCGCTGTGCTGCCGAACCCCGTGCAATCCACGCTGTATTACCGATCCCCCGTGCAATCCCCGTTGCACTGCCGATCCCCCGTGGGCGCCCGTCGTACTGCTGATCCCCGTGGAACCCCCGTCGTACACGCGATCCCCGTGAAGCCCCCCGCTGCACTACCGATCCCCCGCGCAATCCCCGCTGCACTACCGATCCCCCGTGAAGCCCCGTCGTACTAGCTATCCCCGTGGAACCCCGCTGCGTTGCCCACCCCGTGTAACCCGGCATTACTGCTGATCCCCGTCGTACTGTTCATCCCCCGTGCGGTACGGCTGTCTCCTGCATTCCTTGCTGTTTCCCCGTGGAACTACGTATCCCCGTGTGGTGCCGCTTGCTGGTGCCCGTGACCCCGGTCAGGGTGGGGTTGGGCTGGCCGTCCCCCGGGTGTTGTCCGCGGGGCGACCCCTGGCGGGGGTGGGCTGGGCCGGGTACCGCCCCTGAACGGCATCGACGGTCAGTCCGAACTCCCCCCAGGAGTTTCCCGCTGCTTGGTGAACGAGCGGCGAGCGGGAAGGTGACGGCTCAGGAGCGACGAAGTATGGATCTTGTTGCGTCCCAACCCTCAAGGCCGGGATCCAATCGCGCTATGTCACCCGCCGATCGCAGACGGTGCCAACCTGGGCCGATCGCGACCGCATGCCGGCGGGGTTTGCGGGACTCCAGCTCGGACAGCGCGGTGTCGAAGGTGGGGGCGACCGCTGCCACCCAATCGGCGGTTGGGCGATTGACGCCGATCGCCGCCAGCGAACCGTCCTCGGCGGGGGTGACGGCGATGTCCGCGGTGCTGAGTGCGCGGAAGAGTTTGCCGATGAGGAGTCCTGGCAGATCGGGTACGTCATGGGAGACGGCGACTACTGCTGCGGCCGGGCCGGCGAGTTCTACTGCGTCGAGTACTGGTCGATTGGGGTCGACGGCGTAGACGGGAGTACCCGGCCAGGTCAGGTCACCGACCTCAGACACCGTGGACTCCGAGCCACCGACAACGGCAACCGCCACGTCGACCCGGTCCAGAGCCGCCAGCACCTCATACGTGTCCTCGGCCAACGCCAGCCGCCACGCCTCCGGGTCACGCCCCGGCGGTGCCCACGTCCCCAGAGCAGGTACGACGAGCACCACCACCCGCCGATCCGACGCCGTCACAGCCGCGCGCTCGTCCTGGTCCGACGAGCTCACGCTGGTGTGCTTACGTCGTAGGTGGTTCGGGCTGTGTTTACTTCGGTCATGTGGGTTTCGGCCCAGGACTTGATGGCGGCGATGAGGGGCATGAGGGTCCGGCCTAGCGGCGTTAGTTCGTAGTCGACGCGGACTGGGACTGAGGGCGTTACCGAGCGCATGAGGAGGCCGTCGCGTTCGAGGGAGCGCAGGGTTTGGGTGAGCATCTTCTGGCTGACGCCTGCGATTCGGCGGGACAGGTCGGAGTATCGCTGGGGGCCGTCGGCTAGGGCGGTGAGGATGAGGGTCACCCATTTGTCGCTGATGCGGTCCAGCAGTTGCCTGGCCGGACAGGTCGCCAGGAACGCGTCGTACTCGCGGGCTGCGTCTTCCCGGAGTTGGGCGGCCGTGCGGGTGGCCATGGCTCTCCTCGTCGTGCGATACGCACTTCCGGGTGCGTACTTCCCGCCAGAGAGTAACTCTCCGAAATTGGTGTCGCCAACAGGCGTCGAGCTAAGGAGATAGCCCGCTGTCACAGCGGCCCCGCCTAGTCCAGGGTCAGCTGTAGGCGGAGTGCGACCTGTACGTCGAGGGCGTGGTCGGGGTGCAGCCAGCCTTGACCGAGCAGCACGGTAATGCGGTCCAAACGCTGCTGGACCGTGTTCGGATGGACGTGCAGGGCATCAGCTGCACGGGTTGGGCTCTGTCCGGCCGCGAAGTACGCCCGCAGGGTTCCGATCAGGTCGGTCCCGCGCTGAGCGTCGTACTCGATCACTGGACCGAGCACGTGACCGACGTGCGCGGCAATGTCTGCGCGCGCCGCGCCGACGAGCCCTGCGAGGCCCAGGTCGTCCGGTGTTGCGGCCTGGGCGGTCCGGCCGAGTCGCAGCATGGTGGTTACCAGTCGGGCCGCTTGGCGATGCACTGCGATCAGGTCGCTCCCCCAGGCCGCTGGGCCGGTGACTGCGATCGTCACACCGGCCTGGCGGGCTACTGCGGCCAGTCCGTGGGCCACCTTCGCCGGGTCGGACGACGTGAACAGGAGCACGAGGTCCCCGGCGTACGGGCCGCTGAGGGTGAGCTTGTCTTCCAGCGGTGCGGTGAGCCTGGCCAGTACGCCGGTGTGGTCGCCGCGGCAGACCGCTACCACCAGGCGATCATGACGGCGGTTCGGTGCGACCAGCCGGAGCCGGTCGGTCAGTGTCCTCGGATCTGCGCTGCCACTCAACACATCTGCCAGCAGATCCGCCTGCGCCCGTTGGGTCTGCTGTGCGGCTTGCCGGCGGAACAGCAGCACCAGTGCGGTGACAACGGCGGCGCGTTCGACGATGCGCTGGTCCGCGCCGGACAGGTCGTCGACGCCACCGATCACCAGTGCGCCGAGTCGCTCGCCTTTCGCGGTCGCTGCGACCACCCAGCAGTCACCGATGCGAGTCAATCGACCGGACTCGGAGTCCTGCCAGGGCACCGTCGTTCCAGGTACGCCGCCGGCCACCGCGAGCTCGTTGCCGACAGCGTCGACCAAGACGACCCACACGTCGAGGAGCTCGGCCAGTGCGGCTGCGATCGCGTCCACATCACCACCGGACAACACGATCCCGGCGAAGCGGTCATGGGCTGCAGCCGCGTGCTCGACACCCGCGTGCGCAGCGGAGAGCTGGTCGAGTGCGGCCGCTGTCTCGGCCGCAGCACGGACCTGGACGATCGTCACGGCCGCCAGAGCTGCCAATGAACCGAGGAGCGACACCTCCTCGCGGCTGAACGGTCGGCGAGTCCGGTTGGAGGCGAACAGCACGCCGACGAAGGCTCCGTCGACGATGAGCGGCGTACCGCAGATGGCTACCAGACCCTCCTCACCAACCGCGTGGTCGATCGATGTGGTGTGCCGGAAGCGATGGTCGGCCGGATAGTCCGCAGTCCAGTACGGCTTGTAGGTCTCCGCGACCAGACCGCCGAGTCCCGCGCCCAGCGGAAGCCTGACCTGCTGGAAGGCCGCCGACACGGACCCATCGGTAGCCCGCATGTACGTGTCGCCGCGTGCCTCGTCGTACAAGGTCAGGTAGGCGACATCCGCGCCGAGCAGGGTGCGGGCGCGATGGACGATGGTGTCGAGTACGCCGCCTGGGTCCCGGGCGGAGGCGAGTTCGCGCGCCACATCGACCAGCGTGGACAGCTCGGCCTCACGCTTCTTGCTGGCGTCGATGCCGGCCCGGATCCGCAGGGCGAGGTCGCGTGCCACCGCGTCCTCGCCCGCCGCCCGGGCCAACTCGCTCCCGGGCGCGTCCTCGGCCAGCAGCCGGAGCAGCTCCTCCATCTTGGCGATGATGCCACCTACAGAGCGGTGAGGTCCCGGCGACGGGTTTCGGAGTACGACGTCACTGCGACCACCGAGATCACTGCGCAGGCTGCGACGTACACCGAGATCGCATAGCCGGAGTCGTACGCCTTGAGCAGGGCTACCGCGATGAACGGGGCCAGACCGCCCGCGATGATCGACGCGAGCTGGTAGCCCACCGACACACCGGAGTAGCGGACCCGCGTGCCGAAGAGCTCGGTGAAGAACGCTGCCTGCGGCCCGTACATCGCGCCATGCAGCACCAGTCCGACAGTGACGGCCAGTGTGGCGAGGGCGAAGTTCTTCGTGTTCACCAGGGCGATGAAGACGAAGGCCCACACGCCGACTCCGACCGCACCGATCAGATACACCGGCTTCCGGCCGATGCGGTCCGACAGCGCACCCCACAACGGGATCGCGAAGAAGTGGATGGCCGCACCGATCAGTACGGCGTTCAGCGCGAAGGACTTGCCCATGCCAAGGTGTTCCTTCGCGTACGTCGCGATGACGATGGTGAAGATGTAGTAGCTGACGTTCTCCGCCATCCGGGCGCCCATCGCGGTCAGGATCTCCCGCGGATAGCGTGTGATCACCTCGAGGATCGGCAGCTTGTCCACCGGCTGCTGCTTCGCCCGCGCTTCCTGGAACACCGGCGACTCCTCGATCCGCAGCCGCACCCACAGCCCCACCAGCACGAGTACGGCCGACAGTAGGAACGGAATGCGCCAGCCCCAGGAGTTGAACGCCTCGTCCGACTGGAATGCCGCCAGGCCGGCCAGTACGCCGTTCGCGATCAGCTGGCCGGCCGGAGCGCCGGCCTGTGGCCAGGATGCCCAGAAGCCACGCCGTGCGGGGTCACCGTGCTCGGACACGATCAGTACGGCGCCACCCCACTCACCACCGAGGGCGAAGCCCTGGATGAGTCGCAGCACGGTCAGCAGGACCGGAGCGAGCGCACCGACCTGTGCGTACGTCGGCAGCAGGCCGATGGCGAACGTAGCCACGCCCATCATCAGCAGCGACAGCACCAGCAGTTGCTTGCGCCCCAACCGGTCTCCGAAGTGGCCGAACACCACTCCGCCGATCGGACGGGCGAAGAAGCCCACTGCGAAGGTGGCGAAGCTCAGGAGCGTCCCTGTCAGCTCTTCGCCCTTCGGGAAGAAGAGATCACCGAACACGACCGACGCGGCGACGCCGTAGAGGAAGAAGTCGTACCACTCGACCGTCGTACCGACGAGACTCGCGCCGACCACGCGGACGATCGATGTCCGGGTGCGAACCGGTTCTGTTGCTGTCATGGGCGGGCTCCAGTTGCTAGTGGGCGGTCCAGCCGCCGTCGAGTACGAACGAGCTCCCCGTGATGGAAGCGGACGCCGGGCCGCACAGCAGCGCGACCAGCTCCGCCACTTCGGCCGGCTCGATCAGCCGCTTCACCGCGACCGGTTCGAGCAGAACCTTGTCCAGCACCTCTGCCTCGGACAGGCCGTGCGTGGCCGCCTGGTCCGCGAGCTGGGCGGTGACGAGCGGCGTACGGACGTACGCCGGGTTCACACAGTTGCTGGTCACGCCGTGCGCCGCGCCCTCCAGGGCGACGACCTTGCTGAGTCCTTCGAGTCCGTGCTTGGCAGCGACGTACGCCGCTTTGAACGGGCTGGCCCGGAGTCCGTGCACCGAGCTGATGTTGACCACGCGGCCCCAGCCGGCGCCGTACATGTGGGGCAGCGACTGCCGGATGAGCCGGAACGGTGACTCGAGCATGAGCCGCAGGATGTAGCTGAAGCGCTCCGGCGGGAACTGTTCGAGCGGTGCGACCTGCTGGACCCCGGCGTTGTTCACCAGGATGTCCACGTCTGTCGGCAGCTCGGACAGGCGGTCCAGGTCCGACAGATCGGCCACCACCGTCTCCACACCCTCGAGCGCCTCGAGTCCGGCCGGGTCGAAGTCGACTGCGACGACATGTACGCCGTCCGCCGCGAGGCGCCGGGCACACGCGGCGCCGATGCCGGACGCAGCTCCGGTGACGAGGGCTCGACGGGTCTCCATGGGCGACGACTGTAGAAATCCCCGCCCCGGCGCACTATGGGATGCGAGCACACATCCAGGCCCTGGTCAGTGGCGTTGTGCGCCACTTGTCCACAACTTCGCCTATCAAAGCAGCGCGTGATGATAGGTGGACCTATTGTTGAATCATGGTCGATATCGAACAGCCGAAGAAGAAGGCGGCCGGCGTCCCCGCGGTGCTCTCGTCGTTCAAGTTCGGTTTTCGGGAGATGGGCCTGGCGCGGACCGGCAAGGTCTTCTTGAAGATGAACCAGGACGGCGGGTTCGACTGCCCGTCCTGTGCCTGGCCGGACCCCGACCACAAGCGCAAGCACGCGGCCGAGTTCTGCGAGAACGGCGCCAAGGCGGTGGCCTGGGAGGCGACCCGCAAGCGGGTGCCGCGCGCCTTCTTCGCCGAGCACCCGGTCGAGGCGATGAACGAGATCTCCGAGTTCGAGCTCGGCAAGCTCGGCCGGATCACCGAGCCGATGCTGCTGCGGGCCGGGGCGACGCACTACGAGCCGGTCGGCTGGGAGGAGGCGTTCCAGGTCGTCGCGCGACACCTGAAGGCGCTGGTCGACCCGAACGACGCCGTCTTCTACACCTCCGGCCGGACCAGCAACGAGGCCGCGTTCCTCTACCAGCTGTTCGTCCGCGCCTACGGCACCAACAACCTGCCCGACTGCTCGAACATGTGCCACGAGTCGTCCGGTACGGCGCTGTCCCGGGTGATCGGCAGCGGGAAGGGCGCCGTCACGCTGGAGATGCTGGAAGAGGCCGAGCTGATCGTCGTCGTCGGCCAGAATCCGGGCACCAACGCACCCCGGATGCTCAGCCACCTCGAGATCGCGAAGAAGAACGGCGCCGACATCGTCTCGGTGAATCCGCTGCCCGAGCCCGGCCTGATGAACTTCAAGAACCCCCAGCGCCCGTCCGGCTGGATCGGCAAGGGTACGACGCTCGCCGACCAGCATCTGCAGATCCGGATCGGCGGCGACCAGGCGTTGTTCCTTGCCGTCGGCCACCTTCTGCTCGACGCCGAGGCGGCCAGCCCGGGGACTGTGCTGGACAAGTCCTTCATCGACGACCACACCAGCGGGTACGACCTCTACGCCAAGCACAACAGGGAGATCGACTGGGCGGCGGTCGAGCTCGCGACCGGGCTGCACCGCAGGGAGATCGAGGAGTTCACCCAGCGGTTCATCAAGTCCAAGGCAACAGTGATCTGCTGGGCGATGGGGCTGACCCAGCACCGCGAGGCCGTCGCGACGATCAGCGAGATCGTCAACGTGCTGCTCCTGCAGGGCAATATCGGCAAGCGTGGCGCCGGACCGTGTCCGGTGCGCGGCCACTCGAACGTGCAGGGCGACCGCAGCATGGGGATCTGGGAGAAGATGCCGGACGCCTTCCTGGACAAGCTGGACCACGAGTTCGCCTTCACCGCACCCCGCGAGCACGGCATCGACGCGGCCGCGACGGTGCAGCGGTTGCGGGACAACGCCGTACGGGTCTTCATCGCGATGGGTGGGAACTTCGCGTCCGCGACACCCGATACCGAGGTCGTGCATCGCGGTCTGCGCGAGTGCGATCTGACCGTGCACGTGTCGACGAAGCTCAACCGCTCGCACACCATCACCGGTCGCGAGGCGCTGATCCTGCCGACGCTCGGGCGGACCGACCACGACCACACGGCCGCGGGTCCGCAGTCGGTGACAGTCGAGGACTCGCAAGGCGCGGTCCATCTGTCCACCGGCAACCTGATCCCACCGGGTCCGGAGATGAAGTCGGAGATCGGCATCATCTGCGGGCTGGCGCAGGCCGTCGTACCGGATGTCGGGGAGATCCCGTGGGCTGACTTCGCCGATGACTACAGCCTGATCCGGCAGCGGATCGGGCGCGTGGCGGACGGGTACGAGAACTTCGAGGACCGCCTGCGAGCCAACGAGGGTGGGTTCCTGCTGGCGCACGCGGCCCGGGACAAGCGTGAGTTCCGGACGTCCGACGCGCGGGCGCAGTTCACGGCGAACGACCTGACCTGGTTGCCGACGGCGCCCGGTCGGCTGCTGCTGCAGACCATGCGCAGCCACGACCAGTTCAACACCACGATCTACGGGCTCGAGGACCGCTACCGCGGCGTGCACGGGACGCGCGAGGTCGTCTTCGTGCACCCGGACGACCTGGCCGAGCTGGGATTGAAGGACGGTGGGTACGTCGACATCGTGAGCGAGTTCGCGGGCGTCGAGCGGCGTGCCTCCCGGTTCCGGTTGGTCTCCTATCCGACCGCGCGCGGCTGTGTGGCGGCGTACTACCCGGAAACCAACGTGCTGATGGCCGCCGACGACGTTGCCAAGGGCAGCAACACACCGGTCGCGAAGGGTCTGACGGTCAGGCTGGAGCCAGTCGCTTCCTGAACCACGACTGGAGGATCGCCAGTGCCGCGGCCACCGCGGCACTGGTGAGCCACAGACCCTTGGGACCTGCTGCGTCGAGGAGTTGAGTGACGGTCAGTGGCGCGATCGTCGTCGCGATGCCCCAGCTGAGGCCGAAAACAGCGAGGTAGCGGCCGCGGGCGTGATCCGGCGCGAGGCCGGATGCCTGCGTCAGGTAGCGGGTCAGGAGGAACAGGTCGCCTAGGCTCCACAGGACCGTGGCGAGCAGGAAGATCGGGAGGCTGTGCGCAAACGCGCTGAGGGCCAGGCCGGCGCCGAGCAGGACGTAGCCGATGCTCATCGCCCGGAAGTCGTCGAGGTGCTGGATGCGCAGCACGCGCTGGGCGAGGATGAGGGTGACTGCGGAGACGGCGAGGATGATGCCGGTGCCTGATTTCGGGAGGCCTTGCTCGAGCAGCGTGAGTGGCATGCCGATGATCAACTGCATGTAGAGGATGGCGAAGACAGTGCCGCCGGCAAGCAACAGCAGTAGTCGGCGGTCGCTCCAGACGGCTGTTGCGATCGCGGGCGCGACCTCACGTTGTCGTCGTACGTCGGCTGGCAGTGCGAGCGCGACCAGCACGGCGCAGGCCAGGCAGGTGATCGCATCGGCGACGAAGAGCCAGCGCAGGTCCACATGGCTGATCGCCGCTGCGAGCAGACCGGCCAGGACCCCGGCCGCGGCCAGCGCCGCGCTGTAGAGACCGTACGCCGCCGGGCGCTGCGCAGGCTCCGTGACGTCAGCGATCATCGCCTGGCTCGGCGGCTCATAGATCTCGAAGACAAGGCCGAGCAGCAGGGTGGCGACGACTGCGGACCAGAGCACGTGGCTGAGCGCTATCCAGGTCTGGGCGATCGCGCAGCCGGTCAGGCCGAGGACGATCGTCCGGCGGCGGCCGAGGCGGTCGGCCAGGTGACCGCCGAGCAGCCGGGACGGGATCGTGGCCGCGCCGAAGAGCGCCAGGATCACGCCGGTCTGGCCGAGCGAGGCGCCGAACTCGACGGTGAGCACCACCCCGAGGAACGGCAGCGTGAACGCGCCGATCTTGTTGACCGCGCGAGCCACGACCAGGATCCACACCGCCGGGGACAACCCACGCCAGGGCGCGGTCAGGGTCGCGGCAGCACTCATGTCCGACTCCATGACTGTCTAAGTGGTTATGATCGGTCACGCGAGTTCGAGCCTACGGAGAGATCTTGTGACTGGTCAAGTGTCTTTTGATAGTCATGCCCGGAACGTGCTGGCGGCCTCCGTCGAGTACGTGAACCGGCTGACGCCCGGTGAGTCCGGCGGCGCCGCGTACGCCGTACCGGACGACAAGGCGCAGGCCGTGGCCGACGCTTTGGTCGCCATCGGCTATCCGCAGCCATCGGTCCGGTCGGAGGACGCGCGGCGGCTGGCCATGCTCGCGGGACGGATGCGGATCGTTTTCGAGGCGGCGCACAGTGGCGACCTCGATCGGGCCGCCGACGAGGTGAACTCGCTGCTCCTGGACACCAACG
This sequence comes from Kribbella sp. NPDC026596, assembly GCF_040638415.1. NCBI lineage: Bacteria > Bacillati > Actinomycetota > Actinomycetes > Propionibacteriales > Kribbellaceae > Kribbella > Kribbella sp. NPDC026596. The sequence continues at coordinate 75,655 of NZ_JBEZYF010000016.1, read as the reverse complement.
CGCGACCGCAGTTGGACCGGCGCAACGACGGCTGGAGTCTGCACTTCCACGGCCCGGACGATGGTCTCGTCAACGGCTGGGCCGCCGGCTGCGCGGCCGGTCTCGCCCTCGCGCTGGGCACGGGCCTGGCCGGCCGCCTGGGAGTCTGCGCGGCGCCGCACTGCGACCGCGTCTTCGTCGACGTCTCCCGCAACGGCCAGCGCCGCTTCTGCTCACCCCAATGTCAGAGCCGGGTCAAAGCCGCGGCACATCGCGCTCGGCAAACCACGTGAGTGTCGGGTTCGCCGGGTCCTGGTTGCCCACGACAACCTGTGCACGGTCCTTCGGATGAACCTGATCGACGTACAGGCGCTCGCCGGGGATGTACCTGGTGCGGTAGCGGTGCTCGGCGGCCTCGGCGGAGTCCATCCACTGCTGGTCGCGAATGGTGCCGCGGCGGAGTACTTCCTCGAAGGTGATGTCCACGTAGACGCGGAGATCCCAGTAGTCGTCGAGCTCAGGCCGTTGGAGGAATGCGCCGTCAGCCAGCAGCACGGCATCGTCTGCTGCCACCGCGACGGGCGTGTCGAGGACAGTCTTGGCGGACGAGTCCCTGATCCCGGCGGTGTACCGGCGATCGCCGTCTGGTCCGAGCGGCACCAACAGTCGGTCGCGAATGGCCTCGTTGTCCCACGTCTCTAGGTAGTAGCTCTCCGGCGAGTCCACCGGGTACGTCGTACGTAGCTCGACCGCACGCTTGAAGTGGTCGATCTCCGCCCGGATCACCTCACGCTCGGTGCGATCACGCAGTACCTGCACGAGCTCATCCGCCAGCGTGGTCTTCCCGGCCGCCGAACACCCATCGATCGCTACCCGCACCGGGTGCGGCCGTTCCACCGCGAGCACCAACTCCGCCAACTGCACCAACGTCTCGGCCCGCTGATCCACAGCTTCTCCTTCCCCAGGAGGAGCGACGCTAGCAGCCCGACCACGGGCGAGCGCCCCACCGGCGGGTGGGGCGCTCGCGTCGTACCGCAACCGTCAGCCGACCGGGGTGAGCTCGCGCTCCTCCTCCGGGGCGGGCGGCTGGATCGCGTGCTTCGACGGCGTACCGCGGAGCCACTTGGGAGCCCACCAGTTGGCCTCGCCGAGCAGGATCATCGCGCTGGGCAGGACGACCGCCCGGATGATGGTCGCGTCGATCAGGATGGCGACCGCCAAGCCGACACCGAGCTGCTTCATGTCCAGCGTGCTCAGCGTGGCGAACACCGCGAACACCCCGATCATCACGGCCGCCGCGCTGGTGACCACGCCGGCCGAGCCGGTGATGCCGTCGGCCACAGCCTGCTTGGTCGGCACACCGCGCAGCACCGCCTCGCGGATCCGGCTGACCACGAACACGTGGTAGTCCATCGACAGACCGAACAGCACCACGAAGAGGAACAGCGGCAACCAACTGACCACCGCACCGTTCGACCGGAAGCCGAGGATCCCCTCGGCCCAGGTGTTCTGGAACACCGCCGTGACGACGCCGTACGCCGCTCCGGCACTCAGCAGGTTCAGCACGATCGCAGTGAACGCGACGACCACCGACCGGAACGTCACCATCATCACGATCAGCGTCAGCAGCAGCACGAACCCGATCACCAGCGGCAGCTTCTCCCGCGTGTGCGCCGCATAGTCGACATCCGCGGCCACGAACCCACCGACGGCGTACTCGACTCCCGGCACCTTGCCGACCGTCTCCGGCATCAGTTCCTTACGCAGCTTGGTCAGCGAGTCCCGCGCCTCCTGGCTGCCACCCTCGTACGGCGTGGCGACCTCGAGCGTCGTGACCGTGCCGTCCTTGGAGACCCGCGGCTCCTCGAGACCGTCCTGAGCGAACAGCTTGTCCTTCTCCGTGCGCTGCATGAGTTCAGCCAGAGCTGCCTTGACCGCAGGCGCCTGGTTGGCCGGAGCCCGTACGGCGACCTCGTGGCTGGTGCCCGTGCTCGGGAAGGCCGCGGTCAGCCGGTCGTACGCCTTCATCACCGACGTGGTGCGCGGCAGGTCCTCGGTGCCCGGGAACTTCAGCGTCATCCCGAGCGCCGGCGACGCGACCGCGAGCAATGCGGTGACGGAAACCAGCAGAGTGGCGACCGGGTGCTTCAGGGCCGGCTTCAGCACTGCCGGCCAGAACCGCGGCTTGCCCTTGCTCGCGGTCAGCCGCCAGACCAGCGGGATCCGTGGGCGGTCCACCCAGCGACCGAGCTTCGCCAGTACGGCGGGGAGCACGGTCAGCGAGCCGACGACGGCCACCGCGACGACCAGGATCGAGCCGACCGCGAACGACGAGAACACCGCGTCCCGGGCCAGGAACAACCCGGCCATCGAGATGATCACCGCAGTACCGGAGACGACGACCGCGTGGCCGGATGTGGCGGCGGCGATCTCGACCGCGTCGACGTGACCGCGACCCTTGGCACGTTCCTCGCGTTCGCGGCGTAGGTAGAACAGTGAATAGTCGACGCCGACTGCCATACCGATCAGCAGGATCACGCTGTTCACCGCGTCGACCGCGGGGATGAGCTGGGACGCGGCTGCCGATAGGCCGATCGCGGCTGCGACGGCGGACAACGCGAGTACCAGCGGCACGGAGGCGGCGATCAGCGCGCCGAACGCGATCAAGAGGATCGCAAGCGTCACCGGCAGGCTGAACATCTCGGCGCGCTTGAAGTCCTTGCCGAGCGTCTCGTTCAGCGCCTTGTCGATCGACAGACCACCGACCTCTTCGATCCGGAGCTTCGGATACTCCTGCTGGATCTTGGCTGTGGTGTCGAGGAGCGGCTGGACCCGGTTGTCACCGTCGCCGTCCTTCAGGGTGACCCTGACGATCACCGCGTCCTTGTTCGGCGACGGCATCGGCTGAGCGACCTCCGCGACCCCACCGAGGGCGCGCATCCGCTGGATCACCACGCCGGCCGCCTGGTTGGCCGCCGCCTGGTCGAGCGTCCCGGACGGAGCCGTGATCAGCACGCTCTCCACATCCGGGTCGGCGAAGTTGCCGGACTTGACGATGTTGTCCGCCCGGGTCACCTCACCGATGTCGCCCTCGTTCTCCGACTCCTTGGTCCCGGTCACCGAGCCGATCGCGAAACACGCGATCACGACGACCACCCACATCGCGATCGCCCGCCACGGATGGGTGGCACTCCAGCGTGCCGCCCGGACGGTGATCTGTCCCCTGGCCATACGTTCCCTGCCCCTCTGCCCCGCCACCTGGCGGCGCCCCACCCAGCGCACCTGGCGTGGCGCTGGCTACGGCTCAACCCTGGCTTGCGGAGCCGGGCCACGACCATGCAGGAAGCCACCCAGTTCACCCTGGGGCTAACCCCACCCCACCCTTTCTCGTACGCCGTACGGCGCCGGGGTGATCGGAGGTTTCGGACGTCTGGCAGCGCCCGTGAGCGGGGCTCAGAAGTCCTCGAGATCCAGCGAGGAGGCGGCCGAAATCCCCTCCAGATACCCCTCGGCACGCTCGGCCTTGGGGTAGCGGTGGACCAGCGCCCAGAAGGCCGCGTTGTGGGCCGGCTCGACCAGATGGGCGAGTTCGTGGATGAGCACATAGTCGACCACCCAGCCCGGCATCGACTGCAGACGGGTGCTCAAACGGATCGATCTGTCCGCCGGAGTGCAGGATCCCCACCGTCTGTTTTGGTTCGAAACCCACCTCACAGACGCAGGTTCGGGCACTTCGGGGAGATGGCGACACGCGAGTTCGTGTGCTCTGGCCAACAATTTTTCGTCCGACACGCGGGATCTGCTGCGCTGCTTGTCCAGCCGCGCCAACATGGTCTCGACCCAGCGCGCCTCCTCCACGGCCGACAACCGGTCGGGCATCAGCACGACGACCCGCTCGCCGTCCCGGTACGCGCTGACGGTCCGCTTGCGCCGCTTGCTGCGACGGATGTCCACGAACGGCGGGATCGGGCCCGGGGTCGAACGCGGTGGAGAGTCGGCCATGCGTCAAAACGTACCCCCAGAATCTGACAACTTTCTTCCGTCCACATCCTGTGCATCAACGTTTTCGCAGGTCAGACGCCAGATCTTGGGCCGGCCGATCCCGGTTGTTCACACCGTGTTCCCCTGGGTGTCCACAGCGCCGCGCGGCGCGTCCCACAGGTTGCCCACAGAGTTATCCACAGGCGTGGACAACGCGGGCTTGCCACCTCCACCGCCGCCACTTAGCGTCAGGTCCAACAGGCTCCCGGACCGCCTCCGGGGCCGCTCGGAGGGGAAGCCGAGCGGTTCCGAAGGCGGATCCCCGGGAGCCTGTCCCGTGCTGCCGAGAGGTCCGGAAAGGGCTTTCCTCGGGGGATTCCAGCGGCACGCGGGCTGGGAGGTGCGCTTGAGCGTGCGCCAGCCTGCCGTAGGGTGAATCCCGACTGGGCCGAACGGCCTACGGCAGGACGGTCTGCCGTTAGCATCCACGACGGCCGCGGGGTCGGAACCCCGAGGCTGGTATTCAGAGCAAGGAGAGGGCCCTCATGGCAGAGACCTGGAGCGGCGAGTTCTACTGCGTCAAGTGCAAGGCCAAGCGCACCGCCGACGGCGAGGTCAAGGTCAACGACAAGGGCACGCGCATGGCCAAGGCCAAGTGCCCCGAGTGCGGTACGAACCTGAACCGGATCCTCGGCAAGGCCTGACGCACCAAGTCGTAGGGGCGGTGGCCGGCACGTTGCGCGTGCCGGACGCCGCCCCTCCGTCGTCCGCAGCCGGCCTGCGGCGTACGCCGTACGCGACATGCCGGTGACCCGGCCGGAGGGTCACTTGGGTGACCGGACAGAATGGGAACGTGTCGGACCTTCCTCGTAAGGCGCTGAGCCGGACCGCGAAACTTGCCAGCCTGCCCCTCGGTGCCGCCGGGCGGGCGACGGTCGGCCTGGGCAAGCGCATCGGTGGCGCCCCGGCCGAGACCGTGCTCGCCGAGTTCCAGCGCCGGACCGCCGACCAATTGTTCGCCGTCCTCGGCGAGCTCAAGGGCGGCGCGATGAAGTTCGGGCAGATGCTCAGCCTGATGGAGTCCGCGATGCCTGAGGAGTTCGCGGCGCCGTACCGGGCCACCCTGACCAAGCTGCAGGACTCCGCCCCGCCGATGCCGGCCTCGACCGTGCACACGATCTTGTCGCGCGAGCTGGGCAAGCGCTGGCGGGACCGGTTCTCGGAGTTCGACGACCTGCCGGCAGCGGCCGCGTCGATCGGCCAGGTGCACCGCGGCGTCCTCATGGACGGCCGCGAGGTAGCCGTGAAGCTGCAGTACCCGGGTGCCGCCGACGCGCTCCGCGCGGACCTGCGCCAGCTCGGCCGGTTCGCCCGGACCTTCGGGACGTTCATCCCCGGCCTGGACATCAAGCCGCTCGTCGCCGAACTGCAGGAGCGGATCGGCGAGGAGCTCGACTACGACCGCGAGTCCCAGGCCCAGCAGCAGTACGCCGACGCCTTCAAGGACCACCCGGAGTTCGTCGTTCCCCGCGTCATCAAGCACTCCCCCACGGTCATCGTCTCGGAGTGGATCGAGGGCCGGCCGCTGTCGTCGTTCATCACCGACGGCACGAAGCAGGAGCGCGACGAGATCGGGCTGAAGTACGTCCGGTTCATGTTCAGCGGACCGAAGTACGCCGGTCTGCTGCACTCGGACCCCCATCCGGGGAACTTCCGGGTGATGGCCGACGGCCGGCTCGGCGTGGTCGACTTCGGCCTGTGCGCCAGGCTGCCGGACGGCCTACCGCCAGCGATCGGGCGGCTGCTGCGGATCTCCCTGCAAGGCGACGCTACGGCCGTCCTGGCCGGACTGCGCGACGAGGGCTTCATCAAGCCGCGGATGGAGATCGACCCCGACCAGCTGATGGATTACCTGGCGCCGTTCGCCGAGCCGGCCCGGGCCGAGACGTTCCAGTTCAGCCGGGCCTGGATGCGTGCCCAGGCGAACCGGACGGGCGACTTCCGCTCCCCCAGCGCGTCGATGGCGCTCAAGATCAACCTGCCGCCGTCGTACCTGCTGATCCACCGCGTGTGGATCGGCGGCATCGCCGTACTCTCGCAACTCGAGGCGGAAGCGCCGTTCCGGTCCGTCCTGGAGGAGTTCCTGCCCGGGTTCACCGACTGACTCGCTTCATCGACTGACTCGCCTTACCGACTGACTCGCTTCACCGACTGAGCGGCTTCACCGGCTGAGGGGCGGCGTCGCGCGGAGGGTGATCGCGAGCAGGATCGCGATGGCGGTCAGGGCGACGGCGGTGATACCGGCCGCGAGGTGGAAGCCGCTGGTGAACGCTTCGCGGGCCTGGGTGAGGACGTCGTCGGGGACGCCCTGGGTGATCGCCTCGCCGAGGGAGTTACCGCCGCGGCCGCCCATCTGGCTGCGGTACACCGCGGTGACCACGCTGCCCAGGATCGCGATGCCCAGCGCGTAGCCGAACTCGTTGCCGGTCTGCGTCAGCGCGCCGGCGGACCCGGCCTTCTCGGGCGGGACCGAGCCGATGACCAGGTTCGTCCCGAGCGTGACCAGTGGCGCGGCACCGATGCACTCGACCGCGAACGCGATCACCAGGACGGTGGTCGATGTCGCCTGCGTCATCACGGCCATCCCGACGATCGTGAACGCGATGCCGGCCGGGATCAGCACGCCCGGCCGGATCCGCTGCGCCAGCCGCGGCGCCAACTGGAAGGCGATGGTCGACGTGATCATGCCCGGGACCAGCGCGATCCCGGCGGCCAGCGGGGTCATGCCCTGCACCAGCTGGAAGTACTGCGCCACGAACACCATGACGCCGCCGGAGAGCATCGAGTACGACATCATGCTGCCGAGCGTCACGCTGAACGTCCGCCGGGTGAACAGCCGTACGTCGACCAACGGGTCAGCCAGGCGACGCTGACGCCGTACGAAGATCCAGCCGAACACGCCGCCGATCAGCAGCGCAGCGACGGACTGTGCGCCGGGGCCGTGCGCGGCCAGGTGCTTCAGCCCGTGGATCGCGGGCAGGATCGCGGCCAGCGACAGCACGACGCTCGGTACGTCGATCCGCCCGGCCCGCTCGTTGCGGTACTCCGGCAGCAGCACCGGACCGACCACGAGCAGCACGACCATCGCCGGTACGCCGATCAAGAAGGCCGAGCCCCACCAGAAATGGTTGAGCAGCACGCCGCCGACAATCGGCCCGACGGTGGCGCCGACCGTGAAGCAACCGCCCCAGACACCCAGCGCGGTCGCCCGCTGCCGCGCATCCGGGAACAGCGTCGAGATCAGCGACAACGTGCACGGCGCGATCGCAGCACCGGCGATCCCCAGCACTGCCCGCGCGCCGATCAGCATGCCGGGACTAACCGAGTACGCCGCGACGATCGAAGCCACACCGAAGACGGCAGCCGCGGTCAACAGCAGCCGACGCCGGCCGATCCGGTCACCGAGGTTCCCCATCGTGATCATCAGCCCGGCGACCATGAACCCGTACACATCCAAGATCCACAACTGCTGACTGCTCGTCGCACCAAGCGCCTCGGTCACCGCCGGCACGGCCAGCAACATCACGAACAGATCCAACGACACCAACAACGTGGCAAGGCACAAAACCCCCAGCGCAACCCACTGCCGCCGCCCCGTCCCCACGGCCCCGCCCTCAGTACCGACTGTCATGATCCGGTGTCCTTCCGCAGGAGTGCCATCACCCCTACGTCGACCGAATCCCCCCAATCTCGACACCCACCCCCAAACCACCCGCCGCGCCCCGCCCGCCGACAGACCACCCCAGCCGCGACGTCCGCCCGCCCACAGACCACCCCAGCCGGGCCCTCGTCGCCACAGACCACCCCAGCCGCGAACCCCGCCGCCCACAGACCACCCCAGCCGCGACGTCCGCCCGCCCACAGACCACCTCAGCCGGGCCCTCGTCGCCACAGACCACCCCAGCCGCGAACCCCGCCGCCC
>NZ_JBEZYF010000016.1:0-67613 GCF_040638415.1 Kribbella sp. NPDC026596 | reverse complement strand
ACAGACCACCCCAGCCGCGACGTCCGCCCGCCCACAGACCACCTCAGCCGGGCCCTCGTCGCCACAGACCACCCCAGCCGCGAACCCGTCCGCCCACCAGACCATCCCAGCCGGGACCCAGTCCCCCGCAGACCACACCCACCCGCGCCCCGCCCGCCGAGAGCCCACCCCAGCCGCGACGCGCCCGCCGACAGCTCACACCCGCCCGCCGATCACGTCGGCCGTGCCCGCCACGCCAGGGGTTGCCCCCTCAAGTGGAGGGTTGCCCACTCAGAATCTCAGGGGGCAACCCTCCAACTCAGGGGTTATCCACTCAGTTGGAGGGTTTGCCCAGAGGGCTCACCAGTAGAGGGGGTCGAGCTTTCCTTCGATGCTGCGGACGTTCTCGCGGGCGCACCGGTCGCAGTACAGGAGCTTTCGGCCGTTCTCCACCGAGGTCACCCAGGTCAACGGCGTGTCCTCCGACTCCGCCTGCTGTCCACACAACGCACAGGTAGCTCTTGCCATAGCAGTAGTCTGCACCGCGTGCGTTGGCTGATCCACGAAGAACAGGAACTCTGGGCCAGCCCGTGGCTGAGCGTACGGCGCCTGGACGTCGAGCAACCCGACGGCCGCCGCGTCGATTACCACGCGGTCCGCCTGAGCGACGTGGCCGCCACGGTAGTCACCATCGACGGGAAGGTGCTGCTGATGTGGCGGCACCGGTTCCTGACTGACTCCTGGGCGTGGGAACTCCCGATGGGCATCATCGAGCCCGGCGAATCCCCGATGACCGCGGCCGCCCGCGAGCTCGAGGAGGAAACCGGCTGGCGCCCCGGCCCGCTCACCGACCTGATCCGCTCCCAACCCGGCGCCGGAATCATGGACTCTACGCACCACGTCTTCCGGGCCACGAGCGCGACCCGGATCGGCGAACCAACCGAGCGAAACGAGTCCGACCGAATCGAGTGGATCCCGCTCGCCGACGTACCCGGGATGATCGCCCGCCACGAAATCCTCAGCGGCATCACCCTGCTCGGCCTACAGCAGACCCTGCTGGCGGACGCCGGACTCGCCGGGACGCGGACCCCCACCACTACACAACCGCCACCTCCCCCACCCGCCTAAGCGCGACACCCGCCGCTCCGGCGCAGTTGATGAGTGCTGGAGGTCCGGGCCGCGGTCACCGCCGGGCCTGGGAGTAGGCCCGGGCCGGCGCCGGCGCCGGAGCCGAGCGCCGGGGGGCCGAGGGCTGGAGCTGGGGTCCGAGGGCTGGGGTCCGAGGGCTGGGGTCCGAGGGCTGGGGCTGGACGCTGGGGGCCGGGAGCCGGGGGTGGGGACCGAGGGCCGGGGACCAGGGCCGGGGGCGGGAGCCGGGGTGGGGACCGAGGGCCGGGGAGCCGGGAGCCAGGAGCCAGGGTCGTGGGCCGGGGCTCGGGCCTAGGGTCCGGGGCTCGCCGGGGTGCGGACCGCCAGCACTACACAACTGCCAGCTGCAGCCTCCGCCTGAGCCTGGCGCCTGCCGCTCGGGGGCAGTTAGTGAGTGCCGGACGTCCGACATGTTCACCGGCGGGGTGGGCAGAGGGCTGGGCCGGAGCCGAGCGCGGAGCGGAGAGCCGGGGCTGGAGCCGAGCGCTGAGCCGAGCGCCGGAGGCTGGGCCGGAGCCGCGGACGGGACTTGAGGCTGGGGGTTGGGACGGGGCCGGAGGCTGAGGCGGAGCAGGGGCTTCGGGCTGGGGCTTGGGCTCGGGGCGAGGGCTGGGACCGGGCTGGAGGCTGAGGCGGAGCCGGGGCTCCGGGCTGGGGCTTGGGCTCGGGGCGAGGGCTGGGACCGGGCTGGCGGCTGAGGCGGAGCCGGGGCTCCGGGCTGGGGCTTGGGCTCGGGGCGAGGGCTGGGACCGGGCTGGCGGCTGAGGCGGAGCCGGGGCTTCGGGCTAGGGCTCGGGACGGGGGCTGGGGGGTTGGTTGGGGATGGGTGAGGGGCGGCATCTTGGTGGATGCCGCCCCTCGGGTTCAGCTGGTCAGGCTGGGCTCGCTGGGGTGGTCCTCCTTACGGACCACCCCGGCGGGCGGTGTGTTCTGGTTGATCAGACCAGGCGGGCGAGTGCGAGGCGCGCGCGTGCGCTGGCCCTCTCAGCTCGCCGGCTGGCCCGCTCGGCCTGCTTCTGCGCCTTCTCGATCTGGTGAGCGAGGCGGAAGCGCCGGTTCTGCTCTGCGTCGTGCAGCGAAGAACGACAATGAGCACGGGCGAGATCTTCGTGAAGTAAATGCATCTCAGTTCTCCTGTGCGTCTGGTTGCTCATGGTTCGGAGTCTCGATTCGGATTGGATTCGTCAGGCCGCGGTTACGGTGTCGCTCTTGCGCGGACGCCCACGGGGCCGCTTGCGCGGAACCACCACACCCTGGACGAACAGCTCGCCACCCCACACTCCCCACGGCTCGGAACGCTCGAGCGCTCCGGCCAGGCACTCGGCCTTCAGCGGGCAGGTCGTGCAGAGAGACTTTGCGTACTCGACGTCCGCCGGCGATTCGGCGAAGAAGAGTTCTGGCGCGTAGGACCGACAGGGCAGGTCCTGCGACGTTGCCACCTCGGTGAAGACATCGAGGAAGCTAACGCTCATTCCGGTCACCTCCCAGTGACTTTTGGTTGCTGATCTCTTGTCGTCGGTGACTGCCGCCGGTTGACGGCTGCCAAATTCAGGGACAAACAAAAGGGCCGCGGGACCCTTTTCGGGTTCCGCGGCCTTGGAGGTGCCGGCTCTGACGTCATGTCAGACCGGTGGACTCCATGCTCGAGAACCCGAACCGCCGTACTTCACATCGCCGACAGCTCCGCCCAGGACCTGGGCAAAGGTGGAAGCCATGAGCACAACGGTCGCGACGTGCAGGCGCGGCGAGGCACCCTGAATCGGGGCGCACGGCAGCGCGGCAGCATCGCTGAACGGCTTCTTGACCGTGTTGGTGATCATTCCAGGGCACCTCCTCTCGTTGTGGCGAAGCGGGCGGTTAGCTCGATCGCTATGGTGGTTTGAAGTTTTCGGCCAGGCTTCGACCGCAGAAAGAACAGTACGCCGCCGGAGTCGGAGCCCGCAAACTATTTATCGCCAGTTTGCGAACTTGGCCGGAAGTTGCCGCCCCGGCGACCGGATCTGGCTGCCGCGACAGGATTCCGGCACGCTCCGGGACGCCAACCGCACGCTCCGAGATCGTTGCCTCTGTCACCTAAATGCCACGTCTGCCAGGAGCAGAACACCGCACGTCCTCCAGAGTGCGCCGCCAACCCCGTGCCTGGCAAGAGATTTCTCCGCTGCACTGACGAGGGTTGCCCGAACGGGCAGGTGCCGCTGCCGCAGCCAACGCTTGAACTGCGGGTAGCTCGCACCCGGAACTTTGCAGGTTGCCGATCGGCTGACTGCCGGCGGCCAAGCAAAGTCCCGGGTGCGAGCGGTTGGAGTTGAGGGCCGCGGTGAGGTGGGCGGGCCTAAGCGGTCGGTGGGACCGAGGCCCGCGCCGGTGTGGCCGGGGGCGGGGGCCGGGCTGAGGTGGGTGGACCTGGGGTGGCGGCGGAGTGGACGCCGCGGGTGATCGGCGGGGCGGAGGCGTGCCCGCCGGGCCCGGGCTGGCCGGCTGGGGTCGACAGCCGCGCCTGTGTGGCTGAGGTAGGCGGGGCGCGGTTGTGGCCGCGGGCGAGGTGGTGGGTCCCGGCGGAGGCGGGCGCGGTTGTGTGGCCGGTGATCGGCGGGGGCGGCGGTGAGGTGGGCGCCTCGGCGGCCGGTGGGGTCGAGGGCCGTGGTGTGTTGCTTGGGGCCGAGGTGGCGGGTCCGGGCGGAGGTGGACGGGGCCGAGGCTGGCGGTTGGAGGAGGCCGCGGGTGGGCGGGGCCCGGCTGAGGTGGGCGGGGCCAGGTGGCGGTGGGAGGGGAGGCCGCGGGTGATCGATGGGGACGCTTGGCCGGCTCGCGGGGCGGTTAGCGGGTGCAGAGGTTGAGGATGGGTTGGCCGTATTTGGTTAGTTTGATGTGGCCTATGCCGGGGATTCGGCGGAGGGACTGTTCGTCGGTGGGGCGGGTTTCGGCAATGGCTGTGAGGGTGGCGTCGGTGAGGATGACGAAGGCGGGCATGCGTTCGGTCTCGGCCTGTTCGGTGCGCCAGGCGATCAGGGCGTCGTACAGCTTCTGGTCGATCGTGGAGGGACAGTCCTCGCAGCGGCCGAGTTTGCGGGCGCCGGGGTCGAGGAGGCCACGGCCGCAGACCCGGCACTTGGGGATCGGGCGGCCGGACCGGCTGGACCGGGCCTCGGGGGACGGCCGCTCCCAGCCGACGGATGACGAGTTCCACTCGGTGCGCGCCGTACGCACACCGATCGGGTCCAGGAAGCGGGTCGGACCGCGTTGACCGCGGCCGCCGGGTGAGCGTGAGGTCGACCAGCTGACGAAGAGCTGCTGCTTCGCCCGAGTCACGCCGACATAGAACAGCCGCCGCTCCTCCTCCACCTGCGCCGGCGTCTGGGCGTAGCTGATCGGCAGTGTCCCTTCGTGCGCGCCCACGATGAACACGCAGCCCCACTCCAGCCCCTTGGCCGCGTGCAGCGTCGCCAGCGTCACCCCTTCGGCGAGCGGTGCGTGCTGAATCGACGCACGCCGGTCCAACTCCGCCATCAGGTCGCCCAGCCGAGCAGAAGGATTACCCGCAGCGAAGTCGGACGTCATCGTCACCAGTGCGCCCAGCGACTCCCACCGATCCCGCACCGCGCCCTTCCCAGTCGGCGGCTCCGGCGTCCACCCGGCCCCGGCCAACACAGCGGTCACCACCTCGACCAGGTCGTCCGACACGTCGCCGGCCTTCGCCTGACCCCGCAGCAGTACGGCGGCCTGCCGGATCTCGGCCCGCTCGAAGAACCGCTCGGCCCCCTTCAGCACCGTCGGGATCTTCCGCTCGGCCAGCGCCTGCTCGAAGTTCTCCGACTGCGCATTGGTCCGGAACAGTACGGCGATGTCCCGCAGCGCCACGCCCTCGTCGCGAAGCCGCACGACCGCCCGCGCCACCGCGTCGGCCTCCGCGACCTCGTCGGAGTACTCGCGGTACACCGGCGACGGACCGGCCTCCCGCTGCGACCGCAGTGTCACGCGACCCGGCAGGCCCGACGGACCGGCCGCGTCCAGGATCTTGTTCGCGACGTCGACGATCTGCGGGGTCGACCGGTAGTCCCGGACCAGCTTGATCACCGTCGCCGACGGATGCCGGGACGCGAAGCGCACCAGGTTCTCCGGCTCGGCGCCGGCCCAGGAGTAGATGGTCTGCGCCGGGTCCCCCACCACACACACGTCCTCGCGACCACCGAGCCACAGGTCGAGCAGACTCTGCTGCAGCGGCGAAACGTCCTGGTACTCGTCCACGACGAAGGTCCGGTACTGCCGCCGGATCTCGGCCGCCACCCGCTCGTCCTCCGCGAGCAGCGCGACCGCGCAGAGCAGCACATCCTCCAGATCGATCCGCCCGCGCTCCAGCTTCACGTCCTCGTACGCCGCGAAGATCCGGGCGATCGTGGCCGGATCGAAGGCCGCCAGGGTCCGGCCCGTGCGCGGCGCCAGCCGCGCGTAGTCGTCCGGCCGGACGTTGCTCACCTTGGCCCACTCGACCTCGCCGGCCAGGTCGCGCAGCGCGGGCGTGTCCACCCGGACCCGGCAGCGCGACGCCGCCTCAGTCAGCAGAGGGAACTTGCGATCCGCGATCGGCGGCAGCTCCCCGCCATACACCTTGGGCCAGAAGAACCGGGCCTGCCGTAGCGCGGCCGAGTGGAAGGTGCGCGCCTGCACGCCCTCGACACCGAGCTGTGCGAGCCGCCCGCGCATCTCACCGGCCGCCCGCTGGGTGAACGTCACGGCCAGCACGCGGAGCGGATCGAAGGTCCCGGTCCGGACGCCGTACGCGATCCGGTGGGTGATCGCCCGCGTCTTCCCCGTCCCCGCGCCGGCCATCACCACGACCGGTCCGTGCAGAGTCGTCGCGACTGCCCGCTGCTCAGGGTCGAGCGCCTCGAGCAGGGCGTCCGCGGAAGCGGAGTGTGTGAGATCGCTCACGGACGGGGACATCAGGGAACAGCACCACCTGCGGCAAGGTTCGGATATGTCGAAGGCAACCCTAGACGGGTCGCCCGACAGAAACCCCTCCCACTCCTTAGGAGTCAGCCGATGTCGGCTTTCACCATGTACTCGACGCCCTGGTGCGGTTACTGCCACCGCCTGAAGGGTCAGCTCAAGCGGGCCGGTATCGAGTTCGTCGAGGTCGACATCGAGCAGCAGCCGGATGCGGCGAAGCTGGTCGAGAAGATCAACAACGGCAACCAGACCGTGCCGACCGTGGTCTTCCCCGACGGCACCGCGATGACGAACCCGTCGCTGGCCCAGGTCGCGGAGAAGCTCGTCGCCTGATCATTCCGGAACGCGGGCGGGTCATATCGCCTGAGTTATGGACATTACGGTCATGACCGTTATACCTTCCTGTGACCAACGTCGCAGGGAGCCCGCCCATGATTCCGCGCCGTCCCGTCCGCTATGTGCTCAGTCGCCTTGCCCTGAAGAGCGCCGTCGCGACCCTGGCCGTCACGCTCGGCCTGCTCGCCGGCGGCGGCCTGGCCGCGACGGCCGGGCCACCTGACCCGACCGGCACGGGAGAAATCCCCTTCCCGTTCCCGTCGGAGAACGGCCCGATCCAGCCGCCGACCACCCCGTTCGCCCCGGCCGACGACGTCATCCACGACCTCGGCTCGCCGGTCCTCTCGCTCACCGTCATGGAGGGGGCGGTCGGCCGGCTGCCCGACGGACGCGACGTCGTGTACGCCGTACCCGCCGGTGAGAACGCCCGTCTCAACGTCGTGGACCTGCACACCCGCCAGCTGATCAGCGCGACGCCGCTTCCGGGCGCCGCGGGCGCGTGGGCGATCGTGGTGGCGCCCGACGGCAGCGTGTACGCCGGCACCTACCCGAGCGCGCACCTCTACCGCTACAGCCCGGACACCGGCACGGTGACCGACCTGGGTCAGCCCGTTCCGGGCGAGTCCTACATCTACGGCCTCACCGCCGACCAGAACGGCAATGTGTACGCCGGCACCTATCCGACCGCGCACGCCTTCAAGTACGACCCGTCGAACGGACAGGTCACCGACTACGGCTCCCTCGACCCGGTGCAGCAGTACGCGCGGTCGACGGTCTACGACCCGGACCACAACAAGCTGTTCGTCGGCGTCTCCACACCGAACGCACGGCTGTTGCGCATCGACCTGGCGACCAAGGCCGTCGAGGACATCACTCCCCCGGGCATCACCGCCAAGGACTTCATCGACCTGGACTACGCGGACGGAAAGGTGTTCGGCAACGCCAGCAGCCGGCTGGTCGTGGTCGACGCAGTCACCGGTGAGCAGGTGAAGTTCACCGACTCCACCACCGGCACGCAGGTCATGGACTACCCGATCGCCGCCCGGGGCGTGTCCGCGGCCGGTCCAGGTGGCGTGTACTTCACCAGCAACACACTGGCCCTCACCCACTACGACCTCGACACCAACACGGTCGGTCCGGTCACACCGCCGAGGACAGTGACGCGCGGCGGCTCGATCGGCTACGGCTGGGTGACCGAGAACGGCGTACCCGTCCTGTACGGCCTGGCCGGCAACTACTCCGGTGGCACGTTCCGGTACAACCCGGCGGACGGGACGCTCGCGCAGTGGAGCTCACCGTTCCAGTACGTGCCATCACCACTCATGCACGAGCTCGCCGATCCCGCCACGGGCAAGGTCTTCGTCAACGTCTACCTGAACGGGTCCACCGGCAGCTACGACCCGGCCACCGGTAAGACCACGATCACCACCCGGCAGGGACAGGTCGAGGACTGGAACTGGGACGGCAACGGCAAGCTGTACGTCGGCATCTATCCGTACGGCCGCCTGTCGCTCTGGGACCCGACCGCCCCCGATAGTCCGACCAATCCGAAGGAACTGTTCAGCCTGGTCGACAGCCACCACCAGAACCGGCCGGTGTCCGTCGTACCGGCCGGCAACCGCGTGTACGTCGGCACCACTCCGGCGTACGGCGAGTACGGCGGCGCCCTGACCGTGCTCGACGTTCCGACCGGTGCCTTCACGGTCTACCGCAACCTGGTGCCCGACCAGACGATCGCGTCCGTTCTCCCACTCGGTTCGAACGTCTGGGCGGGCTCCGGCATCGAAGGCGGCCAGGGCACCGAGCCCAAGGCCACCGAGGCGCATCTGATCGAGGTCGACCCGTCGTCCGGCCAGGTGCTGTCCGACATCGTGCCGGTGTCCGGCGCGGCCACCATCAACGAACTGATCACCGGACCGGACGGCAACCTGTGGGGCCTGGCCGACGGCGTCGTGTTCGTCGTCAACCCGTCCACCGGTCAGGTGATCCGTCAGCTCCCGGTGTTCAGCGGAGTCACCGGCGCCAACGACGGTGCGCTGTCCTGGCGCGACGGCTACCTGTACGGCGTCACCAGCGGCCGGCTCTTCGTCCTGGACATCCTCAGCGGCGAATCGACCATCCTGCGCGACCACGGCCTCAACCGGCTCACGCAGACTCCTGACGGCACGTACTACACGCTGCTGCGGCCGGACGGCTACACCAACCCGACCAACCTGGCCTCCTACACCCCACCGGCCGACACCTGTCCGCAGTCGGACATCCGGGCCGCGGTCTGGACCGGGAACGTCGACAGTCACGTGCAGAACCGCTTCGTCAGCTACGGCTGCACATTGACCGACGTCTTGCCGGATGCAGAGGCGGACTGGCCGAGCCACGGCGCCTACGTCATCGCCGTGGACAAGAAGCTCAGGCAGCTCGAGTCCGACGGCAGTGTGGAGCGCTGGGAGGGGGTCCTGATCCGCGCCGCCGCCGCACGGTCCGACGTGGGCTCGTGATCACCAGCTTCCGGTGAGCTCCTCGCCGTACCAGCCTTCGATCAGGCGGCGGGAGATGGAGATGTTGCCGGGGAGGGCCATCGTGCCGGCTTCGACCAGCGCACGAAGGTCCTCCCGGGTGAACCACCTGGCTTCGGCGATCTCGTCGGCGTCCACCTCGATGTCGAAGGCCGACGCCTTGGCGTAGAAGCCGAGCATCAGGCTGGACGGCAGTGGCCACGGCTGGCTGCCGGCGTACTCGATCTCAGGCCCCACGACCACACCGGTCTCCTCCAGGACCTCACGCCGTACGGCGGCCTCGAGCGACTCTCCGGGCTCGACGAAGCCGGCCAGCGTCGAGTACCGGCCTTCCGGCCACGCTTCGTTGCGGCCGAGCAGTGCGCGGTCCTGGTCGTCGGTGACGAGCACGATGATCGCCGGATCGCTGCGTGGGAAGTGCGAACGGCCGCACACCGGGCACTGCCGGACGTGTCCGGCCTCGACGACCTCGGTGTGTGCGCCACAGTTGGCGCAGTGCGTGTGGACGGCGTGCCAGTTGGACAGTCCGATCACGTTGACCGCGATACCGGCCTCACGGTCGTCCAGTACGGCGCCCATCTCGCGCAGGCCGGCGTACGACTCGTCGGCCTCGCCGTCGATCAGTACGGCGAACACCGCCCGTCCGTCCGCGGTCTGTCCGGCACCTGACTCACGGTCGATGCCCAGGAAGACCTTGGTGCCCTCAGGCGCCTCGGCGGGCGACACGAACAGCAGTGCGGTCCGGTCGGGGGTCACCCGCAGCTTGTCCTCGGACACCACGACCACCTGCGTGTCCGGGGCGGCCCAGGCCTTGGCCAGCCACTCCTCGTCACGCCTGCGGTCGGCCGCCCGATCGAGAATGGAGCGGGACAGCGCTAGGGAAGCTGGTGCGATGGAGTAGGCCACATGACTCAACATATCCCGGCCGCGTGAGAGCATCCCGGCATGAGTATTCACATCGCCGCCGAGAAGGGGCAGATCGCACCGCGGGTGCTGTTCCCCGGGGACCCGCTGCGGGCCAAGTGGATCGCCGAGACCTACCTGTCCGACGTGATCTGCTACACCGAGATCCGGAACATGTTCGGGTTCACCGGCACCTACAAGGGTGAGCGGATCTCTGTCCAGGGCTCCGGCATGGGCCAGGCGTCCGCCTCCATCTACGCGAACGAGCTGTTCGCGGAGTACGACGTACGCACCCTGATCCGGGTCGGGACGTGTGGCGCGCTGACCGAGGACGTCCGGGTCCGCGACGTGATCGTGGCGATGTCCGCGAGCACCGACTCGCAGATGAACCGGCTGCGCTTCCACGGCATCGACTACGCGCCGACCGCGGACTACCAGCTGCTCCGCGCGGCGGTGGACGCTGCCGAGGCGGCCGGGCTGAACGTGCACGTCGGTCAGGTGTTCTCCGGAGACCTGTTCTACAACGACCGTCCGGACCTGGTCTCGCGGACCGCGGAGTACGGCGTACTCGGCATCGAGATGGAGGCCGCGGCGCTCTACACGCTGGCAGCGAAGTTCGGCCGCCGCGCGCTCGGCATCATGACGGTGTCGGACCACCTGATCACGCACGAGGTGACCAGCGCGGAGGAACGGCAGACGACGTTCTCCGAGATGATCACCATCGCTCTCGACGCCGCGATCGAGGTGCCGGTCTGAAGCGCTATCTGGGCACTGTCACCGCCATGACCGTGGTTGCCCTCCTCACCGCCTGTTCTTCGTCCAAGGGCGACGAGCAGAAGGCGGACGACAAACCGGCCGCCGGCGGTACGACGTCCGCACCGGCACCGACACCGATGTCGACCATCAACGCCACCCAGGTGGTCGCCGGCCTCACCGGCGCCGGCTACAAGTGCACCCCGGACGTCGCCTACGTGACGTGTACGTCGGGCGCCACGTCGGTCGGGATCCTGACCGGATCGCACCCCCGTCCACCGGTGGTGTCGCTGCACGCGGCCGGACCGGTCGACACGTCGTCGGCCGAGATCGCCAAGGTGCTGCCACAGGTCCTGGAGCTCGCCCACGTCAACCAGGGCGGGGACATCGTCACCTGGTTCGGTCAGCAGAAGGCCAGCACGGCCCAGATGACCGCAGGCGACTGGCTGGTCGAGTACTCGGCCGAGGTCGACACCGACGAGCCCGGCACCAACCTGACCCTCACCGACAAGCTCTGCAAGGTGAACTGTCAGGCGGAGTAGGTCTGGTTACGCCGCGACCAGTTTCGGAAGGACCTGCTTGACCCGATCGGTCAGCAGGTCCGGCACCTTGTCCGGGGCCGCGGCGTAGCCGACCACGGCTTGCTCGAACAGGCCGTCCACCAATGCGTACGCCGTGGGCGCGTCGACGGTCGGCGTGGTCCCGGTGAGGTCGGCGTAGCGGGTGAGGATGCGCCAGATCATCTGCTCGAGCAGTTGGTCGATCGCGACGACATCCGGCCGCAGCTGCTCCTCGAACATGCTCTGACCGCGCAGGTCGTACCAGAGCCGGTGCATCGGGGTTTCCTCGACCAGTGTCTGCGTCATCTTGCCCAGGAAGCCGGCGGCCAGTTCCTCGCCGGAGGTGGCGGTCTCGACGACCTCGTCGTACCGCTGGGCGCACTTGGTCTTGTAGTGCCGCACGCAGTAGCTGATCAGGTCGATCTTGTCGCGGAAGTAGTAGTGCACGACGCCGTGGGTGAACTCGGAGTTGTTCGCGATCTCGCGCAGGCTGGTCCGCGCGTACCCCAGCTCGCCGAGCGTCTTCAGCGCCGACTCGGCCAACGCGACCCGGCGGCGCTCGATCTTGTCGATCCCGGAGATCCGGGCGGGCCGGTCCTCTTGCGCGGCGTTCGCCGAGGTCACGGTCACCACCCACTCCCTGTCGCACGGCCGGGTTCGTTCGCGTCAGCGTACCCCCGCCACGGGCCAGGCGCGTCCCGTGGCGGGGAGATTTCTTGACAAGTGTCAAACAAAGTCTTGACGAGTGTCAAACAACTGGCCAGAGTGTGAAACGACCCCGGTGTCCTTCAACCACAAGGAGCTTCTGATGGGCGGACTCGATCTCTCTGGCCGCAAGGCCCTCGTCACCGGTGGAGCCCAGGGGCTCGGCGAGGGGATGGCGAAGGCGCTCGCGGCGGCCGGCGCCAAAGTGGTCGTCAGCGACCTGCAGAAGGACCGCGGCGAGGCCGTCGCCGACGCGCTGGACAGCGAGTTCGGCGACGGCAACGGATTCGTCGCCCACGACATCACCGACGAGAGCAGCTGGGAGAACGCGGTCATCGCGGCCAACGACATCCTCGGCGGCCTGGACATCCTGGTGAACAACGCCGGCATCGAGATCACCAACCTGCTCACCGAGGTGACCGCCGACGAGATCCGCAAGATGCTCGAGGTCAACGTGCTCGGCACCACGCTCGGGATCAAGTGGGGCCTGCGGACGATGCGCCCGGACGGGCTGGCCGGCCAGGGCGGCGCGATCATCAACGTGGCCTCGGTCGCCGCGACCATCGCGTTCCCGGGCATCGCCGTCTACTCCGCGACCAAGTCCGCGGTCGACCGGCTGACGCGGGTCGCCGCGATGGAGTCCGGCAAGCTCGGGTACGGCGTACGCGTCAACTGCATCTATCCCGGTCTGGTGCCGACGCCGATGGGCGCGGGGCTGGCCAACGACGTCGCGCAGCTCGGGCTGTTCGAGTCCCCCGAGGCCGCGGTCGCCGCGGTGATCGGGCTGACCCCGGCCGGCCGGCTCGGTGAGGTCACCGACATGGCCGACGCGGTCGTCTTCCTCGCCTCGGACGAGGCGCGGTTCATCACCGGCATCGGACTGCCCGTCGACGGCGGAATGGGGATGTGATCGCAGATGAGCACAAAACCCGTTGTCGTGTACGGCGCCTCCGGTTACACCGGCCGGTTGGTGTGTGAGTACCTCCGCCACTACCACGTGCCGTTCGTGGCGGCCGGTCGCAATGAGCACAAGCTGAAGGAGTCGATGGACTCCCACGTGCCGGGCATCGAGACAGCCGACTACGAGATCGCCACCGTCGACCATGACGTGGCCGCGCTGACCGATCTGTTCAAAGGCGCGTCAGTGGTGCTCAACACGGTCGGACCGTTCAGCGAGCTCGGCCCAGCGGCGGTCGAGGCTGCTCTCGCGGCGGGTGCGCACTACACCGACACGACTGGCGAGCAGGACTGGCTCATGACCTGCGACGAGACCTATGGTCCGCAGTTCGCCGAGGCAGGCCTGCTGCTCGCTCCCGGGATCGCTCAGATGTACACGACGAGCGAGATCGCCGCGCAGCTGTGTCTGGAAGAGCCCGGCCTGGACACATTGGACATAGCGGTGTTCTGGGGCGGCAGTCCGACCATCGCATCGACCAGAACCATCTTGGTGAACGCAGCCACGTCCAAGGCGCACTACCTCGAACACAACGCGTACGTCGAGTTCCCCGAGCAGGGCCTGGTGTCCCTGGTGGTGCCCGGGCAACACGAGCTGGCGTTGTCGCTGCCGTGGGGTGGCATGTCGCACCCGGTCTGGTTCAAGCGCGATCCACGGGTGGCCAACTGCAAGTCGCAGGGCGGTGTCTTCAATGCCGCGCTGATGAACGGCGTACCGCAGATTGTCGCCGCAGCTCTCGAAGCCACCAAGGACATGGCTCCGGACGATCGCAACGCGGCGCTGACCGAGACCGCGCGTCAGGTGATGAACCAGATGCCGCCGCGCGAGAACCCACGCGTGAACAAGACGCTGGACTCCGTCCACGCCTCCGGACCGCTCGGCCGGGCGCACTGCGTCATCCATGGCAACAGCAACTACCAGCAGACCGGTCTGCTCCAGGCGTACGCGGCGTACTCACTGCTGCAGACACCGCCGAAGCGCGTCGGGTTCGCCAGTGGCTGCCAGGCATTCGGTCACCGTGAGCTGCTCGGCGTACTGCGCAGCTTCGGGTTGGTATCCGAACCACAACTGACCACGCTGCACTGAAGGAGTCACAGTGCGACTGGTCGACTACCTCGACAAGGGCGCCTCGCTCGGTCCGGACGCAGCCTGCCTGACCACCGACGGCGAGACGCTCTCGTACGCCCAGGTGCAGCAGCTGTCCCACCGGATCGCGGCCGGCCTCGCGGCGAGCGGTGTACGACCGGGTGGCAAGGTCGCGATCCTGTCGGCGAACGACCCGATCGCGTTCAGCTGCGTGTTCGGGATCAGCCGGGCCGGTGCGGTCTGGTGTCCGATCAACCCGCGCAACGAGGCCGCGGAGAACCGCGAACTGCTCGACCAGTTCGACTGTGAAGTACTGATCTACCAGGCGGCGTTCGCGCCGCTGGTTGAACGGATCCGCGACGAGCTGCCGAAGGTCCACACCTTCGTGTGCCTCGACGAGGATCCCGGCCCGGGCCAGTCCCCCCACCTCAATGGCCGGGGCCAGACTGTCGGCTGGGACGCGTTCTGCGGGGGCGTGTCCCAGCCGGCACCCGATCTGACCGATCCCGACGACCTCGCGATGATCGTCGGGACCGGTGGGACCACCGGGCGCCCGAAGGGTGTGATGCTCAGCAACACGAACCTCGAGACGATGACGGCGCTGACCCTGATGGGCTATCCGTTCGGCGAGCGGCCGGTCTACCTCGCGCTCGCTCCGCTCACCCACGCGGCCGGCGTACTGTGCTTTCCCGTCCTCTCGTCCGGTGGCGAGATCGTCATCATGCGGACTCCCGACGTGCACGCGTTCCTGCGACTGATTCCGCAGTACGGCGTGACGCACACGTTCCTGCCGCCGACGCTGATCTACATGGTGCTCGCGGCCCCGGAGCTGGACACGACGGATCTCTCGTCGCTGCGCTGCTTCTGGTACGGCGCGGCGCCGATGTCGGTGTCGCGACTCGAGGAGGCGCTGCAGCGGATCGGCCCGGTGATGGCCCAGCTGTTCGGGCAGACCGAGGCGCCGATGATGATCTCGATCCTGCCGCCCGCGGAGCATTTCGATGCCGCTGGCAACATTGCCCGCGGGCGCCTGGCCTCGGCCGGGCGTCCGTCTCCGCTGGTCACGACCGCGATCATGGCCGCGGACGGATCCCTGCTCCCACGGGGGGAGCGGGGCGAAATCGTGGTCCGCGGTTCGCTGGTGATGCAGGGGTACTACCGCAATCCCGAGGCCACCGCGGCCGCATCGGCGTACGGATGGCACCACACCGGCGACATCGGTTACCTGGACGGCGAGAACTACCTGTACATCGTCGACCGGGCCAAGGACATGATCATCACCGGCGGCTTCAACGTGTACTCCACCGAGGTCGAGCAGGCGTTGATGGCGCATCCTGCAGTCCAGGACTGCGCGGTAGTTGGCCGGCCGGACGAGAAATGGGGCGAGCGGGTCGTGGCGGTCGTCCAGCTGCAGCCGGACGCGTCCGTCGAGGCCGCCGAGCTGATCGCCTTCGCCAAGGAACGCATCGGCAGCGTCAAGGCGCCCAAGGACGTGCTGGTCTGGTCCGACCTGCCGCGCTCCAAGGTCGGCAAGGTCCTCAAGCCGGACATCAAAGCTCGGCTGGACGCTCTAGCTGCTCCCTGACGCAGCGGCGGTCGAACTGGCGACGACGATCGCCGCCGTCACCGCGGCCTGCATCTCGGAGACAGCCTTCCTCACCGCGTCCGCAGCCCAGTCCGACTCGGCGATCTCCTTCGCCCGCCGCTTGAGCGCCTTCTTGTCCACCGCATCGGTGACGACCTTCGGTACGACGTTCAGCGCGCTGAGCAACGCGATCAGCGCGCCGATGCGCTCGTCCGGCGAGGTGCCCACCTTCAGCACGCTCTCGAGCTTGGAACGCACCTCGGCCTCATGCCGCGCGTCCTTGGCCGGCCAACGCGTCACCGGGAACAGACCGAGCACCTTGCCCTCGTCCGCCTGCAGGACACCGCGCTCGGCGAGCCGGGCGAGCAACTGGTCCCGCAGCTTCTTCGACAGCCGGCCGATCTGATCCTTGGGCCGCTTGCCGGGCTTGCCCGCGACGAAGGCCAACCGCTCGTCCAGGATCGCGTCGCCGGTCGGTGCGGCGTCCAGCACCTTCAACCGACCGGCCTTGACCCCGTCACCGGCACTGGTGACGTCGATCTTCCCGAGCACGGTCAGCTCGATCAGCACGGCACCGGCCAGCGCGTAGTCCAGCCCTGGTGATCCCGCGATCGGCTTCCCGCTCTCGTCGTCGTACAGCAGCAGCAAGAGATCCTCGGCAATCAACATGCCTCCAACCTAGGCACGCCCACCGCCCCCGGACATCCGCCGCGCGGACTATCCAGCGCATCCACCCCTGGTCAGGAAGTGGGCCTGGTTTCGATGCGGGGTCAGCTATCTAGTAAGGTAAGCCTTAGCTAAGCGAAGGTTCGCCCACCTCGAAAGCAGACCGCCATGACCAGAGCACTGCCCGAGCCGTCCTTCCGGCGCTTCTTCGCCGGCGTCGGCACCCTCAGCCTCCGGCCGTTCGACCTGACCAAGGACGTCGCCACGCTGCACGGCTGGGCCACTCAGCCGTACGCCTGGTACTGGGGGCTACTGACCGCGTCCGTGGAGGACGTGCATGCGGAGTACCTCCGGATCGAGCGATCCGGCCACCACCGCGCCTTCCTCGGAGAGCACGACGGCCGCCCGGCGTTCCTGATGGAGCGCTACGAACCTTCGTACGACGCGGTCGGCAAGGTGTACGACGTGGCGCCGGGCGACATCGGCATGCACGTGCTCGCCGGGCCGCCGGACGCACCGATCACCGGCTTCACGGGAGCCGTGTTCGAGACGATCCTGGACAGCCTGTTCAGCGATCCGCTGGTGGATCGGATCGTGGTCGAGCCGGATGTCAGGAATGTGAAAGTCCAGGCCCTGAATGAACGGATGGGGTTCCGCAAGCACAGCATCGTGGACCTGCCGGACAAGCAGGCCTGGCTGAGTTTCTGCACCCGCGACCAGTACGCCGACGCGACCCGGATGAATGAGGCAGGCTGAATGATCGACCACCTGAACCCCGACGTCTGGGCCGTCGTCAACCGCGCCCTGGTGCGCAAGGCTCTCTCCGAGTTCGCGCACGAGCGGATCCTCTCGCCGATTGCTGATGGCAACGAGTATTCAGTGGGACGCTACCGGTTCACGGCTCGGCGGTATCCCTTGAATCACTGGGATATCGACGCCGACTCGCTGGACAACGGTGGCGCTCTTGATGCGCTGGAGTTCATCACCGAGTTCCACGAGCAGCTCGGGATCGGCGCGGACATGCTGCCGGTGTACCTCGAGGAGATCAGCAGCACGCTCGCGAGTGCGGCGTACAAGCTCTCGAAGCCGGCTCTGACCGCGGCCGATCTGGTCACCGCGGACTTCCAGACGATCGAGGCCGCGATGACCGAGGGGCACCCGTGCTTCGTCGCGAACAACGGGCGGCTCGGGTTCGGGGTCGCTGACTATCGCGCGTTCGCACCGGAAACCGGCGCGGCGGTTCAGTTGACGTGGATCGCCGTACGCAAGGATCGCGCCACGGTCGCGCACAGTACGACGCTCTCGTATGACGAACTGCTGCAGGCCGAGCTCGGTTCCGCGGTGCTGGAGGAGTTCGCGGCCCGGATCGTTGCCGTGGGCGCCGACCCTGGGGACTACGTCTACCTGCCTGTGCATCCTTGGCAGTGGGAGAACAAGACGTCGATCACGTTCGCGGCGGACATCGCTCAGCGGCACATCATTCATCTCGGGTCGGGTGCGGACGAGTATCAGCCGCAGCAGTCGATCCGGACGTTCTTCAACCGGTCGCACCCTTCGAAGCACTATGTGAAGACGGCGTTGTCTGTGCTGAACATGGGGTTCATGCGTGGGCTGTCGCCGACGTACATGGCCGCGACGCCGGCGATCAACGACTGGGTCCACGGACTGGTCTCCAACGACCTGGTCCTGAAGCGCTACGGCTTCTCCGTGCTGCGGGAAATCGCGGCGGCGGGGTATCACAACCGGTACTACGAGAACGCGACCGCGAAGACTTCGCCGTACCGGAAGATGCTGTCGGCGTTGTGGCGGGAGAGCCCGCTGCCCGGCCTCGAGCCCGGTGAGCGGCTGGCCACGATGGCGAGCCTGCTGCATGTCGACCGGCACGGTGCGTCACTCGCGGCGGCCTTGATTCGCGCCTCCGGCCTGGAGCCGGCCGCGTGGCTGCGGGCCTACATCGACGCGTACCTGATCCCGCTGGTGCACAGCTTCTACGCGTACGAACTGGTCTTCATGCCGCATGGCGAGAACCTGATCCTGGTACTGCGGGACGCGGTGCCGGCCCGGGTCATCATGAAGGACATCGCCGAGGAGATCGCGGTGATGGACCCGTCGACTCCCCTGCCGGCCGAGGCCGAGCGGGTCCGCGCAGAGGTGCCGGACGACGAGAAGCTGCTGTCGGTGTTCACCGATATCTTCGACTGCATCTTCCGGTTCCTGTCCCCGCTGCTGGATCGCGAGGGTCTGCTGACGCCGTCGGAGTTCTGGACCGTGGTGGCCACGGCAGTCCGTGACTACCAGGCCGCGACTCCCGAACTCGCCGAGGCGTTCGCGAAGTACGACATCTTTGCGCCTTCCTTCGCACTGTCCTGCCTCAACCGCCTGCAGTTGAAGAACAACCAGCAGATGGTCGACCTCACGGACATCGCCGGCTCGCTGCAGTTCGTCGGGACGCTGGAGAATCCGCTCGTCACGGAAGCAACTGGCTGACCAGGGTGTCGCCGAGCCAGGTTTCGTAGTCCTTGATCGGCCAGTGCCGGTCGATGACCAGTAGGTGGTAGACCTCGGTCGCGGTGCAGGCCAGGAAGATGTCGAGCGCTCGCGCCGGCATGGCAAAGCTGAAGGACTTCAGGAAGACCTTCAGCTCGCCCTCGCGGGCCGCCCAGATGCGGTGCATCTCGTCGGCCATCCGGGCGTCGGCGCGCGCCGCCTCCTGGTAGATCTGGATCACGTCGATCCCGGTCTCGAACTGGCGGGTCTGCCAGTGCGCCGCCGCGCGGAGCCGGTCGGCGGGGTCGGTGAGGGTGAGCGACTCCTGCGCGAGCCGCCGGGTGTCCGCCTCGGCGATCCAGATCCGGGCGATCTCGCGGAGGATGGCCGGCTTGTTGCCGAACGCGGAGTAGATCGTCTGCGCCGGGATCTCGGCCGCCGCGGAGATCGCCGCGATCGTGGTGGCGACGTACCCCTGCTCGGCGAACAGCACGCGCGCCGGCCGGACTCGGCGAGGGTCAGGCGGCAGCCGGGCTGGAGGGGTCTTGGCTGTCGGCGGCTGCGGATCCACGCTGGAACCAGGCAATCGAGACTTCAATGGCGCGGCTCAGCGCGTTGTCCGCACTGGCCGGCGGTACGCCGGTGGTCCCGACGCTGACCGCCGGACAAGAGGTCATCTTCCGCGGCGCCGTACTCTCGGCTCCGGTCGCCCCCGAGGACGGCCTGGAGATCTGGGACGCCCTGGAGATCCTCACCACCGAACCATCCTTCGTCGGCCTCTCCACGACCCAGTTGCCGATGCCGACCATGACTGTGGATAACTCCCGCGGCACTTCGACGGAATCGGTCAAGCTGTTGGGGTGATCGGCGTTGAAGCACCCAAAGACGGCAGACGGTACGAGGTGGTCGACGGCCGCCTCCTGATCACCGGCGCCCAACCCCCATCCCACCACGCCGCCGTCATCGCCCTGATGATCCAATTGAAGAACGCCTGCCCGCCCGACCTCCTGGTCTCCGTAGGCTCCGTCGACTTCCGCCCCACCCTCGACATCTCCCTCCGCCCCGACCTCCTGGTCTGCCGCCGCACCGAGGCCGGCCCCCATCTCCTCAGATCCCCACCCCTCCTAGCCGTCGAGGTCCTCTCCCCCTCCACCCGAACCACCGACATAGTCCTCAAACGCACCCTCTACGAAACCCACCACGTCCCGTCCTACTGGTTCCTGGACCCCACCCACCAAGAACTAACAGTCCTAGCCCTAACCCCCACCGGCTACACCTGCCAAGCCGTAGTCCAGCCCGAAGAAACCTTCCACACCACCACCCCGTTCCCAGTCACCCTCACCCCAGCGGCCCTGACCCGCTAACACACCACCCGGGGCACACCGGGGCAGATCCCGGGGCAACCCGGGGCCGATGGTCATCTGGCCTGCTGTATCGGGGCTGGTCGGTCCACGGTGTGACGCATGCGACCGATCAACCCAGGTGAATTCAGGACCGCGGACCTCGAGCTGACACCTGACGACGGCATGCGGTACGAGCTCGTCGACGGAGTGCTGTTGGTGACGCCAACGTCATCGGCCATTCACCAGCGAGCACTCCAGGCGCTGTCCCGGCACATGGTCCCCGCTTGTCCTGACCATCTTGAGGTCTTCTTCGGACCGCTGGAGTTCCGGCCCGACAGCCGGCTGGCTCTGTTACCCGATCTACTGGCGGTCCCCTGCCAGGACAACGGAACCCGATGGGTCGAGGAATTGCTGCTCGCCGTTGAGATCCTTGCACCGGCGACCCGCACGGTCGACGAGGTGCTCAAGCGCAAGCTCCACGAGGATGCCGGCGTTCGGTCGTAGTGGATGTTCGATCCACAGCAGGCGAGGCTGACTGTGCTCGAGTTGGAGAATGGCAGCTACGTCGAGCGGGCGCTGGTGAGCGGGGATGAGGTGTTCGAGGCAGAGCTTCCGTTTCCGGTGAAGGTTGTGCCGGCAGACCTCATCCGTTCAGGAGGGTGATCAGCTCGGGCTTCTCGGGGAGGTCTTGGGGGCGGATTATGTCGGCGGTTCGGACGTAGTAGAAGGCTGCGGTGACTTGGGTGAGGGGGATGTTCATGAGTTCGGACCAGGCGACGCGGTAGATGGCTAGTTGGAGGGGGTCGGCGGATTCGGTGCGGGTGGTTTTCCAGTCGATCACGTCGTAGCCGCGGGAGCCGTCGGGGCGGACGACCTGGTAGACGGCGTCGATGCGGCCGCGGATGACCCGGCCGCCGAGGGCCAGGGCGAAGGGGGCCTCGATCTCGTACGGCGTGGTTTCGCCGTACGGGCCGATGCGGAAGGCGTCCATCAGTTCGGTGAGATCGGTGTCGTCGACGATGTCCTCGTCCGCGGCGCCAGGGAGATCGTCGGGGTCGAGCAGGAGAAGCTGGCCGAAGTAGCTCTCGACCCACGCGTGGAACCGGGTGCCGAAACGCGCCGCCCGGTTGGGTTTGCGGGGCATCGGGCGAGCCAGCTCGGACGCCAGACCGTCCGGGTCCTTCGCCAGCCGCATCACCTGGGTCGCGGACAGGGCCGCCGGCAGCTCGACGTCGTACGCCCTGCGGCTCCGGCTTTCCCTTGCCTCGGACAACAATCGCTCGATCTCGGAGTCCCACCGCGCGACCGTCGCCTGCTCGTCCAGCAGCAGCGACTCCTCCGCCTCGATCGACGGCCCCTCGGTCCGCGACTGCTGCACGAGCGCCGCCGCGTCCAACCGTCGCTGGTACGACTCCACGTCGTACGCCGTCGGCCACGGCGCCTGCGTCTGTTCGGCGAGCTCAGGGTTCTCCGCCGACAACTCGGGCTGCTCGGCCCATTCGACGACACGCTCGCCGGCGTGCTTCTTCAGCATCGACAGGTACGCCGACGGGCCGCGCGGACGCTTCTGCGTCGGACCCCACCAGTGCCCGGTCGCCACGAGGATCTCCTTCGCCCGCGTGAAGGCGACGTACCCGAGCCGCCGTTCCTCGAGCGCGTTCACGTCCTTGCACTCGTCCGCGAACGACTTCAGCCCGGCGTTGGACAGGTCGTGGATATCCGGCAACGTGTCCGCGTCACCGCGTAACGGCCACGGCAGCACCTTCGCGTTCGTGGTCCACTTGTCCCGGCCGCGATCCGACGGGAACACCTTCTGCACCAGGGTCGGCACGAACACGACCGGCCACTCCAGGCCCTTCGACCGGTGTGTGGTGAGCAGCTTCACCGAGTCCGCTTCACTCGGTACGGCGAGGTCGAGACCGGCGGCGTACTCCTCCTCGGCGGCCAGATACGCCAGCAGCCCGTCCAGCGAACCGTCCGACTCGGTGGACACAAAGTTGCCGACGGCATCCAAAAACGCGGCGAGGTGATCGCGGCGGCCGGAGTCGACGTGGTCGGGCGTGGCGGTGAGCTCGACGTCCAGGCCGATCGTACTGATCACGCGGCGGACGAGGTCGAGCAGCGGCTCCCCCGAGTGCACGCGGAGCTCGCGCAACTCGATCGAGAGTTCCTTGAAGCGGACCAGGGCCTCCGGCGAGTAGCCCCAAGCATCCGGCCCCGGATCGTCGACCGCCTCGGCCAGCGAGATGACCTCGGTCGAATCCATCCCGGCGACCGCGGCGTCGAGTGCCGCGACCAGGTCGTCAGCAGCCCGACGCTCGCCCGCATCGGCGAGGAGGCGCGACCGGTTGGCCAGCAGTGCGAGGTCGCGATGACCGATCCGGAAGCGTGGGCCGGTGAGGATCCGCAGCATCGCGGCGTTCGCGGTGAGGTCGTTGACGGCTTGCAGCGTGGCGACGACGTCGACGACCTCGGGAAGGGCGAGCAGTCCGCCAAGACCGACCACCTCGACCGGAACCTTGCGCGCGATCAGGGCTTCGTGGACCGCACTGAGGTCGACGTTCGTCCGCATCAGGATGCCGATGTCTTTCCAGCGGCGGTTCGGAGTCCGGTGCGCGGCGACGATCGCGTCGGCGACCCACTCGATCTCCTGCGATCGGGTCTCGAAGAGTCCGACGGTGATCGCGCCCTCGGGTGCGTTGTCGGGTGCCTCGAGCGGGATCACGCCGGGGTGCTGCTCGTACAGCTCGGCCGCGTGCTGGTTGGCGGCGGCGAGGATCCGGCTGCCGCAGCGGCGGTTGACGCTCAGCACATAGCGGCGGGCCGGCGAACCGTCAGCGTTGGGGAAATGTGAGGGGAACTCGTCCAGGTTCGCGACCGAGGCACCGCGCCAGCCGTAGATCGCCTGACACGGATCACCGACCGCGGTGACCGGATGACCACGGCCGTCGCCCCCGGCGAAGAGAGCGGTCAGCATCCGGCGCTGCGAGACCGAGGTGTCCTGGTACTCATCGAGCAGCACAACCTTGTAACGCGACCGCTCGACGGCCGCGACCTCCGGGCATTCCTCGGCCAGCCGCGCACCGAGCGCCATCTGGTCGGCGAAGTCGACGACGCCGCGTTCCGCCTTGTACGCCTGGTACTCCTCGACGAGTTGCAGAATCTCGCCACGCTTCAGCGCGGTCTCGCCGAGCTTGCGCACCTCGACCGTCTGCTTGGCTGCCGCCGCGACCTCCTGCCGCACCGCCTCGTCGTGCTCGCGTACGTCGTCCGCCCGGAGCAGGTGATCCGCCAGTTCACCGTCGAGCGAGAGCAGGCTGTTGACAAGCGTCGGCACGTGATGCGACGCGAACCGGATCGGCCCGGCGGATCGCCGTACGACGCGACCCGCGAGCTGGAAGCGCGTCGCGTCGGCGAGGACGCGGGCGTCGGGTTCGAGACCGAGGCGGAGGCCGTGCTCGGCGATCAGCGTGCCGGCGAACGCGTGGTACGTCGAGACGACCGGCTCGCCTGGCTCCTCCGGCTCCCAGTTCGGGACGTTGCTGCGCAGGTGCGCCGCGAGGATCGGGTGCTGGTCCTTCGGCAGGGTCGACCCGAGTACGCCGGCCTTGGTCAGGTCCTCGCGGATCCGCACGTCCAGCTCGTTCGCCGCCTTCTTCGTGAAGGTCAGCCCGAGCACTTCCTCCGGCTTCACCTGACCGGTGCAGATCAACCACACCACCCGGGCCGCCATCGCCGTCGTCTTCCCCGACCCGGCCCCCGCCACAATCACCCCAGGCGCCAACGGAGCCGTAATAGCCGCCAACTGCTGATCGGAGAAGGGGATGCCCAGCAGATCACACAGTTCAGCCGTGGTCTGCAGGTGGGCACGCGTCACCGAGACTCCTCTCCGAAGCGCGAACCGTGGGGATGTGGGGCTCGGGAGGGCGAAGCGTGGGGACGCGGGGCTCCGAGGGGCCAAGCGTGGGGACCTGACCCGCGAGCCCGGGACCTGAGACAGGTTATTTCAGGTCCCCGGCCCCCAGAAGTTGTCTCCGGCCCCGACAACTGCTCCGCCGATGCTCGCCGGGTCGGCAACTGTTCCGCCTGGGTCGGCTGGGGGTGCGCCGGGGACGAGGAGGTTGGCATCAGACGATTTCTCGGCCTTCGGGTTGGATGGGACAGAGGGCTCGGGCTTCGCAGCGGGTGCAGCCGTCGTTGCGTTGGGCGGTGAACTCTTCGGAGCGGACCATGGATTCGGCCTCGTCGACGGCCTCGTCCAGCCAGGTCCTGCCGTCGTCACCGGCTTCGAGTGGGCCCTGGTGCTGGACCTTGGGGAAGCCGGCTTCGTCGTGGCGGAGCTGGACGAGCTCGGCGCCGCCGGCGACCGAGTCCTTGCCGAGGTTCTTCATCTGCCGGGACGCGATCGCGCGCTGGTAGATCGCCAGCTGCACGTGCCGCGCCACCGCCGGCTTGGTCGGCATCGAACGACCCGTCTTCAGGTCGACCACCCGGATCGTCCCCTCGGCGTCCTGCTCGACGCGGTCCATCCGGCCCTTGACCCGGACGGCGGGCTTGTCGGCGTCCGGAAGCAGTATGTCGAAGTCGACCTCGGTCCCCACCAACGTCCGATCCGGCCGACCCTGGTGCCACGCGACGAACCGGCGCAACGCCTGCTCCGCCTCGACCCGCTCCCGGTCCGAGATCCACGCGGACTCGAACTCCAGTTGCGTCCACACCTTGTCGAGCCAACCGTTCAGTTCATCAATAGACGGCGGCAACGTCCCGGTCGCGACCGCATCAGCCAACGTGTGCAACACCATGCCGAACCCGATTGCCGACGTACTAGGCGTCTCCCCGCCGGCCCGCCGGGTCAGGAACCAGCGCAGCGGGCAATCCACGATCGTCGTCAGCGCACTCCCCGACAACGGCACCGGCAGCTCGGGATCCGCGATCGGCCGCTCCGACCGGGTCCGCTCCCGCACACCCCACCACCGCTCCGGGTTCGCCGTCGGCACGAACGCGTGATCCCGATCGTCCACAGCATCGGCCAACTGGGCCAGCCGGTCGGCCGCGACCCGCTTCAACGCCGGCGACGAGGACGGATCCGCGAGTACGCAGCGCAGATCGGCGACCAGGCCGGGCAACGACAACGGCCGCCGCGGCCGTCCCGCGACCAGTTTCAAAGGAATGTCGAGCTCGGCAAGAAATCTGGAGGGCTGGTCGCCGTCCGCCTCGGGGGCCTGGACCGCCGTCACGATCAGCCGCTCCCGGGCTCTGGTGATCGCGACGTAGAACAACCGTCTCTCCTCGGCCAGCAAGGCCCCGGCCGACAAGGGATCGATGAGCCCATCAGGTCCGAGACGGTCTGGCTCCAGCAGGGATCCGCGTCGCCGGAGATCCGGCCACTGCCCTTCCTGCACGCTCGCCACGACCACGAGCCGCCACTGCAGCCCCTTCGACCGGTGCGCCGTCATCAGCTGTACGCCGGCCTCGCGATACGTCCCGTCGAACCTGTGATCCGCCGCAATGTCGAGAGACTCGAGCTCCGACAGGAACGCCGACACACCCTTGAACCCGACCTGCTCCTCGGCCCGGCTCGCCGCGTCGAACAACGCGCACAGCGAATCCAGATCCCGGTTCGCCGCACGCGCAGGCTCGCCACCGGAATGCGCCTGACCGCGCAGCCGCCGCAACCACGGCGAATCCGACCACAGCGACCACATCACCTCGTCCGGCGCCGCCCCCGCGGTCACGATGTTCCTTGCCTTGAGCAACCTCTCGCCGAGCGCCGCGAACCGCGCCTCGGCCGGCGACGCCTCTTCGTCGAGCAGCAGCGGATTCATCAACGCGTCGCGCAACAACTCGTCCGACGACCGCGGCAATCGCTGCCCGCCCGCCGCCTCCCGATCGCGCCGCCGCAACACCCGCGCCAGCCGCCGCAGCTGTCCCGCATCCATCGCACCCAGCGGTGACAACGCCAGCGCCCGTACGACGTCGACCGTCAACGTCACCGGATCCGCGACGGCTCGCAACGCCAGCAACATCGGGCGTACGGCGGGCTCACGTGACAACGGCAACTCGTCGCCGGCCACGTCGACCGGAATCCCCGCGGCCGCCAATGCACGACGCAACGGCGGGATCGACCGGCTGCCGGAGCGGACCAGCACCGCCATCTCGCTCCAGCCGACGCCGTCCTGCACATGGGCACGACGCAGCAGATCCGCGATGTGCTCGAGCTCCGCGCCACTGGTCGAGTACAGATTCGCTTCGACCTTGCCGTGGCCGTAGACACAGCCGCTGGCGTCTGGGTTGCGGAAGCGTTCGAATGTGTCCCGGTCCAGCGTGCCCGGCACACCGAGCCGGCTGACGACATTGCGGGACACCCGCTGCAGCGTCGTACCGAAGCGGCGGGTCGTGCCCAGCGCGATCTGGGCCGCCTGCGCGCCGTTCGCCGTAGGGAACTCGTCGGTGAAGCGCAGCAGACCACGGACGTCGGCGCCGCGGAACGTGTAGATCGACTGGTCCGGATCGCCCACGACGACGAGGTCGCGGCCATCGCCGGCGATCGCCTGGAGCAGCTTGGTCTGACCGGGATCAGTGTCCTGGTACTCGTCGACGAAGACGGCCTTGAACTCGGTCCGCAGCTTGGCCCGCACCTGCGGCTGCTGGGCCAGGATCACCGCGCGGTGGATGAGCTCGGAGTAGTCCAGCACCTGCTCGTGGTCGAGGATCTGCAGATACTCCTCGAAGAAGTCGCCGACCGCGACCCACTCGGCCCGGTCCGCCGAGCGCCCGATCGCGGACAGGTCCTCCGGGTCGAGGCCGAGCTGCCGTGCCTTGCCGATCACCGCCGACACCTCGTCGGTGAAGCCGCGCGTCTTCAACGCCGGGTGCAGACTGCCCGGCCAATGCACCGCACCGACCTCACGACTGCCCGACAGCGCCTCACTCAGCCGCAGCGACTGCTCCGGACCGGACGGCAGCCGCAGCGGTACGTCGAAGGCGTCGGCCGGCGTGAACCGTCGGAGCAGCGCATAACAAAAGGAATGGAACGTCATCGAGGGCATCACGCGAGTCGTCCGCCCGAGCCGGCCGGTGATGCGGTCGCGCAACTCGGTCGCCGCCTTGCGGCCGAAGGTCAGCACGAGCACCTCATCGGGACTCAGCCCGCGATTCCGCACCCGGTCGACGACCGCCTCCACCAACGTCGTCGTCTTCCCGGTCCCGGGTCCGGCCAGCACCAGCAACGGTCCGCCGGGATGGTCCACCACCGCTTGCTGATCCGCATCCAGAACCGGTGCCGACGCGCTCCGACCCTCTGCCCGAACCAACCGGTACCGGGACCCCTGTCTGCCGACCATCGCACCATCCCAGCAGACCCCACCGACAATCCCGATCGCCCACTCCGGCAAGTACTTCAATAGCCGGAAAGCGGACAGGACATTGGTAATCGCGCGCTAACTCTCCGCCCAGCTGAACGGCCGATCGACGGCGAACTAGTCCTCCGGATCCCAGCGAACTTCGCGCAGATTGACGCGGCCGTTGGTGACGCGGACGCCGTCCGAGCGGAGGTTGTGGAGTTGCTCGTCGCCGACCTCGTCGGCAGGTACGCCGGACGCCCGGATCACCCGCCACCACGGCACGGACGCGCCGTACTCGCGCATGATCGCACCGATCTGACGCGGGCCGCCCTGACCGACGTACTCGGCGATGTCGCCGTACGTCGCGACGCTGCCCGGCGGGATCGACTCGACCGCCCGCAACACCGCCTCGACGTACTCCTCTCTGTCCACGCCCCAAACCTAGCGGCGACCGTGGACAGATCAGGCGAGCGGGGCGACGGCCTTGGCGAGCGGCTCGAGGACGGACGGTGACGCGTCGAGCGGGAGGTTCAGGACGACCAGGTCGACACCTGCTTCGCCGTACGCCGCCGCCGTAGCGACCGCCGTGTCCAGCGGCTCGTCGGGGTCGATGCGGACGTTGACCGAGCAGGTGATCTCGTTGACGTCGCGACCGACCTCTTCGCAGCGCTGGACCAGCACGTCCTTGAGCGCCTTCCACTCCTCCGGGCTCTGGACGATCACGTTCCACTGCTGGGCCCACTTCGCCACCGCGCGAAGGGTGCGCTTCGGACCCTTGCCGCCGATGGTGATCGGCGGGTGCGGGGTCTGCACGCCCTTCGGCTCGCAGT
Organism: Kribbella sp. NPDC026596; assembly: GCF_040638415.1. NCBI lineage: Bacteria > Bacillati > Actinomycetota > Actinomycetes > Propionibacteriales > Kribbellaceae > Kribbella > Kribbella sp. NPDC026596. The sequence continues at coordinate 39,473 of NZ_JBEZYF010000016.1, read as the reverse complement.
ACGCGTCGGTGAGTTTGATGTACTTCCCGTCGAAGTTCGCGACCTTCTCGGTGAGCAGCGCGATCATCGCCTGGGTGCCCTCGTCGAACCGGTCGAAGCGTTCCTTCAGCGGATAGAGGTCGATGCCGTAGGCGGTGGTCTCCATCTCGTTCCAGCCGGCGCCGATGCCGAGCTCCAGCCGGCCGTTCGAGATCACGTCGGTGGTCGCGGCCATGTTCGCCAGTACGGCGGGATGCCGGTAGATCATGCCCGTCACCTGGCAACCGAGCCGGATCCGCTCGGTCGCCTGCGCCAGCGCACCCAGGGTGGTCCAGGCCTCGAGGTTCGGGCCGGCCATGTCACCACTGAGCGGGTAGAAGTGGTCCCAGTGCCAGGCGGACTCGAAGATCTCGAACTGATCCGCCGCGACCCACACGTCCCGCAGTTGCTGCCAGGTGGTGTGCTCGGGCCTGGTCTTGATCGCAAACCGCATTCCGGCCTCCTAGGTAACCGTTTCCCCCGGTGACCTTACCCCCGTGAACTAGCCGAAGCAGAGGGCGTTGATCGGGCGGCCTTCCTGGAAGGCGGTGATGACGGCGACGATCTCGAAGACGACCGCGGCGGTTGCCGTGGTGAAGAGGACCAGGGCGATCGGCTGACGGTTGTGGTGGAACCAGCGCCGCATGAGGAACAGCGCGATAGCGCCGACGACCACCCCGGCGAAACCGAGGAGGTACGCACTCGTGGGCAGTGGAAGCGTGCCGTCACAGGACGCGTGACGGCGGCGGCTCAGCTCGCTCTGGGCGTTCGTGTTCGTCAGCGCGAGCAGCAGGCCGACGATGATCAGCGCGAACACCACCCCCTGCCGGCGGCGGGCCGGGCGAGCCTCCTCCCCCACGGAGGGCTCTTAGTCCAGGCCGAGCCGGGCGCGCACCTCGGGACGCCGCAACGGTGGCACCGTCTGCGGCGGGACCCGGCGCTCGGGCATCTCCGCCAGCAACTGCTCGGTGATCCGCGCGACCTCGGTCGCGGCCCGCTCGATCGGGCCGCGGGTGGTCGCACTCAGTGAACCGACGCCGCTCACCTTGCGCACGTACTGCAACGCGGCCGCATAGACCTCCTCAGAGGTCGCGGCCGGCTCGAGTCCCCGGAGAACCGTGATGTTTCTGCACATGCCAAGACAGTAGTCGGCCGGAGGGACAAACCAACGAGAAACCTACGGGGTATTGACTTCCCTAATGGTCTTAGGTTTTCCTCAGAGCATGAGCACTGCTGGGCTGGACCGCCGAACTCGCCGCCGTCAGGAGACCATCGAGGAGATCCTCGATGTCGCCATCGACCTGATGGAGACCGAGGGCGTCGCGGCGCTCAGCCTGTCCGCCGTGGCCCGGCACCTAGGTATGCAGCCGCCGTCGCTGTACCAGTACTTCCCGTCCAAGATGGCCATCTACGACGCCCTCTTCCAGCGCGGCGCCCGACGGCTGCGGGACGCGCACCGCGCAGCGTTGGCGAGGGCGACCAACGCCGACCCGTTCGCGAACGACCTGATCGCGATCAGCGCGTTCTGCCGGTGGTGCCTGGAGAACCAGGTCTACTCGCAACTGCTGTTCTGGCGGACGATCCCCGGCTTCGAGCCGAGCCCGGAGGCCTTCGCACCGGCCCAGGATTCGCTCCAGGATCTCCGCGACCACCTGCAGGCGGCGGTTGACGCCGGCCGCCTGCACCCAGACGCGACGAGCGACGACGGCATCGCACTCTTCACGTCCATCACCGCCGGATTGCTCTCGCAGCAGATCGCGAACGAGCCGGACGCGTCCTTCGAGCACGGACGGTTCATCCGGCTGCTGCCCGCCGTACTCGAGATGTTCTACCAGCGCTATGCACCAACCAGGGGGAAGAAATGACAGCTGTACTCGCGGAGCAGATCGGACGCGCCGACCGGCCACGATGCCGGATCCACCGGGACTCGGAGCTCCAAGCGTGGCACGATCTGCTGGCGTCGATCGAGGGGACCGAGTGGCAGCGCCGTACGGTTTGCGACGCGTGGGACGTCGCCGACATCGCCGGGCACCTGATCGGGCAGGCCGAGGACGTCATCCGGCCGTGGTCGTTCCCACGCCGGTTCCGCAAGGGCAAGCGGGTCTACCCCGGCACCCCTCGGTTCGACGCGCACATGATGGTGCAGGCCGACGAACACCGCGGTACGCCGCCCGCCGAACTACGCGCGCAGTTCGACCAACTGTGGGCCAAGGCGACCCGCAGCATCTCACGCAAACCCGAGTTGCTCCGGCGGATGACGATGCAGGTCGACGACGTACCGCGGATGTCGCTGGGCTATGTGTGGGACATCCTGCTCGCGCGGGATCTGTGGATGCATCGCGACGACGTGTGCCAGGCGCTCGGCCGGTCGTTCGACGCCGGACCGTACGCCGGGGAGCTGATCGCACAGGTCATCTACGACCTGGAGGCCGCGGGTCCGTTCTGGGGTGACCGTCCGGCCGTCGTACTGGAACTCACCGGGCAAGGAGGTGGGACCTACCGGCTCGGGAGGGATGAGCCGGTCGGTCGTGCCTCTGTCGACGCCGTCGGGTACATGAGGACGCTGTCCGGGCGCGACAACCACCCGGTGATCGCTGGCGATCCTGCTGCCGTCGAAGCGGTCGGCAGCTGCCGGATGGACTTCTGACAAAGGAGTGGGGCTGAGGTCCAAGACCCCAGCCCCACTCCTTTGCTCAGTACAGCGCCGAAGGCGCGGTGCTTGTCAGTACGACGGCTGGCTCGGGTCGATCTGGTCGACCCAGGCGACGACGCCGCCACCGACGTGGACCGCGTCGGAGAAGCCGGCGCCCTTCGCGATCGCGAGGACCTCCGCGGAGCGCACGCCGGACTTGCAGTGGAACACCAGCTGCTTGTCCTGCGGCAGCTTCTCCAGCGCCACACCGGTCTGGAAGTCGGCCTTGGGGATCAGCACCGAGCCCGGGATCCGGTTGATCTCGTACTCGTTCGGCTCGCGGACGTCGATCAGTACGAAGTCCTTCTCGCCGTTGTCCTTCAGCTTGATCCACTCGCTCAGCTGCTTCACCGAGATGGTCGAGCCGACGGCCGCGTCGGCCGCCTCCTCGGTCAGCGCGCCGCAGAAGCTCTCGTAGTCGATCAGCTCGGTGACGGTCGGGTTCTCGCCGCAGATGGCGCAGTTCGGGTCCTTGCGGACCTTCAGCGAACGCCAGTTCAGGTCGAGCGCCTCGTAGATGTTCAGCCGGCCGAGCGACGGGTCGCCGATCCCGGTGAGCAGCTTGATCGCCTCGGTCACCTGCGCCGCGCCGACGGACGCGCAGAGCACACCCAGTACGCCGCCTTCCGCGCAGGACGGAACCATGCCGGGTGGCGGCGGCTCCGGGTACAGGCAGCGGTAGCACGGGCCGTGCTCGGCCCAGAACACGCTGATCTGACCGTCGAAGCGGAAGATCGAGCCCCAGACATAGGGCTTGCCGAGCAGGACCGCGGCGTCGTTCACCAGGTACCGGGTGGCGAAGTTGTCGGTGCCGTCGACGATCAGGTCGTACTGCTCGAAGATCTCGAAGACGTTGTCGTTGTCCAGCCGGGTCTCGTGCAGGACGACGTTCGTGTTCGGGTTGGTCTCGAGAATCGACTCCTTGGCCGACTGCGCCTTCGACTTGCCCACGTCGGACTGGCCGTGGATGATCTGGCGCTGCAGGTTGGACTCGTCGACGGTGTCGAACTCGACGATGCCGAGCGTGCCGACACCGGCCGCGGCCAGGTAGAGCAGCGCGGGGCTGCCCAGGCCGCCGGCGCCGATCACCAGCACCTTGGAGTTCTTCAGCCGCTTCTGTCCGGCCATCCCCACCTCGGGGATGATCAGGTGCCGCGAGTACCGGCGCACCTCGTCGATGGTCAGCTCGTCGGCCGGTTCGACCAGCGGTGGCAGTGACACGTGTCGGCTCCTCAGGAAGACGTCGGACGGGATCTCCGGTTTTCAACCATCCGTCCCTCCTCCATGTTCCCGCACTCGTCCAACACCCCACCCATCGGTCCACATCCCGGTCCCCCCGTCTCACGGTGGACTGGCGGACCTGCGTGCCGGGCGCCCCAGGGCGCCCGGCTTTCAGTCGTTGGCGGTGATGGTGACCGTCGCGGTGACCGGGAGCTTCACTTCCGCCCCGTCGACCGCCTGGATCACCGCCGAGAACGTCTCCGCCGGCTCCTTGACCTTGTCATCGAGGATCTTGACCGTGAGTTCCCCACTGGTCTTGCCCGGCTCGACGAACCCGTTGACAGCCCGATCCACCGGCCCCGAGCCGTCGTCGTCCGGTCCGGTGTAGTCCTTCCGGATCACCGCGGTGCCGTCCTTCAAGACCCCGGAGAACGTGACGTACTTGTCGCTCGGCGCAGACAGCGTGACCGGGATGTTCACCAGCCCGGCCTTCTCCACCGTCTTGAGGTTCCCGACCGTGAGCGTCGGCGCCGGATCGTCATCGACCACGAGCCCGTGCCCGAACGACGCATCCAGCAGCCCTTCACGAGGCGCCGACAGGACCAGGTTGAACGGCAGGTCATAGCTGTCCCGAGTGTTCCCGGTGACCGGCACACTCACCTTCTGCCGCACCTGCCCCGGCTTGAAGACCAGCTTCCGCGCCACCTCGCCGACGGATTCACCGAGCTCACCGTTCGACTCGACGTACACGCTGACCGGACGGATGCTCGGCCGCGACATGGTCACCCAGAAGTCCATCGAACGAGTCCCCGAGTCCCCTTCGCGAACCGTCACGTTCGACGCGGACAGCTTCGGCAGCAACGCCGCCGGCGCCGAGAAGCCGAGCCCAGGCGACGAGAACGCCAGATCACTCACGTACGCCGACCCACGCGCCACCTTGTCGGTCCGCAACTCGACCGCACGCACGTCACGCAGGTCCACGCCCTTGAGCGACGTCAACGGGATCCGAACGGTCCGCAGCAGGTTCTTCGGCAACCCGCTCTCGCTGTTCCCCGGCATCCGCACCAGCGCGTCGCTGACCGCGGACACCGGTACGACGGCCGCCCGTCCGTGTCCATCGACCACGCGAACGCTCAGATCGGTCTTCGGCGATCCAACCGGGTCCGGAGCCGCACGGAACGACAGTGCGGCAAACCGCCGTACGTCGCGTTGCCGGGCCGGCACGTTGACCCGCACGACCCCGTTGGTCCCGCTCCAGGTCAGCTTGGTGACCGCAGTGGTCGGCGTCTTCGCGGCGTACCACGCTGTACCCCAGTGCGGCGCGTTAGCCCAGTCGTCAGACGTCATGCAGGTCTGTACAACGGCCGCGCGACCAGATGGCTGACTCACACCCGCACACACCCCGGCGGTCACCTTCCCGGTGACCGATCCGGCCGGCAGCGGCTGGTCCAGGTGATTCACATCCCGCCGCGACCGCACCGGCGCCTGCGACACCACCCGTACGACGGCCCGCCCGGCAGATGCCGCCCGTGAGTCGGACCCGTCCAGCAGCGGCAGGAACTTCGTCTCATGCCCCAACTGCAACCGGAAGAACGCGGCGATGTACGCCGTACCGACGGCCTGCTGCTCCTTCGCCGTCAACCGGCCCGCGTACTTCGCACCGCACGGCGACTCCTTCTCGTCACCGAACCAGTCGTCGTTGGACGGTGCCTCGGACTGCCCGGGCGTCCACTCGGTGTTGAAGAAGTTGTGGTTGGTACCGAGCACGGTGATCGTCGACCGCGGCGCGGCGTCTCCGGTGACGGAGTATCGGGTGTCGTCGTAGAACTTCTGGCCCTGCAGGTCCGAGACGTCACCGTCGCAGTACGGCAGTAGCACGCTCATCGCAACACCGGGAACGGTGGCCCGCGCGAAGTCGGTCGGTGCCAGTGGCAGAACGGCGCGGATACCGTATTGGCCGCCGCGGTCCGCGTTCAGCACCGCCGCCCGCGCGACACCCTCGCCACCACGCGAGTGCCCCATCAGACCGATGTTCCGCAGGTCGATCTTGCCGACAAACGCACGCCCGAACGGCCCGCCGCCGATCGTCGACCATCTCTTCCACAGCGCCAGATGGTCGAGGATCAGCTCGGCCCGCGCCTGTGCACCCGAGTCGTAGACACCGCCGTCGTACGCGTTGACCGCGTTGGCACTGATCGACACGACCTGGTACCCGTTGCTCGCCAGCGCGGTCGCGGGATCGTCGTACCCACGGAAGCTCGGCACCGGCTTCATCCCCTGCGGGCACGGCCAGGGCTTGTCGACCTCGCCCGGGTCCTGGCCGTAGCAGAACTCGTGCCGGCCGTGCAGGAAGATCACCAGCGGCCGCCGGCCGATCGCGCCCTTCGGCGTGTACACCTTGCCGCGGAGCTCCGACCGTTGCCCGAGACCCGGCAGGTAGACGGCCTCGTCACCGAGGTTGTACTCCGACGTCTCGACCTTGTATTTGCCCAGCGCACCGGGATCCGAAGGCAGCACCTGCCCGCGCCGCGCCGCCAGCCAGTCGGCGTCGGTCGGCCCGGTCGCCTGGCCCCGGTTCCGCCCGGCGTCCTTGCCGAGGTCGCCGGACCAGATCAGCCGTACGTCGCGAGCCGTCAGGACGGCCCGGTTGGTACTGGTCAGGGTGAGCGTCCGCCGGTCCGGCGACTGCTTGGCGACGCCCAGCGGTACGCCGTCGGCCGCGAGCAGCGGCAGCGACGCGCGCATCGGCGCCGGCGTATCGAGGTGCAGGGTCAATCGGTAGCCACCGGCTACCGGTTCAATACTCCAATTGTTGCCTGTAGCAACAGATGGCGGCGGGGCGGGCGGAGCGGCGGTTGCAGTCAACGTACCCACACCCAGCAGTGCGACCATCCCCAGCGACAGGCTGCGTACGGCTCTGTCGATCACTCGCACAGTGGTCCTCTCGTTCGTGACGAACAGGTCGTTCGTCATGACTTCTCGGGCGAGAGGAAAGTTGATCCGATCGGTCGCTCAGTCGTGTCTCAGTTCGGCGTCGGATTCGACTCGATCAAGCTCAGGAGATCAGCTGACGGAACGCGCGTTCGACCTGTTCGGGGTGTTCCATCTGTGCGACATGGCCGGACTGCGGCAGGTAGAGCAACCGCGCGTTCGGGAAGGTGCGCTGCGCCTTCGTCCGGATCCGGGCGTCGACCAGCCGGTCCTTGCCGCCGTAGATCAGCAGCACCGGACACTCCACCTTCGCCGCGTCCGCCCACAACGATCGCCGCGGCGGCGCGAGCGACGACCGCAGGACGCTCCGCGCTCCGTCCAGGGTCGCCTGTCCGACCCACGGATCGGTGTCCCGCCGCCGCAGCTCGGCCTCGTACGCCGCTCGCACCTCAGGCGGGAGCGACCGCGGGTCGCCGAACACCATTGCCAGCGACGCCTGGAACCGCCGGTCGAACGGCAAACGCCGGCTCCGCTCCAGCACAACGGAACCCAACCGGGGCGTCGCGAGGGCGGCGAACCACAACGCACTGGCGGACACCCGCGGATGCGGCAGGGCGGGAGAGATCAGTGTCAGCGACGTCACCAGATCCGGACGCTGGGCGGCCAGTGCGACCGCGGACGCCCCACCCATCGAGTTGCCGAACAGGTGCACCGGCCGCTTGACCTCTTGCTCCAGCAACTGGATCAGTACGGCGGCCTGCTCACTGATACCCGCCGGCCCGGACAGCGGCGTACGGCCGAACCCGGGCAGGTCGGGCGCCATGCCCCGGACTGTGTCGTTGAGCAGGAGCCCGAGGGCGGTCCAGTTCAGTGAGGACCCGCCGAGGCCGTGCACGAACAACGCCGGCGGCAGGTCGGTCGCCGCCCCAGGCGCATCTCTGACCAGCAGATCCACGCCACCGACCGGCACTCGCCGTGCCGGCCATTCCTGTGCCCCCAACGGCACCCCATCCCCGGTTACTGCCGCGTAACTCTCCACGAAACCCATGTTAGGTCGCTCTGAAGCTGGACACTGGAACACATGGCAGGCGCGCCGCAGCAGCTGACGACCGAGGTCGACGGGCAGACGATGAAGCTCACCAACCTCGGCAAGGTGCTGTACCCACAGACCGGCTTCACGAAAGCCGAAGTGATCGACTACTACCACCAGGTCGCGGAGCTGCTGCTTCCCCACCTGTCCGACCGCCCGCTGACCCGTAAGCGCTGGCCGGACGGCACGGAGGCGGCGTACTTCTTCGAGAAGAACGCACCGCGCGGTACGCCGGCCTGGGTGCGGATCGTGACACTCCCCACGCCCGGCAGCTCCACCGGCCGGGACGAGGCCGACTTCGTGGTCGCCGACGACATCCAGACCGTGGTGTGGCTGGCCAACCTGGCCGCACTCGAGTTGCACGTGCCGCAGTGGCGGATCGGGCTGTCGGACAACGGCAAGGACCCACAGGCCGACCTGATCGTGTTCGACCTCGACCCCGGGCCGGGCGCGACCATCGTGGAGTGCTGTGACGTCGCACTGGCCCTGCGGGAACTGCTCGGCCACTACGGACTGGAGGGCTGGCCGAAAACGTCCGGGAACAAGGGCATGCACCTGTACGTGCCGATCGAGCCCGCGTCGTCCCGCCGTACGAGCGCCTTCGCGAAACAACTGGCGGAGCAGCTCGCCGAGGCCCTGCCGGAGAACGTCACGGCGAACATGACCAAGGCACTCCGGCCCAACAAGGTCTTCATCGACTGGAGTCAGAACGCCAGCGCGAAGACCACACTGGCGCCGTACTCGCTCCGTGGATCGGACGAGCCGCGGGTGTCCACCCCGATCGACTGGGACGAGGTGGCGTCGGCCACCACGCCCGAGGACCTCAGGTTCCTCCCGCACGACGTTCTGGCCCGGATCGAGGAGTACGGCGATGTGCTGGAGGGGCTGTACGACGACCCGCAGCCGCTACCGTCGTAGGTGTCATTCAGATCGCAGTCCGAAAGGAGAGCGAGTCGCATGACCAGTGAGACCGACTACGAGGGCCCTGCCGCCGGCAGCGTTCCGGACGACGCCCCTGAGGCCGACGTCCTGGACCAGCGCCAGAGCTCGACCGTGGTGGACGACCGGCCCGAGGACTCCGGCGTACTGCTGGAGGCCGACCCAGCCGATGTGGAGGAGCAGCGCCGCGAGATCGGCGACTCCGGCGAGGACGACTACCGGTAAACGCTCTCACGTTGGAACGCCGTTCGGCGGGGAAGCTACTGGCCGGGAGGACTGCTGGGTAGGATTCGTGGAACGACCCGGCGGTCGAGCCCGAGCCGCCGGTGCCGAACCACCGAAGGAGCCGACGTGTCGACGACACCCGAGACCGCGCCCAAGCGCGGCAGCCGCCTGCCGCGGCTGGCCCGCCGCGCGCAACTGCTCGAGGCGGCCCAGGAGGTTTTTGTCGCCAACGGTTATCACGCCGCCGCGATGGACGATATCGCCGACCGCGCCGGCGTCTCGAAGCCGGTCCTGTACCAGCACTTCCCCGGCAAGCTCGAGCTGTACCTGGCGCTGCTGGACACCTCCTGCGACGCGATCATCGCCTCGGTCCGGGACGCGCTGAAGTCGACCGAGGACAACAAGCTCCGGGTCGCGGCGACCATGCACGCGTTCTACGACTACGTGGCGAACGCTCAGGGCGCCTTCCGGCTGGTGTTCGAGTCGGATCTGACCAACGAGCCGGCCGTCCGGGAACGGGTCGACCGGGTCACCCACGCGTGCGCCGAGGCGGTCTCGGAGGTGATCAGCGCCGACGCCGGCCTGAGCCGCGAGCAGTCGATGGTGCTGGCCGTCAGCCTGGTCGGGATGGCCCAGGTCAGCGCCCGCTACTGGCTGGCCTCCGACGACCCGACGCTGGCCCAGCAGCAGGCCGCCGACCTGGTCGCCTCACTGGCCTGGCGCGGCATCCGCGGCTTCCCCCGCACCGACGGCTGAGCCCGTACGGCGGCTGCGCGTCCGTCGTACGGGGGTTCTGCTCTCGGCGGACGGGTGAGGGCTGACGGCCGGCAACGGATAGGCTCGAAGCGTCACCGGCGAGAGCCGCCGGTCGGAACGTGCCCGGAGGGTTTCGTGGAGGTCAAGATCGGCGTGCAGCACGCCAATCGTGAATTGGTGCTGGAGAGCGAGCAGAGCCCGGACGAGGTGCAGCAGGCCGTCGCCGACGCGCTCAGCGGCAAGTCCGGTCTGTTGCAGCTGACCGACGACAAGGGCCGCCGGGTGATCATCCCGGCCGACCGGCTCGCGTACGTCGAGATCGGTGAGGTGTCGATCCGCAAGGTCGGATTCGGCGCGATCTGATCCCGGTCCGGACACGGTCGCGCGTGTCTTGGTTGCGGAGTGCCACCGAAGGGGCACGATGGCCATAAGACCTGCGTTGCGGTGGTCTGGTTGCTACGGGGCAACCGACCGGAGCGCAGATCGGCCATCCCTCAAAGGAGGAACCGTGTACTGGGTCTGGATGCTCATCGTCAGCCTCATCGCGGGCATCATCTTCGGGCCGCTGGCCCGGCTGGTGCTCCCCGGCAAGCAGAACATCAGCCTCGGCTGGACCATCCTCGGAGGCGGCATCGGCGCATTCATCGGTGGTCTGATCGCGAAAGCCTTCGGAGTCAAGGACACCCCCGGCCTGGACTGGACGCAGTACCTGATCCAGATCATCTGCGCCGTGATCGTCGTCGCCGTCATCGCCGGCTACCAGAGCAGATCAAAAACCTCAGCCTGACTACCTCACCTCAGCGGCCGCCACCCCGACCCGGGGCAGGCGGCCGCTCTGCTTTCAGCGGTCAGACGGCGGTCAGGCCTGGAGGCCGAGGGCGGTCATGCGGGCGGTGTGGGCCTCGGTCAAACGGGTGAACATGCGGCCGATCGCGGCCAGGTCCAGCCCGGGCCGGTCGACACTGCCGGCCAGCAGCGCGGCGAGTGAGTCCCGGTCCGCCGCGATCCGCTGCGCCTGGCTGAGCGCCTCGCCCACCAGGCGGCGTCCCCACAGCGCCAGCCGCCCACCCAGCTTCGGGTCCTCTTCGATCGCCGACCGGACCCGGTCGACCACGAACGACGCCTGCCCGGAGTCCGCGAACACCTCGAGCACCAGGGCCCGGGTATCCGCGTCCACGAACGACGCGATCTCACGGTAGAAGTCGTTCGCCAGACCGTCCCCGACGTACGCCTTGACGAGGCCCTCGAGCCAGTCCGACGGCGCGGTGTGGTCGTGGAACGCCTCCAGCGGGGTGACGAACGGCGTCATCGCCGCCATCGGGTCCACCCCGAGCGCGACCAGGCGGTCCCGCAGTTGCTGGAAGTGGCCGAACTCGGTCGTCGCCAGCGCGGCGAGCTCCGCCTTGTCGTTCAGCGTCGGCGCCAGTTTGGCATCCTCGGCCATCCGCTCGAACGCTGTCAGCTCGCCGTACGCGAGCACTCCCAGCAGATCCACCGCCGCGGCCCGGTAGGCGGGATCATCAAAGGCCGTCTGCTCCATGCCCGGCACCCTATCCGGCCCGGAGTGCGAGTGGCGCAAACCACACGAAGCGGGCTTGACGACTGTTGCGGTTACACTGGTGAGCGATTCGCCGGTGACGCGCCCAGATGGGCAAGCTGGTGCGAGGTGCTTGCACAGTGTCCCCGCGCCTCACGATCGGGGCTGAAAAGCCCCAGGCGCCCGGCCACTGAGCACACCTGTCCGCACCAAGCATGTGAGAGGCGATCAGCCTGACCACCTTCCGAGAGCTCGGGGTCCTACCCGAGATCTGCGACGCGCTCGAGCGCGTCAACATCATCGAGCCGTTCCCGATCCAGGAGATGACGCTCCCCGTCGCGTTGATGGGCACCGACCTGATCGGTCAGGCCCGCACCGGCACCGGCAAGACGCTCGGCTTCGGCATCCCGTTGCTGCAGCGCACCATCTCCCCCGGCGAGGCCGATTACGAAGAGCTTGCCGCCCCCGGCAAGCCGCAGGCGCTGGTCGTCACCCCGACCCGCGAGCTCACCATCCAGGTCGCCAAGGACCTGGAGACCGCGTCCACCGTCCGCACCGTGCGCGTCCTCACCATCTACGGCGGCGTCGCGTACGAGCCGCAGCTGGACGCACTGAAGAAGGGCGTCGACGTCGTCGTCGGTACGCCAGGACGCCTGCTGGACCTGGCGAACCGGGGCGTCCTCGACCTCGGCCACATCAAGGTGCTGGTGCTCGACGAGGCCGACGAGATGCTCGACCTCGGGTTCCTGCCCGACGTGGAACGCATTCTGCGCAAGACGCCCGAGCTCCGCCAGACGATGTTGTTCTCGGCAACGATGCCGTCGGCCGTGATCGCGCTGGCCCGCACCCACATGCGGCATCCGCTGAACATCCGGGCGGAGTCGCACGAGGACACCCAGATGGTGCCGACCACGGCACAGTTCGTCTACCGGGCGCACGATCTGGACAAGCCCGAGGTGGTCGCGCGGATCCTCCAGGCCGACGACCGCGGCCGGGTGATGATCTTCTGCCGGACCAAGCGCGAGGCCTCCCGGCTCACCGACGACCTACAGGACCGCGGGTTCAAGGCCGCCGCGATCCACGGCGACCTGAACCAGCAGGCCCGCGAGCGCGCGCTGACCCGGTTCCGCGGCGACAAGATCGACGTCCTGATCTGCACCGACGTCGCGGCCCGCGGGATCGACGTCGAGGGCGTCACGCACGTCATCAACAACACCTGCCCCGAGGACGAGAAGGCCTACATCCACCGGATCGGCCGGACCGGCCGGGCCGGTGCGAGCGGGATCGCGGTGACGTTCGTCGACTGGCCGGACGTGACCCGGTGGAAGACGATCAACAAGGCGCTCGACCTGCCGTACGACGAGCCGCAGGAGATCTACTCCACCTCGCCGGAGCTGTACCACGACCTCGGCATCCCGACCGACGCGAAGGGCCGGATCAAGCCGGTCCGCGAGCCGCGCGAGTCCGGCGCTGACTCCGGCGAGGACAAGCCGGCCCGCGACCGTCGCCGGGGCGAGGGACGCACCGAGGACGGCGACCGACCGGCCCGGAAGCGGAACCGGACCCGCAAGCGCACCCGGTCCGGCCAGACGGTCGACGAGAAGTCCGAGTCCGACGTCACCACCAAGACCCAGGTGCCGCCGACCGAGGAGTCCTCCACCGAGGCCGCCGAGGCGCCGGCCCCCGAGCGGAAGCCGCGCAAGCGCACCCGCAAGGTCGCGGAGCCGACCGAGGCAAAGGCGGAGGCCAAGGCTGAAGTCAAGACGGAGGCCAAGGCTGAGGACGCGCCGGTTGTGGAGCCGACCGAGGCACCGGTCAAGCGGGCGCGGACACGTACCCGGAAGGCGGCCGAGTCGCCGGCCACCGACAACGCCGCGACGGCGGAGCCGGGGACCACGCCGACGATGCCGCTGTTCACCGCTCCGGAGTGAGTGTTTCCAAACGGTGATCTGAGCCTGCAACACCCTGCCCCTCGGGGACCGTCCTAGGACGGAAACCACAAGAGAGGGGCATGGGTGATGAGGCCGATCAACGGTGTGGTGATGGCGGCGCTGGGGCTGGCGCTGCTGGCGGGGTGTGGGGCCAGTGGCAACGACAGCGCCGGCACGAGCGAGGCGGCGCCGGTGCAGAAGCAGGACGCCGCCTCCGGTACGGCGTCCGACGGCAAGGCCGGCAACGCGGCACCGCAAGCCCCCGGGCAGCCACAAGCGCAGCCGTCTATCACGCGCGCGATCATCAAGACCGGTTCGCTCACGATCGAGTCCGAGGACGTCGCCACCACCCGGCAGAAGGCGATCACCGCGGTCGCCGGCCTGGACGGTCAGGTCGCGTCCGAGGACACCGGCAGCAACGCCGACGGCACGATCACCCAGGCGAATCTCGTTCTCAAGGTGCCGACCAAGTCCTACGACACGGCGATCCAGCGGCTGTCCGACCTCGGCAAGCGGCTGCAGATCCACCAGGAGTCCAGCGACGTCACCGAGCAGGTGGTCGACGTGGCGAGCCGGATCGAGTCCCAGCGCGCCAGCCTGGACCGGATGCGCGCGCTGATGGCGAAGGCCAACACCGTCGGGGAGATCGTCTCGGTCGAGAGCGAGCTCACCCGGCGTGAGGCGGACCTCGAATCCCTGCTGGCCAAGCAGAAGAACCTCGCACTGCAGACCGATCTCGCCACCCTCACGCTGACGGTGACCCAGAAGGGCCAGCCGCCGGCGGCGGCCGAGGACCCGGACCGCGGGTTCCTCGCCGGGCTGAAGGGCGGCTGGAACGCGTTCACCGCCACGTTCTCCGCGTTGGCGACCGCGTTCGGAGCGCTCCTCCCGTTCCTGGTGCTGCTCGCGCTGATCGGCGTACCGCTGTGGCGCTTCCGGCATCGCCTCCGCCGTCAGCCGGCCGCCATCCCGCCGGCTCCGGACGGCGCTCAGTAGGTCAGAGCAGCGCGCCGGCCAACGCCCGGTAGGCCTTCGCACCGGGCGAGGCCGGCGCCGTGCTGAGAATGGTCTCGCCGACCGCCGGCGCCTCCGCGAACCGGATCGACTTCGGGATCGGCGGCTGCAGAACATCGAGCGAGTACGTGTCCGCGATCGTCTCCAGCACCGCGCGCGCATGGTTCGTGCGTCCGTCGTACAGCGTCGGCAGCACGCCGAGCACCCGCAGACTCGGGTTGGTCAGCACCTGCACGTCGTGAATGGTGTCAAGTAGTTGCCCTACGCCACGATGTGCCAACGTCTCGCACTGCAAGGGAATCAGTACGTCGGACGCCGCGGACAGCCCGTTCACCGTCAGCAGCCCCAGCGTCGGCGGGCAGTCCACGATGATCCAGTCGTACGACGAGCGCAGCGGACGTAACGCGGTCCGCAAGACCTGCTCCGGGCCGCTCTCCCGGGCCAGCTGCACCTCCGCGGTGGCCAGCTCGATCGTCGCCGGCACCAGGTCTGGTGCGTCGTCGAACTCGATCAGCACGTCCCAGGCCGGCACGCCGTCGAGCAGCACGTGATGGATCGACTTGTCGAGGTCCTCGGGGTCGATGCCGACCGAGAACGTCAGGCACGCCTGCGGGTCGAGATCGACCACCAGAACCCGTTGCCCGAGCTCGGTCAGGGCAGCGCCGAGTGTCGCGACGGTGGTCGTCTTGGCCACGCCGCCTTTCTGGTTCGCGACCGCGAGAGTGCGAGGCACGCCGCCATTGTGCCGCACGGCGGAACATCCGGCCCCGGCGACCGGCTGAGGCTGACGGGTTGACTTAAAGCACTCTTGAACTCCCAGCATGCTGGACATGACCGGAACGACGATCTGCCCGGACCCGCCCGCCCCCGACTGCGACGACCAGCCGGCTGCCAGGGCCGGGCGTCGTGAGTGGCTAGGCCTCGGCGTGCTGGCCTTGCCAACGATCCTGATCGGGCTCGATGGTACCGCCCTGCATGTGGCGGCGCCGGTGCTCAGCGCCGATCTGAACCCCAGCTCCTCGCAGCTGCTCTGGATCATCGACGTGTACGGCTTCGTCGTGGCCGGACTGCTCGTCACGATGGGCACGATCGGGGACCGGATCGGCCGTCGCCGGTTGCTGTTGATCGGCGCCGCCGGCTTCTTGGCCGCGTCGGTGCTGGCCGCGTTCGCTACGAGCGCCGGGCAGCTGATCGCCGCCCGCGCCCTGCTCGGTCTCGCGGGTGCCACGCTGATGCCGTCCACGCTGTCGCTGCTCAGCAACATGTTCCGCGATCCCGGTCAGCGCCGGCTGGCGATCGCGATCTGGATGACCAACTTCATGGTCGGCGGCATGGCGGGCCCGCTCATCGGTGGCGTCCTGCTCGAGCATTTCTGGTGGGGCTCGGTGTTCCTGATCGGCGTACCGCCACTGATCGTGTTGCTCGTCGCCGGTCCGCTGCTGCTGCCGGAGTTCCGGAATCCGCACGCCGGCCGGATCGACCTGCTCAGCGTCGTCCTGTCCGTCGCCGCGATCGTGTCGGTGGTCTATTCCGTCAAGGAGACCGCCAAGAGCGGACTCCAGGTGAGCACGCTCGCGATCGCGGCCGTCGGGGTCGCGCTGGGTGTGGTGTTCGCTCGTCGTCAGCTTCGGCTGCGGGACCCGTTGATGGATCTGCGGCTGTTCCGCCGGGCCGCGTTCAGCGCCTCGCTCGGCGCTCAGACGTTCGGGTTGTACGTGCTGGCGGCGATGCAGTTCCTGACCGTGCAGTACTTCCAGCTGGTGCTCGGCATGACACCGCTCGAAGCCGGGCTGTGGATGCTTCCGACGATGGTCATGGGAATCATGGGCACACTCGGTGCGCCGTGGGTGGTCCGCGTGCTCCAACCCGGTACTGCGATGACCGTTGGCTTCGCGGCCGCCGTACCAGGTCTGGCTCTGATGGCGCTGTCCGGACGGTGGCCTGTCGTCGTCGGCCTGGCCATCACCAGTATGGGCGTTCAGGTCGTACTGGCGCTCACCTACGACCTCGTCGTCAGCAGTGCACCGCCTGAGCGCGCCGGAGTGGCATCCGGCATGGGTGAGACGGGCACCGAGCTCGGAATAGCACTCGGGATCGCCATCGCAGGCAGTCTCGTCACGGCGGTCTACCGGGCCGGTGTGACAGTCCCAGCGGGCGCACCCGACTCCGTCCGTGACACTCTGGGCAGCGCGGTGTCCGCTGCGGAGCACCTGCCCGGTCCCGTCGCGCAGCAACTGCTGGAGACCGCACGTGCCGCCTACACCAACGGCATACAGCTGGCGGCGGTCGTCAGCGCGGTCATGATCGCGATCCTTGCCGTCGCCACCGCCAAGCTGGTCCGGGCGGGCTGAGCGGTTACCCTCTTTACTTGTGAGTACGCCGCGCACGCTGACGCTGCCCGATGGGGTTCATGCCGCGACCCTCGAGACCGACCGTGGCTCGTTCGCCACGCTGATGGCCGTGCCGCAGATCGGTACGCCGCTCGGCACGGTCCTGCTCGTACCGGGGTGGACCGGCAGCAAAGAGGACTTCACTCCGCTGGTGGACCACCTGTGTCGCTACGGCTGGCGCACAGTGGCGGTGGACCAGCGCGGTCAGTACGAAACCGCCGGGCCGGCCGAGCCCTCGGCGTACACACTGACCGAGCTCGGCGCTGATGTGGTGGCGATGAGCAAGGCACTCGGCGGCTACAGCCAACTGGTCGGGCACTCGTTCGGCGGACTGGTCGCCCGGGAGGCGGTGCTGACCGATCCGTCGGTGTTCTCGACGATCACGCTGCTCTGCTCGGGTCCGTCCGCCTTCACCGACCAGGAGACGCTGCAGGGCCTGCAGATGCTCGCGTTCGGGCTGGACAACCTGCCGATCGAGCAGGTCTACGACCTCAAGCTGCAGCACGACACCAAGAACCCCGGGTACGTCGCTCCGCCGGAAGACATCGCGGCGTTCCTCCGGACGCGCTTCACCAGCAACGGCCCGGTCAGCCTCGCGGAGATCACCCGGCGCCTGATCGACGCCGAGGACAAGACCGACCGGCTCGCCAAGACCGGCGTCCGCACCCAGGTCCTGTACGGCGCCGCCGACGACGGCTGGCCGATCACGGTGCAGCGCGCGATGGCGGAGACACTGGGCGTGGAGCCGCAGGTCGTCCCCGACGCCGGCCACTCACCGGCCATCGAGCAGCCCGCGGCCACCGCCCGCCTCCTGGTCGACTTCTTCCACGATCGGGACGGGTTCGCTACGGACTGAGCCTCAGCGAACCGGTTTGACGGCGACTTCGAGGTTGAGGTCGTCCAGGCCGATCGGCGTCAGTGCTGTCCTCAGCGCCTCGTCGTACACCAGAGCCGAGACGTTGACCTTGTCCTCCTCGGATGCGCCGCCGGCCGCGTACACCCCGAGTCCCTTCGGGATCAGGTCGCTGACTGCCGTCCCGAGCTGCGTGAGCTCGGTCTCGCTGAACTTGACCTGGTGGACACACAGATTGCCCTCGTACACCTTCTCGAACGCGGTCCGGAAAGCGGCGACATCGCCGTGGGCGAGGCCGATCGTGTACACCTCGGGCGCGCCGGGCGCGTGACCGTTCGGGTACAGCACGCGCGGGTCCGTGGCCTGGTCCTGGCGTCCTTCGAGGAACTTGACGACCGCGGCCTTGTCGACATTGATCTGCCCCGGCTTCCACCCGCCGGCGGGCGCCGGGCACGGCACCAGGTCCGGCGGGATGGTCTGCTCCAAGGTCGTCGAACGCACCTCCGGCCTAGTCTGCTCCCGGACGTCGATCGTCCGGCCGCTCCAGATCCCGGTCAGCACGGCGTACCCGGACGTGACGCCCTTGGTCTTCGTGACCTGGACGAGCTTGGCCAGGTCGAGGTTCTTCAACGTCACGGCATACTGCGCCGGGCAGGTCGGAGCGGACTCGGCGCCCTTCGCCCAGCCGGGGTCGGTGAGCCTCGGCACCGGTGCGCAGAACAGCGGATCCTGGCCGGGCGCGGCGATCACCTGACCACTCACCCGGACCTGGTCGCCGTCCCGAACCAGGAGCTCGTCGTACGGCGCTTGGTTGCCTTGAGCAAATGATTGGGAGCTGCCGCCGGTGGGTTTGCCGTCACCGTCGGGCAGGACGGTGAGCGCGGCGGCGGCGATCACCGCGACGGACGCGGCCGCCAGGGCCGGGACCCAGCGGCGCGGACGGCGGCCGCCGAGGAGCTGCTCCAGGTCGGGCTCGGGGGGTGACGGCTGGTCCGCGCGCCAGCGCGCGCCGGACCGCGTCAGCAGGTCGTCGACCTCGTCGGTCGGGTTCATTCGCTGACCTCCAGCAGGGTGCGCAGGCGGGCCCGCGCGTCGGACAGGGTGGACTTGACGGTGCCTTCGGAGCAGCCCATCACCGCGGCCGTGTCGGCGATCGACAGGTCGGCGAAGTAGTAGCAGTCCACGGCGAGACGCTGTCGTGCCGACAAGGAGGTGAGCGCGTCCTCGACGTCCATCCGGGCGTCCAGGTCCGGCCGTGACACCGGGCCGTGGTGGTCGTCCAGCTCACCGGCCGGCCGCAGCCGCCGGGCCGCCTTCCGGGCCTGGTCCGCGGTGATCGCGAGCAACCAGGCCGACGCGGTCCCGCGGGTGGCGTCGTACTGCCCCCGCTTCGACCACGCCCGCGCGAGCGCCTCCTGCACGATGTCGTCCCGGTCCGCGCCCACGGCGAGCCGCGCCGCCAGCCGAGCCATCGCCGCCAGGTGCGGTCGCACCCACTCGACGAACCCGGCGCCGTCGGCCGGCGGACCCACCACCACAGGCTCACCCGTCATCGTCGGCATACCCTGTCTACCCCCGAATCCCACTTCCGGTTGGGTCCCTACCCGAATTCCAACGACCCCACCACCCCCAAGTCACCACCCACCCCATTCCGTAACCCCCCGAGTTATCCACACATCCAAGTCCGAGACCAGCAAGGTTCGGATGTGCGCCGGGCTAGTGGGTGGGGGCGTAGAGCTGGGTTATTACTGATTCGATGGTGGGTTCGGCTACGGAGAGGTCGATCAGGGGGTAGTTGGCGGCTATTTGGGAGAGGAGGGGGGCTGCGCTGGTGGTGGGTGGGAAGGTGAGGTGCTGGCGGGGGCCGTCGACTTTGATGACGGTGGCGCCTTCGACGGTGATGGGTGGGAGTGAGGTGGCCAGGTCGACGACCAGGGTGCGGGGTGCGTTCTGGCTGGCTTTCAGGCCGTCCAGGGTGCCGTCGAAGATCTGGTGACCGTGGTCGATGACCATGACACGAGTACACAGGGCCTCGATGTCGTCGAGGTCATGGGTGGTGAGGATGACCGTCGTACGGCGTTCCGCGTTGACCTCGGCCAGGAATTCGCGGAGCCGGGCCTTGCTGATCACGTCGAGTCCGATCGTGGGCTCGTCGAGGTAGACGATCTCCGGATCGTGCAGCAAGGCGGCCGCGATGTCGCCACGCATGCGCTGACCCAGGGAGAGTTGACGGACGGGCACGTCCAGCAGATCGCCTAGGTCCAGCAGTTCGACGAAGGTCGCGAGGTTCTCCCGGTGCCGTGCGATCGGGACGTCGTACATCTTCTGCAGTACGGCGAACGAGTCCTTCAACGGCAGGTCCCACCACAGCGTGGTGCGCTGGCCGAAGACGACGCCGATGCGCTTGGCGAGCTTCAATCGATGCCGCGACGGATCCACCCCGGCCACCCGGATCGACCCGCCCGACGGGACCAGGATGCCGGTCAGCATCTTGATCGTCGTCGACTTGCCGGCGCCGTTCGGGCCGATGTAGCCCATCACCTCCCCCGGCTCGACACTGAACGACAGACCGTCGACCGCACGGACCTCCCGCTTGGTACGGCGAAGCCCGGTCCGCGACGTCACGGTGAACGCCCGGGACACGTCCGACAACTCGATCACTGGCATGTTCAGCTCCCTGTACTGCGGTATCGACGGAGACCACCCCGCCACGCCAGCGACGCCAGCGCGACCATCGCGACGGCGACCAGCGGGGACAGCAGGCCGATCCAGGACGGCAGGCCCAGCGGGGCCGGCTTACCCAGCACGAACAGCACCGGGTAGTAGTTGACGAAGGCAAGTGGTACGACGAACGTGACCGCCCGGACGATCTCCTTGCCGAAGATCGTCAACGGGTACTGGGTCATCGTCTGACCGCCGTACGTGAAGGAGTTGGCCAGCTCGGCCGAGTCGACCGCGATGAACTGGAACGAGGCACCGAGGACGAAGATCGCCCCGAAGATCACCGACCCGGCGACCATCGACACCACCAACGTGATGCCCTTGGCAACAGTCCAGTCGACGTCGATGTGCCGGCAGGCGAACACCAGGACGACACCGGCCTGCAACGGACGGCCCAGCCGGCGCAGCGCGAACCCGTCCGCGGCGGCCTGCAGGAACGTCGGCACCGGCCGGATCATGTACGCGTCGAACGCGCCGGTGCGGATCCGCTCGCCGACCCGCTCGATCGATCCGGTGAACAGGTCGGCGATCCCGAGCGTCATCGAGGCCGTTGCGTAGAGCAACGCCATCTCCCCCAGGGTGAACCCGCCGAACGACGAGATGTGACTGAACATGATGACGACGGCCACGAAGTCCATCACCGTGATCAGCATCGAGCTGCACAGCATCAGGACGAACGACGCCGGGTAGGCCAGCGCGGACCGGATCCACATCACGGTCAGCATCCAGTACTGCCCGGGCGCCCGGACGAGTCGCTCAACCACCCTGGATCACCACCTTCCGGGTCGCCAGCGACGTGACGAGCTGCCCGGCCAGGAACAGCACCAGGATCCAGCCCAGCTGGAACATCAGCGCCGCACCGGTCCCTCCCGGGTTCCGGCCGAGCCAGATGTCGATCGGCACCTGCATGGTCGCCGCCCACGGCGTCGCGCGGGCGAACTCACCGATCCAGCCCGGGAACACGACCAGCGGCAGGATCAGGCCGGAGAAGAACGCCGACAGCAGGAACGCGAGCTGCTCCATCCCGCGCGAGTCGGTGATCCAGAAGCCGGACAGCGCGACCAGATAGCGGATCCCGAAGCTCACGAGGATCGCCAGTAGCAGGCCGGCCGCGACCGCGAGCCAGGCGGTCGCACCGGAAGGGAACTTCAGGTCGAACACCAGCGCACCGACGAGCAGCGGCGCACTGCCGCGGACCAGGAGCTGGAACATCGCCCGGCCCAGATCGACCGACAGCCACCACAGCAGCAGATGCGTCGGCCGGTACAGATCCACCGCGATCTCACCGCTGCGGACCCGCGCGCCCAGCTCGGTGGTGGTGGTCGCGCCGAAGATCCCGACCGGCAGCAGCAACCCCTGCTGCAACCAGACGAACGTCAGCGCGTCGGCTTCGTCGTACCCGCCGAGCCCGGGCCGTTCGCGCCACAAGGTCAGGTAGATAGCGCACAGGATGAACCCGAACACGGTGTTGGTGAACGCGCCGGACGCGGTGGCGATCCGGTACGTCGAGAAGCGCCGGAACGACCGTACGGCGATCGCCCAGTAGACGCCCACGGCAACCTCCTCTCCTACTCGAGAGTGGTGTCCGGATCCCCAGCGGCACGCAGAACTACCCCGAATCTAGAGGACCCGGGGGGGTTCGGACACCACTGTGAAGGCATGGGTGATCCACGCCGGTTTGTCAAGGCAGGGATCGGACGGTACGCCGCTCTGCGACCAGGCGTCAACCCATATAACCGGCCCGGGCGCGGGACCCCTCAGACCCGCGCCCGGACCGGTGAACCGTGGACATCAGAGCGTGTCGGCCTTCAGCAGGGCAGCCAGATGCGTGGCGAAAGGCACTGGGTGACTGGCGTACCCGCCGTGACCGCCGGGGAAAGTGACGACCGGCCAACCGAGGTGCTCGGCGATGAGCTGGATCGGCCGCCCGGGAAGGTGGTCGATCGACTCGAGCCCGGCTGCGGGGACGATCCGGTCCGCCACGGTCTTCAGCGCCTGCAGATCAGGCTCGTACCGGGTGAACGGAAGGAGCTTGTGCTCGTAGAAGTTCGCCGCGTTGGTCTGCATCCGCTCGGCAAGCTCGCGGTACTCCGGCAGCAGGTCCTCCATCGGCGGCATCGCGTCGTCGTCCATCCCGGTACCCACCAGGAACAGCACCTCGGCCGCGGCGAGCCCCTCGGACTTGTAGGTGTCGTACACATCCTCGAAGAACGCCCGCGCGTCGGTGGCGTCCGGCAGGATCTCGGTGCACGGCGGCTCGTGCGCGACCAGCATCCGGACCCGATCCGGGTGCCGGGAGATCAGCTCGAGCCCGGTGATCGCTCCGGAACTGCTGCCGAGCACGTACGCCGGCTGGTCACCGGCCACCTTGTCGATCAACGCCAGCGCGTCCTCGGCCGACTGGTCGACACACTCATCCGACGGCTCACCGTCGTACCGGCTCCTGGAGTTGCCGCGCGGGTCGTACGCCACGACTGTGTACTCGGCGGCGAGCTGCCCGACGATCCCGTCGAACACCGCCGCATCCGTTCCGCCGCCCGGGATCAGCAGCAGCATCGGACCCGATCCGGTCACCTCGTAGTGCAGCGTGGCCCCCGGCACCGTCAATTTGTTCACAGTCTTCGCACTCATCAGGCAACCCCTCTCTGGTTGCCTACACTCTCCGGTTCGCCGCTGACATCGCACGCACACGGCGCTGGTACGAGCGCTCAGCCGGCGTCTTCCATCGGTACGGGGGCGTCGTCGTCGAGGGCGGCCCAGGGGTCTCGGGGTGGGGACTCGCGGCGGCCTTGGGGGCAGATGCGGGCGAAGTCGCACCAACCGCACAGTGCGGACGGCTCCGGCGGGAAGGCTTCGTCGGCCTCGGCGGGGGTCAGACCTTCGTACCACCGCTTCTCGGCCGCGGCCGCATCGTCGGCCATCGCCTCGGCGCGGCGCTGGTGCCGGGCCAGGGACGCGTCGTCGTGGTCGGCCGCGGCGACGGTGTTGGTCGGCAGGTGGTGCAGCTCGACCCGGGTGGACGGCTTGTGCAGGACGCGCCGGGCACCCAGCACGTACAGCGCCATCGCGAGCGACGACCGCGCGTCGGTGGAGGTCAACGGGCGCCGGCCGGTCTTGTAGTCGACGATCACCAGCTCGGTCCCGCCGCTCCCGTCGCGGGCCGGTCGTTCGTCGATCCGGTCGACCCGCCCACGCAGCGAAGCCCGCTCGGTGGTGAAGGCGACCGTACGCTCGACTCCGCGGGGTTCGTAGTACGGGTCGGAATCGCGCAGGTAGCCCAGCACCATGTCGGTCGACCGGTCGCGCCAGTCCAGCGACTGCTGCTCGTCGCGGAAGCCTTCACTGCGCCAGCTCGACCGCATCTTGGCCACCACCTCGTCCGGCGTGCGGCGGGAGGCCGGCCAGCGACCGAAGAAGTCGGCGAGCACCTCGTGCACGACGGCGCCGACCGTGTTGTGCGCCCACGGCGGACCCTTCGGCGGCCGCGGCGTCTCCAGGTAGGTGTAGCGGTACTTGCGCTTGCAGTCAGCGAAGTTGAGCAGCTTGGTCGGCGTCGCGACGAACAACCGCGTCGGCATCCCGGGCAGCATGTCGCTCACGTCAGCCCGCCTTGATGAAGTCCGAGACCGCGTCCGCGACCAGCTGCACGGCGATCGCGCTCAGCAGCAGACCGGCGATCCGCGTGACCAGCAGTACGCCGTTCTCCCCGAGGATCCGCATGATCACGCCGGAGAACCGCAGGGTCAGCCACATGATCAGGTGGATCGCGATGATTCCGACCGAGATCGCGACCACGTCCGGCACCGACCCGTTCGCACGCTGCACGAACACCATTGTCGCCACGATCGCGCCCGGTCCGGCGAGCAACGGCGTACCGAGCGGGACGAAAGCGATGTTCACGTTCTTGGTCTGGACCGGGTCCTCCGCAGTGTCGGTCAGCAGCTGCAGCGCGATCAGCAGGAGCAGCAGGCCGCCCGCGCACTGCAGCGCCGGCAGCGTGATGCCGAGGTGGTGCAGGATCTGCTGCCCGAACGCCGCGAACACGACGATCACGCCGAACGCGACCAGCACCGCCTGCCAGGCGGCCTTCTTCCGGACCGCGCGGGACTGTCCCGCGGTCAGCGAGATGAACACCGGCACGGTGCCCGGCGGGTCCATGATCACGAACAGCGTGACGATGACCTCCGTGAGCAGGCCGATGTTGATGACATTGTTCACGGGAGGTAGGCCTCGGGGACCTGAACATCGGTGGCGGCGGCCGCATTCGCCTTCGCGACCTCGAGGAGCCGCTCGAACTGATCGGGGTCGGTGGAGTTCACGCCGAGGTCGTGGTCGATCTTTCCGGCGCCGTGGTGATCGCTCGAGCCGGTGGCGATGATGCCGAGCTCGTCGGCGATCGCGCGCAACGCCACCCGGGACTCGGCCGAGTGGTCCTGGTGGTCGACCTCGATACCGGCCAGGCCGTGGTCGGCGACCAGGCGGCCGATGGTGTCCTTGGTCATCACCTTGTAGCTGGAGCGTCCCCAGGGGTGGGCGATCACCGGGACGCCGCCGGCCTCGCGGACCAGGTCGATCGCACGGCCCGGCTCGATCGCGTAGTGCGGCACGTGCCCGGCGCGGCCGTCGGCCAGGAACCGGTCGAACGCCTCGCCGCGGTTGGCGACCGTACCGTTGGCGACCAGCGCGTCGGCCACGTGGGGCCGGCCGACCGACGGCGTACCGGTGGCCTGGGCCAGCACCTCGTCGACGGTCAGGGCGACGCCGACGCTGTTGAGCCGGGCGACGATCGACGGGATCCGGTCGGTCCGCCCGTCGCGGACGATGCGCAGCTCCTCGGCCAGCTCCGGGTAGGAGGGGTCCAGCAGGTAGCCGAGCAGGTGCACGCTGATGCCGTTGAGCTTGCAGGAGATCTCGATCCCGGGGACGAACCCGATCCCGGTCTCCTCCGCTGCGATCCGGCCCTCGGCCCACCCGTCCGCGGTGTCGTGATCCGTGAGCGCGATCACATCGAGACCCGCCTGCGCGGCGTGCGCGATCAGGACGTCCACCGGGTCGGTGCCGTCCGAGCGGTTCGAGTGAGTGTGCAGATCGATGCGCACGAGCGGTCCGGATCCCTTCGAAGGCCTTCTGTCACCGCAGATGCTATCCGCGTTCACCCTCGACCCCTGGCAGTTATCCCCAGAACACCTATTGTTCGGGTGCATGGATGCGCGGCGTATCGACTGTGTGGGTGCCCTGGTGTACGACGAGGAGCACCGGCTGCTCGTGGTCCGCCGGGCCAACGAGCCTGGACGGGGACTGTGGTCGATCCCGGGCGGGCGGGTCGAGCCGGGTGAGGACGATCCGGCGGCCGTGGCGCGCGAGGTCGCGGAGGAAACCGGGCTCACCGTCGAGGTCGGCGCCCTGGTCGGCGAGGTCGAACGCGAAGGCCCGCAGGGCAAGCTCTACGTGATCCGCGACTACGAGGCGACCGCCGTCGGCGGCACCCTCACCGCGGGCGACGACGCGTCGGACGCCCGCTTCGTCACCCGTTCCGAGTTCCTGACCCTGGCCACCACGACACTGCTGGTCTCGACGCTCGAACAGTGGAACGCGCTTCCCGGCTGATCGGAAAGACTGGCCATGGACGACATTGAGATCGCACAGGCGATCGAGGACAACGCGGCGGAACTGCTGATGGCGATGGGCGCCGCGGGTGGTGGCGAGCAGCGCGAGGATGCCCACGCGCGGTGGACGATCGGTGGGTCGCCGATCGACTATCACAATGCCGTGGTTGGTGCGTCCGGCAACAACGTGGTGGCGGAATCCCTTGCGGCGTTGAAGAAACACAACGTGCCGGGGAGCTGGCACGTCGGTCCGTCGATGCGGGTGGACGGGTTGGCGGACCAGTTGACCGCGGCCGGTTTCACATCTGGTGGACCCGAGCCCGGGATGGCTGTGCGGATCCCCGAGCTGATCGCGCCACGCGCCGTACCCGGGCTGCAGATTGCCCGGGTGACCGACGATGACGCGCTAGCTGCGTGGGAGGGAACGCTCGGGCAGGGGTTCGGCGAGGGCGAGAAGGAAGCGCGGTGGGTCGCGTCGGTCTACCGGAAGCTCGGGTACGGCGATCCGTGGCGGCACTACCTGGGCCTGCTCGACGGTACGCCGGTGGCGACGACCACGATCTTCCTCGGCGCCGGCGTGGCCGGGGTGTACTTCGTGATGACGGTCCCCGAGGCCCGGCGGCGCGGGATCGGTGCGGCGATCACGTACGCCGCTCTCCGCGAAGCCGAGGGGGTTGCGGAGTACGGCGTACTGGGATCGTCGCCGGCCGGGCGGTCGGTGTACGCCGGGCTCGGGTTCCGTGAGTACTGCACGATCGACCTCTACGAGTGGACGCCCACCGCCTGAGCGGTCACCTGACGTTCGCGAAGGAGCAGGCAGGCGTCGAAGAGGACGATCACCGCGGTCAGGCCGTGGACGCCGAGGGCGGTGGCGACGGTGCCGCCGTGGGTGAGCACGATGATCATGTCGGCGATCGGGATCATCGCGGTGATCGCCAGCAGTACGCCGGTCGCGCGGCGCTGGCCGAGTGCGAACAGGGCCAGCAGATTGAGCCCGATGGCGATGTCGCGGATGCCCTTCACCGCGAAATAGCCGGCCGCCGTGCCGGTCGGCCAGGGGTCGATGCCGAAGCCGGCGGCGGCGCCGTGCCCGTCGAGCAGGAACCGCGCGCCGAACGTGAGCGGGAAGATGCCGAGCAGGACGGTCAGGACGGTGGTGAAGCGGCGCATCGGGGTCTCCTGTGATCTAGCAGCGCTAAGTTTCCTAGCGACGCTAACATTGCCGTTGCTAGATTGTCTAGCGGTGCTAATATCCGGTCTATGCCGACACCGTCACGCCGGGAGCGCGCCCGCGAGGAGCGTCGCGACCTGATCGTCCGCACCGCCCGGGACCTCGCCGAGACCGAAGGCTGGGACGCCGTCACCACCCGCCGCCTGGCCGAAGCCGTCGACTACAGCCAGCCCGTCCTCTACGGCCACTTCAAGAACATGCACGCGATCGCCGGCGCCGTTGCCCTCGAGGGCGTCGTCGAGCTGACCGCGGCGCTCCACGAGGGCCGCACCCGAGACGGTCTCCGCGGACTGGCCCAGGCCTACCTCACGTACGCCGAAGAGCACCCCGCCGTCTACGACGCGATCTTCGTCCGCCGCACAGACCTGGTCTTCGGTGCCGCCGACAGCCCCGCCGCCCTCAAGGACGCCTTCAACGAAATCCGAGCCGGCGTAGAACCCTTCGCCGCCACCGACCCCGAAACCCTCACCGAAGTCTTCTGGAGCGCCCTCCACGGCCAAGCCACCCTCAACCACGGCGCCCGCCTACGCCCACCCCAACGCCAGGCCCGCATCAACACCCTGATCGACCTCATCACCCGCTGACCAAGCCTCCTTTCCGGAAACAAGACGCCGGATACCGACCGAAATGTTCCGACAACCGAGCAGGTGACGGTTGTCCACAGGGCCTCAGCGGGAATGGCGGGAAATCGGTCAGGCTGGAGGGGATGGACTGGTGGTGGAGGGGTCAGCTCGCGGCCGAGGGGATCGAGGGGCTGATCCACGCTCAGGGCCGGATCGTCGGACGTGCTCAGCTGACCGCCGCGGGATGGTCCGAGGCTCAGATCCGGCGATGGCTGCGAAGCAGACGGTGGCAGCGGGTTCATCCTGGCGTCTACGCCACTCACACCGGGCCGGTCGGGTACGCCGAACGGCGGCTGGCGGGACTGCTCTACGCCGGGCCCGAAGCCGCCTGGAGCCACCACACCGCGGCCGAACAGCTCGGCCTGATCAAGTCCGACGAGAACCGTCCGGTCCATGTGGTCATTCCGGAACACCGGAGGGTACGGGCGCAGCCGAATCTCGTCGTTCATCGTGACGAGCACTGGTCTGATCGCCTCGCCGCGGTCATCCCACCGCGGCGTACGCCGGCACACGCCGTACTGGACATCGTCGGCACCAGCCAGTCGCTGGATCAGGCCGCGGCGGCGATCGCCGAGGCGTGTCAGAGCGGACGCATCAGTCCGGCCGACATCGAGCGGTCCCTGATCGACCGGCCGCGGTTACGGCATCGCGGGGCGCTCCGGCCGATCATCGCCGACGTCGCCGCGGGCTCACACTCACTGCTCGAACTGCGCTATCTGCGCGACGTCGAACGGCGGCACGCCTTGCCGGCCGGGCAGCGGCAGCGGGCGGTGGATCGCGAGATCACCGACGTCTTCTACAACGGATTCGAACTCGTGGTCGAGCTCGACGGGCGTCTCCACCTCGCACCTCACCAACGCTGGCGCGACCTGGACCGCGACAACCGCGCAACGCTGCGTGCCGAATCCACGCTGCGCTACGGCTGGTTCGACATCACGAACCGCCCGTGCGCGGCCGCCGTACAGGTCCTCGACGTACTCCGCCGAACCCAACCCACCCTCTTTGGCAAGCCCTGCGGCCCCACCTGCCCGGTGCGCTGAAGTTCCCGGAACTCTACTGCCACCCACTGGCCGTGACGTTCCGGAAAGCGTCAGGAGTGAATGTCCCCGGCCACTCGAACGACCCGGCGCCATGTCGACCCGGGCAGCTTGCCTCCCCGATCCGGGGGGCGGGTGGGAGCGCGCGGAGCGGACGCGACGAAGGAGTGGCCGCGGGAGCACGTGTGGGCTTCACCCCATCAGGCGTTCCAGTGGTGGATGGCGGGGGAGCCTCGTTCCCAGCCTAGGACTGAGACGGTGGCGGTGTTGAGGACGAAGTGGCGGCCTTCGGTGACGTCGAGTTCGAGCCAGCGGGCGGTGAGGGCTCGGAGGGCGTGGGAGTGACCGAAGACGAGGACGTCGCCGGGGACGGCGGCGATGCGGGTGTTGACGCGGTCCAGGCGGGCGGCGACCTGGGCGGGCGTTTCGCCGTTGGGTACCGGGTCGGCCCAGACCGTCCAACCGGCCACGGTCTTGCGGATCTCCGCGGTGGTGATGCCTTCGTAGTCGCCGTAGTCCCACTCGACAAGGTCGTTGTCGACCTCGGCATCCGGGAACCCCGCGAGTTCCGCTGTACGCCGGGCCCGCTGCCGGGGTGACGTCAGTACCAGGTCGAACTTCTCCCCTGCCAGCCGCTGCTTCAAACCCGCCGCGACGCGCTCCCCGTCCGGCGTCAGCGGAAGGTCGGTGACGGACGTGTGCCGGCCCGACTTGCTCCACTCGGTCTCACCGTGCCGGATCAGGAAGAGCTGGTCCTCGCGCTCGTGTGTGGTCACGCTTCCATGGTCGCAAATGACAGGCCCGTATGGTCGCAGATCGGCCACGAGGCCTTGACCGATCCACCCGGGACAGGGCAGGGTCTAAAACTGTAAGCGCTTCCACTTCGACCCCCAGGAGCGAGCACGTGGCATCCGGAACGACCGGCCGGCCGGCGACGATCTACGACGTCGCGGCCCGGGCGAAGCTGTCGATCGCGACGGTTTCGCGTGTCCTGCAAGGGACTGGACCGGTGTCGGAGAAGGCACGAGCGCGGGTCGACCAGGCGGCGCAGGAGCTCAACTACGTACCGCTGCGCGCCGCCCGCAGCCTGGCGGTACAACGGCACGAGGCGCATGGGCTCGTGCTGCCCGACCTGGCCGGCCCGTTCTACGGCGACCTGCTGATGGGGTACGAGCGCTGGGCCGGCGAGCACGGCCAGAGCGTCGTCATCACCGTCACCCACGGCAACCCCGATCCCCGCCGCAGCGTCCGCGACCTGGCCGGGCGGGTCGACGGGATCGTTGTCCACGGCAACGCTTTGGACCTGCCGACGATCCAGGGCCTGCGCAAGGCCGGCGTCCAGCTGGTGCTGATCGCGCACCCGCCGCTCACCGGCTGCGACTCGGTCCGCAGCGAGAGCGCGACCAGCGCGGAGTCACTCACGACACGGCTGCTCGACCACGGTCGCACCAACCTCCTGTTCGTCGGTGATCCGGCCAGCTCGTACGACGTTTCCGAGCGGTACGCCGGGTTCGCGAAAGCTCACGAGTCGCGCGGTCTCGCGGTGCCGAAACCGGAGCGCGTGCCACTGACCGAGGAGGCCGGTCGCGCGGTCGCCGAAAAGATGCTCAAGGCAAACAAACGGCCGGCCGGACTGGTCTGCGCCAACGACGAGCTCGGGCTCGCGGTGCTGACCAGCTTCACGGCCGGCGGGCTCGACGTACCGGGCGACATCGTGGTGACGGGGTGGGACGACGTGATGGCGGCACGGTACGTGTCGCCGGGGCTGACGACCGTGCGGCAGCCGATGATCGAGCTCGGCCGGCTGGCCGCGCAACGACTGCACGAACGCGTGACCGGGGAACGCACCCGGGCGCGGAACGACGTACTGGCGACACAACTCGTGCTGCGGGACAGCTGCGGCACGAACCGGGGGATGCAGAAGTAGTTCTGAGTGAGGAGACAACGAATGTTCACCCACAGCATCCGCCGCCGGCTGGTGATCGGCAGCGCTGCGCTGACGGCCACGGCCCTCGCACTCGCGGGGTGCGGCCGGTCCGAGGATTCTCCCAGCGGAGGGGCACAGGCGACAACGACCGTCAGCGAAGGACCCGCCACCGGCAACCTGACCGTGTGGGCGATGGGCACCGAGGGCGAGAACCTGCCCAAGCTGCTGGAGCAGTTCAAGCAGGCCAACCCGGGCGTGAACGTGACCGTCACGCCGATCCCGTGGGACGCCGCGCACAACAAGTTCACCACCGCGATCACCGCGCAGTCGACGCCGGACCTCGCGATGGTCGGGACCACCTGGATGGGCGAGTTCGCCGACCTCGGCGCGCTCGACCCGACGCCGCAGGGCTTCGACAACTCCGGCTTCTACCCGGGCGCGCTCGACACCACGAAGGTCGGCGGCACCCAGTACGGCGTTCCCTGGTACGTCGAGACGCGGTTGGTGTTCTACCGCAAGGACCTGGCCGCGAAGGCCGGCTTCAGCACGCCGCCGACCGACTGGGACGGCCTGAAGGCGATGGCCAAGGCGATGAAGGAGAAGGCCGGCGCGAAGTACGGGATCAACCTGCAGCCGGGTGGCGCGGGGTCCTGGCAGACCGTGATGCCGTTCGCCTGGTCGGCCGGCGCGAACATCACCGGCGACGACCAGAAGGAGTTCACCTTCGACACGCCGGAGATGCAGGAAGGGCTGAAGTACTACCAGAGCTTCTTCACCGAGAAGCTGGCCGGTACCGACCTGCCGCCGAACCAGACCGAGGCGCAGTTCGTCAACGGTCAGGTGCCGA
Source organism: Kribbella sp. NPDC026596 (assembly GCF_040638415.1). Lineage (NCBI taxonomy): Bacteria > Bacillati > Actinomycetota > Actinomycetes > Propionibacteriales > Kribbellaceae > Kribbella > Kribbella sp. NPDC026596. The sequence goes on along the minus strand of NZ_JBEZYF010000016.1, from coordinate 7,884 downwards.
TGTTCATCTCCGGGCCGTGGATGGCCGGGTCGGTGGCGAAGGCGGGCGGTGAAGCGATCAAGCCGAACATCGGAGTGTTCCTGCTGCCGAAGAACAAGACGTCGACGTCGTTCGTCGGCGGTTCGGACTTCGTCGTGTTCAAGTCGTCGAAGAACAAGGACAGCGCCTGGAAGCTGGTCAAGTGGCTGTCGGACGCGAAGACGCAGGCCTCGTGGTTCAAGCTGTCGTCCGACCTCCCCGCGGTGAAGAGCGCGTGGCAGGACCAGAGCATCGCGTCCGACCCGCTGCTGCCGGTGTTCGGCAAGCAACTCGAGGACGCCAAGGCGCCGCCGGCGATCGTGAACTGGGAGCAGGTCGCGACCGCGTTCGACGCCGAGATCGAGAAGATGGCGAAGGCCGGCCAGTCCCCCGCCGACACGGCCAAGGCCATCCAGACCAAGGCGACGTCGATCGGCACGGGCGGTAGCTGAGCCTGATGTCTACCCTCACGGACACGCGGTCCCAGGCGGTACGGCGTACGCCGCCGCCTGGGCGCCCGCGACGGAGGATCACCAGAGAGACCGCCGCCGCTTGGATCCTCGTTCTTCCCTTTGTGGTGCTCTTCCTCGCGTTCACGGCCGGGCCGGTGCTCGGGTCGTTGGGGATGAGCTTCACCGACATGCGGCAGCGGGATCTGCGGACGCCGTTCGCGGTCAACGGGGTCGGGTTCGACAACTATGTGAAGGCGTTGTCGGACGAGACGTTCCAGAAGGCCGCGTTCAACACGGCTTACTTCGTGGTTGTCGGGGTGCCGTTGACATTGGTGGTCGCGCTGGCCGCCGCGGTGTTGCTCGATCGAGGAGTCAAGCGGTTCCAGGCGCTGTTCAAGGTCGGCTACTACCTCCCCGTGGTGACGTCGATCGTCGCGATCGCGGTGATCTGGCGGTTCGTGCTGGCACCGGACTCCGGGCTGCTGAACACCGTGCTCGGCTGGGTCGGCATCGATGGGCCGAACTGGCTGGCGTCGAAGACCTGGGCGATGCCGTCGCTGATCGCGATGGCGGTCTGGCGGAACTTCGGCTCCGCAATGATCATCTTCCTGGCCGGGCTGCAGGGCATCCCGCAGTCGGTCGAGGAGGCCGGCCAGATCGACGGTGCGGGCCCCTGGCAACGATTCAGGTTCCTGATCCTGCCGTTGCTCCGGCCGACGATCCTGTTCACCAGTGTGACCACCGGCATCGGCTACCTGCAGTTCTTCGAGGAGCCGTTCGTGATGACCCAGGGCGGTCCGCTGAACAGCACGATCTCGGTGTCGATGTTCACCTACCAGCAGTTCGGCTTCGGCAACTACGGCCTGGCCACGTCGATGGCGTACATCCTGTTCGTCGTCATCGCGGTGATCACGTTCATCCAGTTCCGGCTGCTGAGGGAGAAGTGATGCGCCGCACCTGGTGGATCTACCTGATCGGGGTGCTCGGACTCGTCGCCGTCGCGGCGCCGTTCCTCTGGATGGTGCTGGGCAGCTTCAAGACGCAGGGCGAACTGCTCCGCGTCCCGCCGACCTGGTGGCCGCAGGATGCGACCACCGAGAACTACTCCTCGTTGTTCAGCAAGGCGAACTTCCCGCGCTACTTCCTCAACTCGACGATCGTCGCGCTGGTCGTGACGGCCGGGAACCTGACCTTCTGCTCGATGATCGGTTACGCACTGGCCAAGCTGCGGTTCAAGGGCCGCAACGCGCTCTTCGTGCTGGTGATGGCCACCCTGATGATCCCGGGCATGGTCACGTTCGTCCCGCTGTTCGTGCTCGTCACCAACGCCGGGCTGGCCAACAGCTACCCCGGCCTGATCCTGCCGTTCCTGGTCTCGCCGTTCGGCGTGTTCCTGATGCGGCAGTTCTTCCTCGGGCTGCCGGACGATCTGATGGACGCCGGCCGGGTGGACGGCAGCGGTGAACTGGGCATCTTCGCCCGGATCATGCTGCCGCTGACCCGCCCCGCGCTCGCCACGCTCGGCATCCTGACCTTCCTCGGATCCTGGAACAACTTCCTCTGGCCGCTGGTGATCGCCCAGACCGAGGACAAGTACACCCTCCCCGTCGCCCTGGCGCTGTACTCGACCGGACAGAACGCGCAGAACTTCGGCCTGCTGATGGCCGGCGCGGTCGTGGTCGTCGTACCGGTGCTGGTGATGTTCCTGGCCTTCCAGCGCCACGTCACCCGGGGCATAGCCATTACTGGCCTCAAATAGACCGTCTGGAGACAAGATGACCGCCAACATCAGTCGCCGCACCCTGCTCGCCGCCACCGGCGCAGCCACCCTGATCGGAACCGCCACCCCCGCCTTCGGTGGAACGCCCTCACCCGCGGAGCTGCTGAAGGGAGGATGGAAGCCAAGCCGTGAGGACAAAGCCCTGGTCGGGCGGTGGGCCAGAGACACCTGGCGCAGCATGGTCGCGATGACCGACGAGCACACCGGCCTGCCGGCCGACAACATCGGCGAGTCCGTCACGAACCCGGTCCGCAGCAACTACACCTCGCCCACCAACATCGGCGGCTACCTGTGGAGTACGGTCGTCGCCCGCCACCTCGGCATCATCTCGCCGCAGGAGTCGCTGCGCAGGATCACCCAGACGCTCACCACCCTGAAGAACGCCGACCACCACGAGCCGAGCGGCATGTTCTTCAACTGGTACGACGAGGCCACCGGCGAGGTGCGCTACACCGACCCGGACGGGACGAGGCCGATCACGCCGTTCGTGTCGAGCGTCGACAACGGCTGGCTCGCGTGCGCCCTGATGGTGGTCCGCAACGCGGAGCCGCAGGCTCGGGCGCTAGCGGAGTCCCTGCTGAACAAGATGAACTTCGCCTACTACTACAACCCCGCGGCTCGGCCAGGCGGACTGATGCGCGGCGGCTTCTTCGAGACCCCACCGCCGGACGAGGAAACCGACAAGGGCAACCATGCCGGCACCGGTCCGGACGTGTACTACCGCAAGTTCCACTACGACACCTGCAACACCGAGGCCCGGATCGCCGGGTACGTCGGCTTCGCACTCGGACAGGTCCCGCACACGCAGTACTTCGCCACCTACCGGACCTTCCCGGACTCGTGCGACTGGTCGTGGGTGGAGCAGAAGCCCAAGGGCGTGCATCGGACCTACCTCGGCCTGGACGTCTTCGAGGGCACGTACTCCTACCGTGGGATGCGGCTCGTACCGTCCTGGGGCGGTGACATGTTCGAGTCGCTGATGCCCGACCTGTTCGTCCCCGAGTCGACCTGGGCGCCGCGCAGCTGGGGTCTCAACCACCCGCTGACCGTCCGCGCGCAGATCGAGCACGGTCTCGACGACGCGAAGTACGGCTACTGGGGCTTCTCTCCCGCCTCGAACCCGAAGGGCGGGTACTCCGTCTACGGCGTCGAGGCGATCGGGATGGACCCGGGCGGCTACCCGTCCGACCTGGAGGCGACGAACTTCGACGCCGGGTTCGAAGGTTGCCGCGAGGGCACCAACCCGAACCCGACGTACGGCGATGGCGTGGTCACCCCGCACGCGGCGTTCCTCGCGATGTCGTACGCCCCACGGCAGGCGATCGAGAACCTGAGCCGGATCGAGACGAACCTGCACGCGTACGGCGGTGGCGGCTTCTACGACTCGGTCGCGGTGAAGTCGGGCCTGATCGCCAAGCGCTACCTCGCCCTCGACCAGGCGATGGTGCTGGGTGCCATCGGCAACGTCTTCGGCAACGACCTGATCCGGCGCAACTTCGCCGGCCGGACGGTCGAGCAACGGATCCGGCCGCTGATCGCGATGGAGCAGTTCGAATCCGGCCTCGAATAACCACAGGAGACCTCTTGATGCAGCACGACGCGAAGACCGACTGGGACGCCCGGATCGCGGTTCGCAGTGACGAGGAACGTGACTTCACCTTCCCCGACCTCGATCCACCCAAGGAGGTCACCGCGGTCGGCGGCGTCGGCCAGGTGACGATCGACTGGTCACCGGTGGACGGCGCCGCCGGGTACCTGATCCTGCGAGGCACCGGCGAACGCGGCCCGCTCGAACCGGTCGATCACCACAGTGGCGACATCCTCTCGGTCCCGGCGCCGCCGTACGTCGACACCACGATCACCCCGGGGACGCCGTACCGCTACGCGGTCGCGTGCGTTCCCGAGGTGACGGTCAGCGGCCGGCCGGGCGCGGTCGTCGGCGCCGTACCGTTGGTTGCCGACGGCACGGTTCCCGTGGTCGGCGTGACGGTCGATGCGGTTGCCGAGGGCACCGAACTGGCCAGGCCGTGGGTGCCGATGGTCGGCAGCGAGCGGCTCAGCCAGCTGCTCTGCACGGACCGCACCGGCGAGCACGAGATCGGTGTCGAGCTCGAGCAGGCGCTGCGGCGGATGCACGACGAGATCGGGGTCCGGACGGTCCGGGCGCATGCGATCTTCCACGACGATACGCACGTGTTCGGCCCGTCAGGGTACGACTTCTCGGTCGTGGACGCGGTTTACGACAAGCTGCTCACGATCGGACTCCGGCCGGTCGTCGAGCTCGGTTTCATGCCGCGCGAACTGGCGAGCGATCCGTCCAAGACGGTCTTCGAGTACGGCGCGATCATCTCACCACCGAAGTCGTACGAGGCCTGGCACGACCTGGTGCAGGCGCTCCTCCGGCATCTGGTCGAGCGGTACGGCCTCGACGAGGTGCTGACCTGGGACTTCGAGGTCTGGAACGAGGCCAACCTGGAGGTCTTCTGGTCCGGCACCAAGGCCGAGTGGATGCGCCTGTACGACGCGACCGCGGCGGCCGTGAAGTCCGTGGACGAACGGCTGGCGGTCGGCGGTCCGTCGTCGGCCGCGGCCGGGTGGGTCGACGATCTGCTCGCCCACGCCGCGGCTCAGGGTTCACCGGTGGACTTCGTGTCGACGCACACCTACGGCTCACCGCCTCTCGACGTACAGGCTTCGCTGGATCGGCATGGGTTCGGTGACGCGCGGATCCTGTGGACCGAGTGGGGGGTGACGCCGACGCACTTCAACCCGATCAACGACTCGGTGTTCTCCGGGGTGTTCCTGCTGCGCGGGATGCGGTCGGCGGCCGGACGGGTCGACGCGCTCGCGTACTGGGTCGCCTCGGACCATTTCGAGGAGCTGGGTCGCCCACCGAAGTTCCTGCACGGTGGCTTCGGGCTGCAAACCGTCGGTGGGCTGGCGAAACCGCGCTTCCACGCGATGAGCCTGCTGAGCCGGCTCGGGCCGGTCGAGCTGCCGGTGACGCTGAGCGGTGACGGCGGCGGGAGTCTGGTCGAGGCCTGGGCATCACGGGACCGCGACCGGATCGCCGTACTGCTGTGGAATCTCACCCTCGACCAGACCAAGGCCGCGGGGGCTCCCGAACTGTCCAGGACGGTCCACGTGGAGCTGCCCGGTGTGGATCCGTCCTGGCAGGCCACCGCCACCACGCTCGGTATCGGCACCGGTGACCTGGCCGCGGCCGCCGGCGAACTCGGCGTCGGCGACTGGCCGACCGCCGAGCAACTGGCCGAGCTGGCCGAACGGAGCAAGCTGGTCAGTACTCCACTGGAGTTACGCGACGGAGCGGTCGAACTGACCCTCCCGATGCCTTCCGCCGTTCTGTTGGAGCTGGCTCCTCGTCGTCAAGATTGACCGCTTCCTGGATCCAGCGCTCCACGCCGGCGATGTGCACCGTCGCCCAGGACCTGGCCACCTCGGGCTCGCGCCCCTCGATCGCGTCGAGGATGGCCCGATGCTCGGCCAGCGTCCGGGTGACGGCGTCGGTCTGGGTCAGACCGCGCCAGATCCGGGCCCGGTAGGTCGGCTGGCGCAGGCTGTCGATGATCGAGGCGAGCGCCCGATTGCCGCTGCCGACCGCGACCAGCCGATGGAACTCCACGTCGCTGGTCAGTAGATCCTCCACCGCCGGCTCCGGGCCGAGGTCGTCGAGCAGCTTGCGCAGCGCGGCGATGTCCTCGTCGGCCATCCGCAGCGCGGCCCGGGCGGCCGCGGCCGGCTCGAGGATCCGGCGTACCTCGAAGAACTCCAGCACTGACGCGTCCTGGTGCAGGTCCAGGACGAACCCCATCGTCTCCATCAGCAGCGACGGGTCCAGGCTGGTCACGAACGTCCCGTCGCCCTGCCGGACCTCCAGCACCCGGATCAGCGCGAGCGCCTTGACCGCCTCGCGCAACGAGCTCCTGGACAGGCCGAGGCGCGCGGCCAGGTCGGACTCGCGCGGCAACCGGTCGCCGGGCCGCAGTTCGCCGGTCACGATCATCTGCTTGATCCGGTCGATCGCTTCGTCGGTAACCCGCACACACCCCTCCTCGCAAAGCTACGAAACATCCGATGTCCGCTCTTCATACATCGGATGTCTGGGCGTTTTTTCACGCTCAGGCGTGACTTTCGACCCTGAATTAAGGACACGAACTGTTGACTGATGTCAAGGCTTCAGCATATAGATCGGATGACTAGCACCACTTTGGAACCAGATCTGTCCCTGGAGGTCAGCAATGAAAGGAACACCAGCGCGGGCTCGCCGCTGGGCCACCGCCGCCCTGTCGGTGCTGGCACTCACGGCCGTGGCCGCCTGTGGGGGCGGTAACGACGGCAGCAGCAGTAGCTCCGGTTCGGCCGACAAGGCCGATCTGACCTGGCAGTTCTGGATCGGTGGTACCGAGGACCAGGCCGCGTGGCAGAAGGTCGCGGACCAGGCCCATACCGACCATTCCGGCATCACGGTCAAGCTCCAGGGCACGGACTGGAACAGCTACTGGTCCAAGATCGGCACCCTGCTGGCCAGCGGGAAGGCGCCCTGCATCATCGGCATGCAGAGCCTGCGGACCGCGTCGTACGCGAGCGCGATGCTGCCGCTGGACGACCTGATGAAGAAGTACGGCCTGAAGGCCGAGGACTTCGACAAGCCGATCATGGACGGCCTGAAGGTGGACGGGAAGCAGATCGCGATCCCGTACGACTCCGGCCCGATGGTGATCTTCTACAACAAGGACATGTTCAAGGCCGCCGGCATCCCCGATCCGAAGCCGGGCTGGACGATGGACGAGTTCAAGGCGGCCGCGAAGAAACTCACCGCGGCCGGTAAGACCGGTCTGGTGACTGCTCCTGGTGACCTCGGTGTGACGTCCTGGGTGCGGACCCAGACCGGGGCGGAGCCGCTGGCCGACGGCAAGCTCAACCTCACCGATCCGAAGTTCGAGGAGGGTTTCCAGGGCTACACGGACTTCGTCCGCACCGACAAGATCGCGCCGCAGGTGCCGGCCGGCAACACCGACTTCGAGACCACCCAGTTCGTCTCGGGCAAGTCGGCGATGCAGCTCAACGGTCCGTGGTCGCTGATCGACACCATGGGCAAGGTCAAGTTCGACCTCGGGATCGTGCCGATCCCCGCCGGTCCGGACGGCTCGAAGACCTACACCGCCGGTTCGGGCTTCGGCATCTCCCGCTCCTGCAAGACGCCGGACGCCGCGTTCCAGGCGATCCAGTCGATGACGAGTGAGAAGCCGCTGACCACGCTGGCCGCGGCCGGCCGCGCGTACCCCGCCCGGACCGCCGCGCACCCGGCCTGGTTCACCGCCGCGAAGATCCCGGAGGCCAAGGAGGTCATCGACTACGCATCGGAGAACTCGGTCGCGCTGGTCACCTCGAAGAACTGGGTCCAGGTCGCCGACCTGCTCAGCCGCTTCGGGACCCAGGCCCTGAACGGTGAGATCCCGCCCGACCAGGCCCTGAAGACCATCCAGGACCAGGCAGGCGCTGGGTCCTGATGGCTCTGCACATGGCCGGGCCTTCGGCGCCGGCGGGGTCATGGGGCTTTGACTCCCGGCCTTCCCTCGTCGCTCCGGTCGCTTCGCTCCCTGCGCTCCTCAG
>NZ_JBEZYF010000015.1:0-153388 GCF_040638415.1 Kribbella sp. NPDC026596 | reverse complement strand
TCCGATCTGCGGGTCATGGGGCTTTGACTCCCGGCCTTCCCTCGTCGCTCCAGTCGCTTCGCTCCCTCCGCTCCTCAGTCCAGGCCGGGAGGCCCCATGACCAAGGAGCCCATCGGGTCCGTGGCGGAGGAGGCAGCGAAGCTGTTCGCCGTGCTGCAGCAGGCGGCGACCGACCCCGGCGGTACGACGCACGCCGAGGAGCCGGCGGAAGCACACGAACCCAAGCTCGGGCCGGACTGCGTTTGGTGTCCTGTCTGCCAGCTCATCCACAAAGTCCGGAACACCAGCCCCGAGACAATAGAACAGCTGTCTGCGGCCGCGGCCCACGTTCTCGGTTCGGTGAGATCTCTGCTCGAGGCTGCCAACGACGCAGCTCGGCAGCCGCGGGAGGACGCAGCGTCGCGCACCGCGCCCCAGGAAGAACAGCCGGTCCGGTCCCGGGTGGACCGGATCGACGTGAGTGAGGACCCCGAACCATGGGACTGACGATCGGCATCGATGTCGGCGGTACGAAGATCGCGGCGGGCGTGGTCGGCCCGGACGGAACGATCGGCGCCCGTGCGGTGCGCGACACCCCGGCGAACTCGGTCGACGACACCGCCGCGGCGATCTGTGACGCGGCGGCCGAGCTGATCGCCGCGCACGAGGTGGAGGCGGTCGGGATCGGCGCCGCCGGGTTCGTCTCGTCGGACCGCTCGACCGTACTGTTCGCGCCGAACCTCGCCTGGCGCGACGAGCCGCTGGGCACCCGGGTCGCGAAGGTGCTGAAGATCCCCGTGGTCGTGGAGAACGACGCGAACGCGGCCGCCTGGGGTGAGTTCGCCTTCGGCGCCGCGAAGGACGTCGAGGACATGGTCTGCATCACGGTCGGCACCGGGATCGGCGGCGGGGTCGTGAACGACGGCGAGTTGCTGCGCGGTGCCAATGGCGTCGCGGCCGAGCTCGGCCACATGCGCGTCGTACCCGGTGGGCATCTGTGCGGGTGCGGGGCGCGCGGGTGCTGGGAGCAGTACGCGTCGGGGCGGGCGCTGGTGCGCGAAGGGCGGGCGCGAGCGGAGTCGGGCTCGCTGCTGGCCGCGCAGATGCTGAGCGTGTGCGGGATCACCGACCCGGCCGAGCTGACCGGACCGATGATCACCCAGGCGGCCGCCGCCGGCGACCCGTGCGCGGTCGAGCTGCTGGAGGACCTCGGGCACTGGCTGGGCGAGGGCCTGGCCAGTATCGCGACGCTGTTCGACCCGACCATGATCGTCATCGGCGGCGGGGTGAGCGCGGCGAAGCACCTGCTGATGAAGTCCGCGCAGGTCGCCTTCGAGCGGAACCTGCCGGCCAAGGCCAACCGCCCGCACCCGACGTTCGGCGTGGCCGAGCTGGGCAACGACGCCGGCCTGATCGGCGCCGCCGACCTGGCCCGCCGCCCCGCGCCCGCCCCGGAGAAGACCCGATGATTCCGCCGGTCAGGAATACTGGAGGTAGTCCGGCGGGGGCTGGGGGTACGGCGAGGAGGGTCGTGCAGTGGCTCTGACGCAGGCTTTGACGATCGGGATCGACATCGGCGGGACCAAGGTCGCCGCCGGGGTGGTCGACCCGGAGGCCAACATCCTGGACCGGGTACGGCGGGACACGCCGACCACGGACCCCAAGGAGACCGAGGACGCGATCGCGGAGATCGTCCGCGACCTGGAGTCGCGGCACGACGTGATCGCGGTCGGCATCGGTGCCGCCGGATTCGTCGACGGGACGCGGTCGTCGGTGCTGTTCGCGCCGCACCTCGCCTGGCGGCACGAGCCGCTGCGGGACGCGGTCGAGCGCCGGCTCGGGCTGCCGGTCGTGGTCGAGAACGACGCCAACGCGGCCGCCTGGTCGGAGTGGCGGTTCGGGGGCGGCCAGGGCGAGAGCCATCTGATCTGTGTGACGCTCGGGACCGGCATCGGTGGCGCGATCCTGAACGACGGCTCGCTGCAGCGCGGGAAGTTCGGCATCGCGGGGGAGTTCGGGCACATGCAGGTCGTGCCCGGCGGGCATCGCTGCGAGTGCGGCAACCGCGGTTGCTGGGAGCAGTACGCGTCTGGCAACGCCCTGACCCGGGAGGCGCGCGAGCTGGCGCTGTCCGGCTCACCGGTGGCGCACAACCTGCTGCGCGCGGCCGGTGGCGATCCGCGCAAGATCAACGGGCCGATGGTGACCGAGCTGGCCAAGGACGGCGACCCGGTCGCGGTCGAGCTGCTCGAGGACGTCGGCCGCTGGCTCGGGATCGGGCTGGCCAACCTCGCCGCCGCGTTCGACCCCGGCACGTTCGTGATCGGTGGCGGTGTGTCCGACGCCGGTGAGCTCCTGCTCGCGCCGGCCCGGGAGGCGTTCAAGCGGACGCTGACCGGTCGCGGCTTCCGTCCGGAGGCGCGGATCGTCCGGGCCGTCCTCGGTCCGGAGGCGGGTCTCGTCGGCGCGGCCGACCTGGCGCGCGAAGAGGCCACCTGGTTGCGCCGGGTCCGGGTCAAGACGACCGCGGTCACCGCGAAGACGGCCGCCGCCCGGAGCCGGTCGACGCGCCTCGAGCGCGCGGCCCGCAAGTCGGCCGGCCGCCGTACCGGAATGCGCGCCGCGGCAGACTCCGACCTGCACCCCGCCGACGAGGCATGAGCGCCGGCCCCACCGACGACGGATCGAAGCTAGGTCCGTCCGGTGGCACGGCGGTCCTGCGGGTGCTGTCGTACAACGTGCATCGGTGGGGTGACGACCGTACGGCGCTCGCACGGGTGGTGCAGGCGTGTGCGCCGGATGTGATGCTGGTGCAGGAGGCGCCGACCTGGTGGGGGACCCGGCGGAAGCGGCGCGCGATGGCGGCGAGCTTCGGGATGCGGTACGTCGTCGGCTCGGCCCGCAACGCGATCCTGGTTGCCGACGGCACCGATCTGACCGAACCGCTGCACTGGCGGATCTGGCGTCCGTTCGTCCGCCGGCGACTGAAGTTCATCGCCACCCAACTCCCCGGTGGCGCAGTCGGCGGCCGCGTCACCCTGGGGACCGCGCGGCTCGCCCTCGTCGTCTGCCACCTCGGCCTGCACATTCGCGGCCGCCGGCACGAACTCGAACAGGTCCTGAAGGGCTGCCGCTCCTTCAACCTCCCGTACCTCCTCGCCGGCGACCTCAACGAGGAGCCCGACGGCCCCGTCTGGAAACGCCTGGCCGAGGAGGGCCTCACCGACCTGGGCGCCGACGCCGGCCCCACCTTCAGCTCCACCAACCCCCACAAACGCATCGACGGCGCCCACCTCTCACCTCAGCTGACCGGCCGCATCCTGAAGACCCCCGCATCCCGCGAAGACTTGGCCGCCGCCTCCGACCACCTCCCGATGCTGATCGAGCTCACTGCCTGAGAAACAGCAGGACGGCCAGGACCCGCCGCGACTCCGAGCCGGTGGACGGGAGGCCCAGTTTGTCGAAGATGCTGGAGACGTACTTCTCGACGGCGCGCACGGTGATGACCAGGTGGGTCGCCGCCATCAGCTTCCGCACCGAGCACGAGGTCACCGCGCTGAAACTCGGCCCCACGGGGTGACGTCTCAGGCCTGACCGTGGTCGACGAGCCACAGGCCCTGTTCTCGCCGCAGCTGATGCCGCGTGTCCTGCGGCCGCGCCGACGTGCGGCCGCTGTCCCGAACGACTTCGCCGTCCCCGACCGGCTGCCCACCCGATAGATACCGGGTCAGGCCAGGTTCCAGCAGACGGCGTACGACAAGGTCCCGAAGTAGCCGTTACTTCCTCTTGCGGTTCAGGAAGGCGAGCATCGCTTCCTGAGCCGCGGGGGAGCCGAACAGGCTCGCCGACAGCTCGGCCAGGTCCTTGCCCCGGTCGTCGATGTCGGCGAGCAGTTCGCGGTTGAGCAGCTTCTTCGTCTCGCGCAGACCCTGCGGAGCGCCCTTCAGCAACGACGCCAGCACGGTCTCGACCGCGGTGTCCAGGTCGTCGTCGGGGACGGTGAGAGTGACCAGCCCGAGCCGCGCGGCCTCCAGCCCGTCGAACCCGTTGCCGGTCAGGAAGGTGTACGCCGCCCCGCGGTCGGTGAGCCGGGGGAGCACGGTCAGCGAGATGGTCGCCGCGGCCAGGCCCAGCCGGACCTCGGTGAGGGCGAACGTCGACGCCGCACCGGCGACACTGATGTCGGCCGCCGCCACGATCCCGATTCCGCCGGCGCGGACCGGACCGGCCACCCGTGCAACCACCGGCTTCGGGTTCGCGACGATCGCCCGCTGGACATCGACCATCCGTTGCGCCCCGACCCCCATGCCGACGGTCGTCGCCTCGGACAGGTCGGCCCCCGAGCAGAAGACCTCGAGCGCCGACCGGATCACGATCACCCGGACGGCGTCGTCCGTACCCGCCGCCTCGAGCTGCTCCAGCAGTTCACCGGTGAGCTGCTGCGAGAGCGCATTCTTGTTATGCGGCGAATCAAGCGTGACGGCAGCCACGCCATCAGCAATCGCGAGATGCACGAGTTCGGTCATGAGGCCCATCCAACACCCACTTCACGCCACCTGCTGTACCCGGTGCGAACCCTGTACGCGGCGAAGATCACGAGCACCGTCCGGACGTACGTCCTCATCCGAGGTGCTCCGCGAAGGTGATCCGGCCGTACGCCGGACCGTCGACCATCGCGTCGCCGTTCGCGAAGGCGCGGAAGACCTTGCCGCCCAGCCGCACGGGCACGATGGGCCGGTGCGAGCCCTTCGCCTGCTTCCAGATCCGGGCCAGGTCGCGCACCGTCCGGCGTTCGGGTCCGCCGATGTCCGGCGCGCGACCTTTCACCGGCGGCTGCCCGACCAGTTCGGTCAGCCGGGCGGCCACGTCCTCGACCGCGATCGGCTGCAGCGAGATCGTCGGTGCGACGACGACCGGGAGGTAGCGCTGGGCGCTGAAGACGCGGTCGATCAGGTCGTGGAACTGGGTCGCCCGCTGGATCGTGTACGGCACACCCGACTGCTCGATGACCTGCTCGACCTCGAGCTTGGTCTTGTAGTACGAGAGCGGGATGCGGTCGATGCCGGCGATCGACATCACCACGAGGTGCTGGACGCCCGCGGCGGCCTCGACCAGGCGGCGGGTCTGCTGCGCGTCCTGGCGGCCGAGGCTGGTGGCCAGGTGCACGATCACGTCGGCGCCTTCGACCGCGGCCTCCAGGCCGGCGCCGGTGGTGAGGTCCGCGATGACCCGGTCCGGACCGTGCTTCCGGCTCAGCACGCGGACCTGGTGCCCGGCCGCGCGCAGTTGGCTGACAGTGGGGCGACCGAGGTGACCGGTCCCGCCGGTGACAAGGATGGAGTTCATGCTGGCGTCCTCTCTTTACCACTAGAGATTCGGCAGCCCTCCGATTTGTGACAGCGAGGACGTCAGGGGGTGGGTGGCGGGCTCAGCGGATCTGCGTGGCGGTGGACGATTTTCCAGTCGGTGGTTTCCCGGCGGAAGACCATGGTTGCCCGAAGCGCGTGTGGGTGGGTGCCCGGGCGGTCGACGTACTGGACCGTGCAGCGCTCGAAGGCCACCGAGTACGCCGTGTCCGCGCCGACGTGCTTGTCCAAGTACTCGAACTCGACCTCCGCGCCGCTCGGCCGAAACTGCCCCGACGCCCACCGATACCGCGGCCCGATCTGCGACCATCCGACCTCATGCCCGCCGAAGCCGCCGAAGATCGACGTCTGCTCGCTCCGCGACACCAACGGCAGCCACAACGACGGATCGCCGTTCATGAACGCGGTATTGGCCTCCTCGAACCGGCGCAGGAACGATGCGAAGTCGTCGGTCATCCGCGGTGAACTCCTGTCCGTCAGGCGAGGCAACCAGCCTCACCCGCGGACCGGGTCACGCGCAACCTACTTGCTCTCGGCGTACGTCGGGGAGAGCTCGCGGGCCAGATGTTCGATGAACAGGCCGACGTCGGTGACGATGCCGCGGGCCTGGGACGAGCCGCGGTCGGCCAGCTTGGTCACCGTCGCCGGGTTGATGTCCACGCAGGTGAGCGGGATCGACGCGGGCAGGATGTTGCCAGTGGCAACCGAGTGCAGCATCGTCGCGGCCATCAGGCAGTAGCCGACCCCGGGCAGCTCGGCCCGCATCGCCCGCTGGCCCTCGAGTACGTCGGTGTAGACGTCGGGCAGCGGCCCGTCGTCGCGGACCGACCCGACCAGGACGAAGGTCTTGTTCCCCTTCACCAGCGCGTGCATCACGCCGGAGGTGAGTACGCCCTGCTCCACCGCGGCCTTGATCGAGCCGGCCTTGCGGATCGTGTTGATGGCGCGGATGTGGTGTTCGTGCCCGTGCTCCACCCCGCGTCCACGGGCCAGGTCGACGCCGAGCGACGTACCGTAGAGCGACGACTCGATGTCGTGGGTGGCCAGCGCGTTCCCGGCGAACAGGATGTCGACGAAACCGGCCTCGACCAGCGCGACCATCGCCGGCGCGGCGCCCGTGTGCACGATGCCCGGGCCGCCGACCCAGAGCACCTTCTGGCCGTTCGCCTTCGCCTCGCGCATGCCGTCCGCGACCTGCTTCACCAGCACCCGCTGCGGCTTCTCGCTGGACACGTCGGACTCCATGAAGCCGAAACCCTCTTCGGTGTTCACCGCGATCGGGGGAATGACCCGCACACCCTGCGCGCTGGTGATGATCTTCATCCCGGCTTTCACGTCGGACATCGGAATCGTCCGCACGGCATCGCCCTCGACGAGCAGCCCGCAGTCCATCTCCGGGTTCTGTACGGCGACCCAGTGGCCACCGAGCCGGACACTGGTCGGCAGGTTCGTGGTGGAGTAGAAGCCGTCCGGGAACACCCCGTCGTGGGAGACCTCGGTGATCTCCGGCGTACCGGGATCGACCAGGTTCGCGCCCTTGGTCTGGATCCGCATCAGCAGCCGCTGGAGCGACTCCTCGTCCTCGGCACCGACCGTCATCCGGACCGTGGACGGGTCGTCCTTGTCGTAGCCGAGGTCGAACTTGTCCAGCGTGTACTCGCCGCCGTACCCGCGGATGTCGTCGAGGACCCGGGACAGCAGTCCGGAGTCCATCAGGTGGCCGGTGATCTCGACGGTCTCGGTGACCTGCACGGGTACCCTCCCTCGGAAGTCGTCGGATTGTCCGACGATCCGACTCTACAGTGCTCCGTGAGCGAGGTGGCTTGGCGCTATCGGCGCCCAGGCACGCACCTCGCGGCACTTGCTCAGCGCCCACGATGCTCCGCATCGAGGCCACTGATCAAGCACCCCGATGCACGCACCTGGACACCGCTATCGCTCAAGCCACCTCGCTCACGGAGCACTACTCAGACGACGGCCCCGTCATCGGGGGTGTCATCTGGTGGCAACCGATCCTTCATCCGGATCACCAGGGTGAGGAAGCCGCCGATGAAACCGACCACCGCGAGCGTGGTGATCCGGCCGGTGCCGAAGTCGAGTACGGCGGCCGCGATCAGCAGCAGCGGGCCGCCGATCAGGCCGAGCCAGGCGATCCGGCTGATCCAGTCCAGCCGCGGGCCGCGCGGCGGCTCCGGTGGGACGTAGTGGTCGTGCGGGTCGTCCCTCTTCTTGGCTGGCTTGTCGTCCTCGTCCTCGTCGTCCGACTTGTCCTCGATGGCCAGTCCGGCGGGTACGTCGATCAGCGGTTCGTACTTCTCGTCGACGTCCTCACTCACCGGCCACCGCGGCACCGACGGCTCGCCGCCGTCGTGCCCGGGCGCGGACGGCGCGTTGAACTGCTCCACCAGCGACGCCCACTCGGCGTCCTCCGTGCTCCGCTCGACGATCGGCCGGGCCCGTTCCGCCGCTTCCGCGTCCACGAAGATCTCGTCGTACCCGACCGGTAGGTGGATCGGCTCCTCGGCCTCTTCCGGTGTGCGGGCCTCGCTCTGGCTCTGGCAGTACGCCGCGATGCCCGCCTCGGCGAGCGCGGTCAGGACCGGCTCGGCGATCAGCGGGTCGATAGCGCCGAGCGACGTGTAATCCGCGGCGGTCAGGCCGTTGTCACGCATCGGCCGCGACCCGGCGGATGAATGCTGTCGAGTCCGCGAAGATGCGCGGTGCGTCATTGTCCAGAGTTGCCACGTGATAGCTGTCCTCGAGCAGGGTCTCGGTCACGTCGCGGGACGAGATCGAGGCCAGTACGGTCCGGCCAGAGCTCGGTTCCACCACATGATCGACAGTACTGCGGAACATCAGCACCGGCTGTGTGACTTTCGCAAGATCGTCCCGGGTGACCTGCCACAGCTGCGACAACGAGTGCAGCGCGCGCAGCGGCATCCGGTCGTACGCGCCCTCGTCGGCACCCGGCTTCTTGATGTCGTTCGAGATGCCCGGGAACGACGGCACCAGCCGGGACAGCACCGGCAGCAGCACCAGCCGCTTGTCGTCGGTCCGCACCGACGGGTTGATCAGGACCAGACCGGAAATATCCCCGCCGTGCTGCTCGGCCAGCCGCAGCACCAGGCAGCCGCCCATCGACAGTCCGACCACGAAGACCTGGTCGTGCTCCTTGCGCAATCGCTCCAGTTCGTTGTCCAGGACGGCGTACCAGTCCGGCCAGCCGGTCTTGTTCATCTCCTGCCAGGTGGTGCCGTGACCAGGCAGGCGCGGCACGGCGACGCCGTACCCCTCGGCGGCCAGGTGTTCGCCGAACGGACGCATCGACTTCGGCGAACCGGTGAATCCGTGGCTGAGCAGGACTCCTACCGCGGCGTTCTCGCCGGTCCCGGGACTGCGGAACTCCTCCGCGTGGCCTTGCACTGGCACGTCGACTCCTCGCCGGTCACGGTCCTCACCGGCGGCCCCCGTTCACAGCCGGACCGCCGCAGGTCCCCATGGTCGCATCTGGGCTTCGTCCAGTCTGCATTCAGGTGACAACACGGTGAGCAACACCCGCATTCCTGGCGGTGACATTGCCTGAGGAGGAAGCTGGAACGTAGGGTCCTGCCGACGGGACGCGCGAGAACTGTCGCAACCGTCGTTACCGGCGGACACTGGTGCCCGGGTGAGAAGCATGCCGGAAAGTGCCGGCGAGTGCGCGGACGAGTGACGGAGGTAAGGCGATGCTGTACCTGTTCCTCAGGCGGTTCCTCGTCGCACCATTGGTGAAGCTGCTCTTCCGCCCTAAAGTCACCGGCCTGGAGAACATCCCGGCCGACGGCCCGGCGCTGCTGGTCAGCAACCACCTGGCCTTCTGCGACTCGATCTTCCTCCCGGTCGCCGTCCCGCGGCAGATCGTCTTCCCGGCGAAGTCGGAGTACTTCACCGCGCCGGGGCTGAAGGGGAAGCTGGTCGCCACCTTCTTCCGGTCGGTCGGCCAGATCCCGATCGACCGCTCCGGCGGGCGGGCCTCGCTGGCCGCGCTGAACACCGGGCTGGACATCCTGAAGAAGGGTGAGCTGTTCGGGATCTACCCCGAAGGCACCCGCTCGCCCGACGGCCGGCTCTACAAGGGCAAGACCGGCGTCGCCAGGATGGCGATCGTGGCCGGCGTGCCGGTGATCCCGGTCGCGATGATCGACACCGAGAAGCTGCAGCCGCCCGGCACGCTCTGGCCGCAGTGGCTGATCCGGGAGCCGGGTCGCCGGCTGCCGCGCCTGGTCCGCCCGGGCGTCGCGATCGGCAAGCCACTGGACTTCTCCCGCTACGAGGGGATGGAGCGCGACCGGTTCGTGCTGCGCTCGGTCACCGACGAGATCATGTACGCGATGATGGAGCTGTCCGGCCAGGAGTACGTCGACATGTACGCCGAGAAGGCCAAGGAGCTGATCAAGGCCGGCGAGTCGGTCGACGAGCACCTCCGCCTCGGCGACACCAAGGCGAGCTGACGGTCTTTCCGGGCCGGCCGGGTCAGGATTGTCGCCATGGACAGCGACCTGAACGTCCTCGGCGAACCGCTGGAGGAATGCGGGACCGATCCGGTCACCGGCTTCTACCGCGACGGCTGCTGCACGAGCGGCCCCGAGGACGTCGGTAGTCACACCGTCTGCGCCGTGATGACCGCGGAGTTCCTCGCCCACCAGGTCTCCGTGGGCAACGACCTCACCACCCCCCGCCCCGAACTAAGCTTCCCCGGCCTGAAGCCAGGCGACCGCTGGTGCGTAGTCGCAGTCCGCTGGCTTCAGGCCTACCACGCCGGCGCCGCAGCCCCCGTAGTACTGGCCTCAACCCACGCCCGCTCCCTGGACACCATCCCCCTCACGGTGCTGCGCGAACACGCGGTCGACGTACCACCCGACCTCAGCGCCCTCACCTGAGCCTCGGCTTTCCGGTTGTAGGGGGGTTATCACCGAATAGCGCCAGAAACCCACCACGGAGGCGCTCAAAAGCCTCCTCTCACTGAGCAGGTCGGCGAGCACGGCGTGAGGATGCCGGGCCAGCCACGGAGGGTGAGCGCCGCGCCGATCTGGCCGGCCGCGGCGCAGGGGTCGGAAACCAGTTGGTACCCGAAGCGGAGCGTGATTTTGCCTTGGAGCGTCGCGGCGTTGTCCCGGTGCATGTCCCGCCAGGTCGACGTGGCGTCAGCATGACCGGTACGACCGTCGACCTCGGCGATCACGTCGTACGGAACGTACTCGACGTCCCGGTAGTTGACCTGCGTGCCGTACGTCGCGCGGACTTGCCGGGTCGCAGCCGGCAGACCGTGGGCACGCTCGACCCGGATCAGGTAGGTCTGCTCGAGGAACGACTGCACACCGGAGGCGGCATCCGAAAGAATCTGCAGCAGCATTGCCCGCCCACGGAGCCGCGGAAGGCGGTCCAACTCGGCGCGCAAGCGGTCCGGTGTCGTACGTCGTTGGCGGCAGACGTCGAGCACAAGCGAGGCCCGTCGATCCGGGGCAGCGCGACCGGCAGCCGCGGTCAGCACCGCGACCTCGAGCCGCACCACGCACGGCTCGCGCCCCTCCTGGAGCCACGAGGGGAAGTCTTGGTGACGAGTGATCCGGATGCCGGACCGACGCTCCAGCTTGCGGCTCTGCGGAACCGCGAGCTGGATCGTCCGGTCGTCCCAGTCGCCCCTGAGCCCGTGCCAGCGCAACGCGGTCTCACCGGTCAAGGCGGCTTCCGGGCCGCACGCCAGCCAAGCGGCCCATGCCTTGGTCGCCCACGGCAAGGGGCCGGTGAAGTCTACGTAGACACCCTGGTGGATCCGCCGGATCTGCCGATTCCGGCATCGCCGCGCCAGCGTGCTGTCGTCGATCCCGTTCGCTACCGCCTGGGCGCGGCTGAAAGCACCCTGCTGCCGACCGCGCAGCTCGACGAACCGCCGCACCAGGTCGTCGTCAGCCTGCTGTAATCCCTCCACACCGACAACATGCCCCCGGCCCCCCACCCGTTGGACGACGACTTGCCCCCTGTGGACAGCCTCGCGCGACCTTGGTGGATTCTGCGGCGCTCAGGGGGTATTTCCCTCCCACATCGAGGGTGAGACGGGTTACTGAGGGTGGGGGACGGCTGGCTTAGGCTGAGCGCATGCAATTTGCGACGTTGACTGCGGGGGAAGTGCCTGGGGTTCCGAGTCTGGACGAGTTGCGGGCTTTGAAGCCGCTGCAGCAGCCCGAGTGGCCGGATTCGGTGGTGCTGGACGAGGTGATCCGTGAGCTGCGGAAGCTGCCGCCGCTGGTGTTCGCCGGTGAGTGCGACGACCTGACCACCAAGATCGGCGCGGTGACCCGCGGCGAGGCGTTCATCCTCCAGGGTGGCGACTGCGCGGAGACCTTCGACGGTGTGACCGCGGAGAACATCCGGGCCAAGCTCCGGGTGCTGCTGCAGATGGCCGTCGTCCTCCAGTACGCCGCCAGCGTGCCCGTCGTGAAGGTCGGCCGAATCGCCGGTCAGTACGCCAAGCCGAGGAGCTCCGGTGAGGAGACGCGGGACGGTGTGACGCTGCCGACGTACCGCGGGGACGCCGTCAACGGACTGGAGTTCACCCCCGAGGCGCGGATCCCGGACCCGCAGCGGCTGCGCGGCGTCTACAACGCGGCCGCCGCGACGCTGAACCTGACCCGCGCGTTCACCACCGGTGGGTACGCCGATCTGCACCAGGTGCACGCGTGGAACACGGACTTCGTGAAGTCGTCACCGGTCGGCCGACGCTATGAGCAGCTGGCCTCCGAGATCGAGCGGGCACTCGCCTTCATGCGGGCCTGTGGTGCGACCTCGGACGAGTTCCGGACGGTCGACTTCTACGCGTCGCACGAAGCGCTCATCCTCGAGTACGAGCACGCCATGACCCGGATCGACTCGCGCACCGAGCAGCCGTACGACGTCTCCGGCCATCTGCTCTGGGTGGGCGAGCGGACCCGGCAGCTGGACGGCGCGCACGTGGAATTCCTGGCCTCGCTGTCTAACCCGCTCGGTGTGAAGATCGGGCCGACCACGACCCCGGAGTACATCCGGACCCTGATTGACAAGCTGAACCCGAAGGGGATCGAGGGCCGGCTGACCTTCATCACCCGGATGGGCGCGGGCAAGATCCGCGCGGCGCTGCCGCCGCTGCTGGAGGCGGTCCGGGATCACGGTTCGCCGATCGCGTGGGTGTGCGACCCGATGCACGGGAACACGTACGAGACCCCGAACGGGTACAAGACCCGCAACTTCGACGACGTGATGGACGAGGTGCAGGGCTTCTTCGACGCGCACGAGCAGGTCGGGACGTGGCCGGGCGGTGTGCACATGGAGCTCACCGGCGACGACGTGACCGAGTGCCTCGGCGGTGGCGAGGAGCTGGTCGCGGAGGACCTCGTGAACCGCTACGAGACAGCCTGCGACCCGCGGCTGAACCGGCACCAGTCGCTCGAGCTGGCGTTCCTGGTCGCCGAGCGGCTGCGCGCGGCGCAAGCATGATCGACCTGCGCTCGGACACGGTCACCCGCCCGTCGGCGGGGATGCTGGCGGCGATGACCTCGGCGCCGCTCGGCGACGACGTGTACGGCGAGGACCCGACGGTCAACCGGCTCGAGGAGACGGTCGCCGGGCTGCTCGGTCACGAGGCGGGCCTGTTCACCGTGACCGGGTCGCTCGCGAACATCCTCGGCGTACGGGCGCTTGTGCCGCCAGGCAGCGAGGTGCTGTGCGAGGCCAGCGCCCACATCGCCCGGGCCGAGCTCGGCGCACACGCCGCCGTCAGCGGGGTCACGACCCGGACCTGGTCAGCGCCGGCCGGTCAGATCGACCTCGAGCAGATCCGCGCGTTGATCGCCGCGGATCTCGGGCCGTACTTCGTGCAGACGGCGGCCGTCTCCGTCGAGAACACGCACAACTTCGGCGGCGGCGCGATTCAGCACCAGTACGACGCTCTCGCCGACGAGCTGGACGCCCGTGGCCTGCCGCTTCACCTCGACGGCGCCCGGCTGTGGAACGCGTCCGTGGCGTCCGGCGTGCCGGTCGCGTCGTACGCCTCCCGGGCGGCGGCTGCCAGCGTCTGCCTGTCCAAGGGCCTTGGTGCTCCGGTCGGCTCGGTCCTCGTGGGTTCTGTTGAGCTGATCCGTGAGGCCAGGGTCTGGCGCAAGCGTCTCGGTGCGGGTTGGCGCCAGGCCGGCGTCCTGGCCGCGGCCGCTCTCTACGCTTTGGACCACAACATCGACCGTCTGGCCGAAGACCACGCGAACGCGCGCCTGATCGCGGAGACGCTGGCCGACGCCGCGCCCGGCTCGGTCAAGCCCGACCAGGTCGAGACCAACATCGTGGTCGCGGACCTGGCCGCCACCGGAAAGTCCGTAGTGGAGATCGTGGCAGCCGCGAAGGACCAGGGTGTCCTGGTCGGAGGCGTCGGCGCGACCCAGCTCCGCGTTGTGACACATCTCGACGCGTCGACATCAGATTGCCGCAAAGCCGCGGAAGCCCTCGCCCGCTTGATCAACTGAGCACCGAGATAGGGTGCAGGTGTCGGGGTCGCAGCGTTCGGGGAGAGCCGTGCGAGAGATCGTCGTGTTCAGCGGAAGTGCCCACATTGGTTTGGCGGAGCGGATCTGTGCCGATCTCGGCGTACCGCTCTCACCAGTCGAAGTCCATCGTTTCAGCAACGACTGCCTGCAGGTGCAATTGCAGGAGAACTGCCGGCAACGCGACGTGTACATCGTGCAACCGCTGGTGCCGCCGACGCAGGAGCACCTGATGGAGCTGCTGCTGATGATCGACGCCGCGCGGGGTGCCTCCGCGCAGCAGATCACCGCGGTGATGCCGCACTACGCGTACGCGCGATCGGACAAGAAGGACGCCTCCCGGATCTCGATCGGCGGTCGCCTGGTCGCCGACCTCCTGGCCACCGCCGGCGTCGACCGAGTCCTGACCATGGCCCTGCACGCACCCCAGGTGCACGGCTTCTTCTCGGTCCCGGTCGACCACCTGACCGCGATCGGCGTACTCGCGGACCACTTCCGCAGCCGTGATCTCAGCGACACGGTCGTGGTCAGCCCGGACCTGGGCAACGCGAAGACGGCGACCCAGTTCGCCCGGCTGCTCGGCCTGCCGGTCGCGGCGGGCAGCAAGCAGCGGATGGCGGACGACCGCGTCGTGATCGACGCGATCGTCGGCGACGTCGCCGGCAAGCGGGCGATCATCCTCGACGACGAGATCGCCACCGGCGGCTCGATCATCGAACTGCTCGACCGCCTGAAGGACCGCGGCTGCACGCAGGCCGCCGTCGCCTGCACCCACGGCCTCTTCGCGGGCGCGGCAGTCGAGCGCCTCCGCTCCCACCCGTCCATTACCGAGGTCATCAGCACCGACACGGTCCCGCGCCCGGCCGGCTTCCCCGAACTCCAGGTCAGCTCGGTCGCCGGCCTGTTCGCCGAAGCCATCAAGCGCATCCACGAGGGCGAATCCGTCAGCAGCCTCTTCGACGGCGTAGACCCAACCCACGCCCCACCCCAACCCAAACTCCCGTTCTAGCGGCTGGGTCCAACCCACGCGTGCTCCGCAGGCGCCCGCTCCCACCCGCCCCCCGGCTCAGCGCCGGTAGCATCGCTGCCGGCTTCCGCCGGCGTCTGCGGGCTGCCGCCCGCGTGTGACTGCATGGCGGGCGCCCACGGGTCGCGCGACTGGGTGGGCGACCGGGGACAACCCAGGTGTGCACCGCAGGCGCTCGGTCTCGAGCTGATCGTGGCGGGCTCACCGGCGCGCGGGCGCGCCGCGTCGTGGACGACATCACGAACGAGGTGGACGTGGTCGCCCTCACGATCGCCGAGTTCGTGCCGCGCGAGGTTTTGCGTCTCCAATCGATCCTGAGCGGGTTCCCGCTGCTCGGACCGTCCGCTCCGCCACGGAGGCTGGCAGGAGGCGACTCGCGGGATGTTGGCAAGCGCTTGCCGGTTTGGCATAGGGTGAGTTGGTCGAGACGTTTCCGAGTCGGGAGGATACGGGTGAGTTCCACTCAACCGGTCAGGTTCGCCGCCGTCGGGCTTGATCACGCGCACATCTTCGGTCAGATCGCGGGCCTCGTCGGGGCCGGTGCGGAATTCGTCGGGATGGCGACCGACGATCCGTCGGCCGCGATCGCGACCACGGTCCGGGAGCGGTATCCGGAGGTTCCGGTGGCCGAGAGTCCGGACGACCTGATCGGACGGGACGGGATCGACTTGATCGTGACCGCCGCCGTACCGGATCGACGGGGGTCGATCGCCGTCGCAGCGTTGCGGGCCGGCAAGGACGTCGTGACCGACAAGCCCGGCTGTGTCAGTTTCGAGCAGTTGGAGGAGATCGAGAAGGCGGTCGGTCAGAGCGGGCGGTTCTGGTCGGTGACGTTTTCCGAGCGGTTGGAGGTGCCCAGCGTCATCAAGGCCGGTGAACTGGTTCGCGCGGGCCAGATCGGGACCGTGGTGCAGACTCTCGGGATCGGGCCGCACCGGATCGGGGACCGCGGTCACCTCGGCGGCGGGGCCGGCCGCCCGGACTGGTTCTACGACAAGAACCGGTACGGCGGAATCCTCACCGACATCGCCTCCCACCAGATCGATCAGTTCCTCTGGTTCACCGGCGCACGGACCGCCGAGGTCGTGGCCAGCACGGTGGGGAACTTCGCCAACCCCGATGAGCCTGGCCTGCAGGACTTCGGTGAGATCCTGCTGCGCAGTGACCACGCCCAGGGGTACATCCGGGTCGACTGGTACACGCCGGCCGGTCTGCCGACCTGGGGCGACGGCCGCCTGATGATCCTCGGCACGGACGGCTACATCGAGTTGCGCAAGTACGTCGACATCGCGGGCCGGGATGGTGGCGACCACCTTTTCCTGGTCAACCAGGAAGGGACGCAGTACGTCGACTGCTCGCAGGTCGAGACCACCTACTACCCCGACCTGGTTCGCGACGTACGGGAACGGACCACCTCGGCCGTGCCGCAGGAGCACACCTTCGAAACCATGCGCCTGGCGTTGACTGCCCAGCAGCGGGCAACTGTCCGCGGGGCGGCCCAATGATCTAGTTGCCTTCCTGGGTGGCGAGCGGTGTCAGGATTGACGGATGGATGAGGCTCGCGAGCTGCTCGAGGCGGAACGTCAGCAGGCGCTCCGGCGGCTTGCGGATCTGACCGGTGAATTCGATGAGGTGGTAGCAGCCTCACGCGACGCCAACGCCGACGACGAGCACGATCCTGAGGGTGCGACGATCGCCTTCGAGAGGTCGCAAGTCGCCGCGCTGGTGTTGCAGGTCGAGCATCAGTTGGCAGAGGTCGAGGCAGCCATCGAGCGGTTGGCGGCCGGCACCTACGGGGTCTGTGAGCAGTGCGGACAACCGATCGCCCCCGCCCGGCTGGAGGCAAGACCAGCAGCCCGCACCTGCATCAGCTGCGCCTCAGCAGCACATTGAGCCGGCGCACGAGACCTGGGTTGTCGGCATGCCGACAGCCGCTGAAGGTGTTCATACCGCGTGGAAGGATCAGGTGTATGGCGGATACGGTGCGGATGGGTGTTGTGGGGGCGGGGAGTATCTCGGTTCGGGGGATTCTTCCGCATTTGGGGCAAGGGGATCTGGCGGGGCGGGTGAAGTTGACCGCGGTGTGTGATCCGGTGCCGGGGCGGGCGGAGGCGGCGGCTGCGAAGTTCGGGGTGGAGCAGGGGTTCACGGAGTACGAGGACCTGCTGGCGCGTGGGGATGTCGACGCTGTCACGATCGCTTCGCCGATCGGGTTGCACTACGAGCAGGGCAAGCTGGCTTTGCAGGCTGGCAAGCATGTGCACTTCAACAAGACGATGACGGTCACCGTTGCGGAGGCGACCGAGCTCATTGAGCTTGCCGCGGCCAACGATCTGCGGATCGTTGCCTCGCCGGGGGAGATGCTGCGGCCGCATCACGTGCGGACACGCGAGCTGATTGCCGAGGGCGCCGTCGGCACGCTGTCCTGGGTGAGTTGTGGCGCGGCGTTCGGCACGTACCACGAGGACGAGTCCGTGCGCGGCGGCAGCGACGTACTGACGAACATCGATCCGTCGTGGTACTTCCGCAAGCCCGGTGGCGGACCGATGTACGACATGACGGTGTACGCGCTGCACTCGGTGACCGGGATCCTGGGTCCGGCCAAGCGAGTGACGGCGATGTCCGGCGTACGGGTTCCCGTGCGTACGAGCGGAGGCGTGGACGTCCGTACGGACGCCGACGACAACACCATCGTGCTGATCGACTTCGGCGACAACCTGTTCTGCGTCGCGACCGGTACCGCCGCCGGGGGGATGCGGGGCGGCTTCAGCGGGACCTACTACGGAACGAAGGGCACGATCGACGGCCTGCTGCTCAACGACGAGCCGTTCGACTTCCCGAACCGCAACCCGGCCGAACTCTCGCCTCGCGGTCCGGGCAACCAGGCCCTCCTTCCGCACGCCACCGGTGTGCATCGCGACATCGAAGAGCAGCACGTGTACGAGGACGTCATGCAGCTGGTCGACTGGGTCCGCGAAGGCAAGCCCTCGATCGTCACCGCCGAACACGCGCGCCACGTGATCGACATCATCGAGTCCGCCTACCGAGCCTCCGCCACCGGCCAGACCCAGGACCTCACCACCACCTTCTGACAGACCTCAAGGGATCATCACCCCTCGCAGCACGCTCTGTGGAGCCACTCGGGCTCGTGCCACCAGAACTTGTCGTCGTGGGCGTGGGCTTGTTCTCGGGTAAGTGGTTGCGGGGCATTGGAGGAGTGGACCGCGGGTTGGGCTTGGATGCCGGTGGCGTACGGGGCGAGGAGGTTGTCGACGGTGTGCAGCCGGCCCGCGACCATGACGCGGTCGACCGCCGCCGCGACCCGGATATCCGCGAGCGGGTCGCCGTCGACGAACGACAGATCGGCTTGCGCGCCCGGTTTGATGACGCCGATCTTGTCCTCGAGGTGGAGCCAGCGCGCCGGGTTGTGGGTGGCTGTGGTGAGTGCCTCGTACGGCGTGAACCCGCCGGCCACCATCGATCGCAGATTGGCGTGCAGTGAGACCGCGATGTTGTCCAGTGGACTGTCCGTGCCGGAGATGACCAGTCCGCCACCGCGATGGATCCGCAGCACCATGTCGACGTTCCCGCGCAGCAACTCCCGGGTCGTCACACCCGCCGGGCCCTTCGCGGTGTTCACCTCGGCCTGCAGAGCGGCGTACTCCCAGGACGGGTAGAGCGTCGTCGTACGCCGGTCGGTGAGCAGCGACGGATCGTCGACATGCGCCATCGTCGAGTTGAACAGCGTCGGCGTCACCGACAGTCCCGCCTTTGTGAACAGCGCGACGACATCTGCGTACGCGCGGCCGAGCCGGCTGACCGTGTGTGAGTACCCGAGCCGGTTCGTCGCGCCGGTGTGCTCCATCCCGTCCATGCCGAGGTGCTCCGCCGGGTAGAGGTAGTGCGACGACAGCTGCAGCCCGAGCCGGTGAACGGCGGCGATCGCGCGGCGCTGGAACTCGATCGGCAACCGTACGTACGTCTTCACCAGGTCGTACGCGAGCCCTTCGACCCGGTCGAGCTCGAGGCGGAGCTGCCGCACCGAGAGCGTCGGCCGCATGAAGTTGTAGTAGACCCGCGACCCGTCGATCGCCTCACCGGTCGCGAAGTACCGCGGGCCGGTCAGAGAACCGTGCGAGAGCGCTTCCCGGGTCTCCTGCATCTGGTAGACGGGATCGCCGGGCGATCGGGTCGTCGTGATCCCGTACGACAACCAGAGGTTGCCCTGCCGCGCGCCCCACGCCCGCCCGCGCAGGTGCCAGTGATTGTGCGCGTCGATCAATCCCGGCATCACTGTGAGCCGGGATGCGTCGATGTCCGCTCGCCCCTGATGCGGCCGTACGGCGGCGATCCGCGACCCGTCGAGTACGACGTCCACGTCGCGGCGCAGCGTGGTCGCGCGGCCGTCCCACAGTGCGCCGGCGTGGATCGTCACGTGCTGGTTGATCGTTGCCCTGCGCCACTGCAGGTCGAGCTTGATCGTCTGCGGACGGGAGCCACTGATCGTTGTCCGGCGCAACCGTCCGTTGTTGAGGTAGAGCAGCGTCCCGGCGTCCTGCCAGACCGGTGAGTCCGTGACCTCGTCGGTGACCGCTCTCGGCTCGGCGGTGAAGCGGCCGCGTTCGTCGACGGATACGACGTACAGGAGGCTCTCGACGACGAAGGCGAGCCACTTGCCGTCGGGGGAGAAGACCGGGCCGTCGTCGCCGCGGGTGGCGAGTGAGCGGAACGGCATGGGTTCGACATACTCGAGCGCGGTGGTGGCGACGTCGACGTACAGCAGTTGGCTGGTGCCTTCGCGGAACCGCTTGGAGAACGGCTTGACCGCGGCGAGGACGAGGGTTCTCCCGTCGCGGGACCAGCTGACCCGACCGGGCTGGAAGAGCGTCGGGGTCAGCTGACGGATCTGACCGGAAGCGAGGTCGAGTACCGAGGCGATGCCGTCCTGGTCCTGGTACGCGACCTGCTTCCCGTCGGGTGAGAACCTTGGCGCGGTCTGTGCCCCGGGCAACGACGAGAGCTTGCTGTCGGTGCCGGTGGCGAGATCATGCAGCCAGAGATCCGCGGTGCCGTCGCGATCGCTTGCGTAGAGCAACTTCTTGCCATCGGGGGAGAAGTCGGGATCGGAGTTGAAGTAGCCGTCGGCGACCAGTTCGCGTGGTTGCCCTCGGCCACTCGTTGCCGCCAGCCACAAGGCGTTCAGGGCCCGGAACGCGATCCATCGACCGTCCGGTGACACCGTCGGACTCGCGATCCCGAGGACTGGCCTCCGGGCGGTCGACTCGAGGTCCGGCACCTTCGGCCGCGGCCGCTTCGCCGTGACCGGAACAGTCGCCGCAAACGGTACGACGGTGTGCGTGCCGCCGACGCGATGACGCAGGACCTGCCCGTCGGCGGTGTAGAAGACGTCGGTCGCCGACGCCCACGACGGCGGGACGGCGAAGACGTCCTTCCCTTCGGTGACTTTCTGATTGTCGACAATCAGATCGCAGGTCGGGCCGGTGAGTCGGACATAGGCCAGCCGGCCGGCAGGGGAGTAGGCGGGGCCGAAGAGGCTGATGCCGGTCTGGGCGGCGACGAGCGTCGTGCGTACGCCGGTGGTGAGGTCGAGTTCGACGATCGACGTGGTGTCGACGGTGAAGGCGAGCTTGGTGCCGTCCGGCGAGACCGCGGGCTCGGCCTCTTCGGTCGTGTCGTCGGTGAGGGCGATGATCGTGCCGTCGGCGAGGCTGAGCCGGTGGATGCCGTAGCTGCCGTTCCCACCGCGGTCCGAGGAGAAGACGACCGACCGGCCGTCCGGGGTGAAATGCGGCTCGCGATGGTCGTAGCGGCCGGTGGTTAACTGACGGAGGTCGCTGCCGTCAGGGTTGATCGACCACAGGTGGAAGTTGCCGTCGCGGTACGACTGGAACACGATCCGGCGGCCGTCCGGGGACCAGCGTGGCCGGGTCGCGTCCTGCAGGTCGTCGGTCAGCCGGCGTGAGGTTCCACCCGCGGACGGGGTCACCCAGATCGCCGTGACAAGGTCGAACGCCAGCCACTTCCCGTCCGGCGAGACCGACACCATCAGGTTCGTGCCCTCGGAGAGAACAGCTTGGTTGGTCGTGCCGGTCTGTGCTTCCGTGCCGGCGGAGGCGTGGGGTGCGGTGGTCGAGACGGCGCCGGCTGCGGCGACACCGCCGCTGAGCTGGAGTGCGCGGCGCCGCGAGATGCTCCACGAACCGGGCGCTTCGGATTCGGTGTGGTCCACGGTGGGATCCAATCCCTCGGGGGCGGTGGGACGTGGGGTCGAATCTGCCAGGAGCGTCTGCGCTGCACGATCCTGACCGGCGCGCCGATCGCTCAACGGGCGCTCCAGTGCGACGAACGGCGTACCGGCAGTGGCAGGTGCGGGCGTTATCGTCTGCGCCATGCAATCCGTGTCGCCGCGCGTCCGTGCCCTGCTCGCCGCCGGTCTCTGCGTGGTGATCGCCCTCGGTGCGGCGCTGGCGGTGGACTCCCGGCTCGACCGGCACTGGATCCTGCGTGGGCTCACCTTGTTCCTCGCGCTGTGCTGCGCCGCGTTGCTACTCACCGATCAGAGCCGGCAGTTCCGGCTGATCATCACCGGGATCGGCCTGCTGATGTTCGGTGTGGTCTTCCCGGTCACGACGACCACGTGGGCGACCCCGCCGGAGATCGACTTCGCGCTCGCCGTCGCCACCGACGCGAAGAACGCGGCCACCACGGACGCGCGTAGCGCCGTCACGGTCAACGACGTGAAGGCAGCCGTCGCGGCCCGCGGTGGTGCGGTCGGCTCACTCAAGACGGAAAGAAGCCCGCAAGTCCGCGGCGCAGACGCCTTCCCGCTCATCCTCCGCGCCGACCCCACTCAAGGCCGGCCTCGAGCCTGCCTCTCCTTCCCCCACGGCCTGGACGCCAGGGTCCGCACCTGCTGAGTCCCAGCTGGTAGGCAATCGATTTCTCATGGACACGCCCCCGGCTTAAGGTCGCGGGTATGACTCTTGGGAATCTGTCCGGCATCAGCGCGCTCGCCGACGTCGAGTCGCGGTCCATCAGTCCGGAGAACCCGACCGGCGAGCCTGGCCAGGGCGGGCGGCGGACCGAGGGGACCGGTGCGAAAGCGGCCCGGGATCTCGGTCAGGGCTGGAAGGTGTCGCCGTCGATCGAGATCGGTCCGGGCGAGACCGCCACGCTGGCCGACATCGTCGGCGCCGGCTGCATCACGCACATCTGGCTCACCACGCACGTCGACAACTGGCGGCGGCTGGTGCTGCGGACGTTCTGGGACGGCGACGAGGCCCCGGCGATCGAGGCGCCGGTCGGTGACTTCTTCTGCTCCGGCTGGGGCAAGTTTGCCCAGGTGAACTCGCTCCCGGTCGCGGTCAACCCGAACGGCGGCTTCAACTGCTACTGGGAGATGCCGTTCCAGACCCAGGCCACGCTCACGCTGGAGAACACCCACGACGAGCCCGTGATCGTCTACTTCCAGGTGGACTACTGGCTGGGCGCCGTACCGGACAACTCGGCGTACCTGCACACGCAGTGGCGGCGGAGCAATCCGCTGCCGGCCAAGACCGTGCACACGCTGCTGGAGGGTGTCGAAGGCCCGGGCCACTATGTCGGCACCTACATCGCGTGGGGCGTCAACAGCACCGGCTGGTGGGGTGAGGGCGAGATCAAGTTCTACCTCGACGGCGACGACGAGTTCCCGACCATCTGCGGCACCGGGACCGAGGACTACTTCGGTGGCGCGTGGAACTTCGACGTACCCCACCTGGGCGGCTACACCGAGTTCAGTACGCCATACCTCGGCATGCCGCAGGTGATCCGTCCGGACGGGCAGTACGCGAGCCAGCAGCGGTTCGGCATGTACCGGTTCCACCTCCCCGACCCGGTCCGCTTCAAGGAGAAGCTCCGCGTCGACATCCAGGCCCTGGGCTGGCGCTCGGGCGGCCGCTATCTGCCGCTGCAGGACGACATCGCGTCGACCGCCTTCTTCTACTCGTCCAAGACCAGTACGACGCGACCGGACGCGCCGACGCGCGACGTGATGGAGATCTGCTAGCCGGGAGTCGGTAGCGCGTTCTGCAGAGCCGTGCCGGCGAGGACGACCAGGGCTGCGGTCCAGCTCAGCGGCGCCTCGCCGGCCGGCTCCAGGTCCCGATTGACCTTCTCGGGCAGGGCGCCGGTGCTGGTGCGGTGCCGGTCGAGCCAGGTCAGCAAGTTGTCGGCGGTCGCGTGATCGCCTCGGGCCGCCGCACTCAGTGCGAACAACGCGGTCTGTGGTGTCCAGGAAACGCCGTCCGCACGCCAATTCTCACCAGGTGTCACGCCACCGTTCGGCTGGGTGAGTACGGCGAGCGCCCGGTCGATCGCCGTGGACACGACCGCCCGGGCCGGAGCGAACGGCGGACCCAGGATCGTGACGATCGCGTCGGCGCCGCCGCCGAGCTGGATCGGGTCGACGCCGGGCTCCACGAAGCTGGTCGCTCGGGCCGGGGTGCGGGGATAGTCCGGCCCGAAGACGCGATCAGTTGCCTCGGTCAACTTGTCGAGGGCGGACCGCCAGCGCGCGGCCTCGGCCTGCCGGTTCTGTTCGGTGGCCATCAGGACCGCGCTGCGGAGGCCGGTCAACAGTGGGGCGACCGTCCCGAGCGTCACCTGCGTCTCCGGCCGCTCCCAGTAGTCGGACGACGGCCCGGGCAGGCCGTCCGGGCCGAGCTCGGCGACGATCTGGTCGGCCGACTCGCGGACCAGCTCCCAGTACCTGCTGCCCGCCCGGCAGAACCAGGTTGCCCAGAGCACCCATCCGGAGCCGTCGAGCTGAGGCTGCCGGCCGTCGTCGACGAGCGCGCCGGTCTCGGTGTACCGGGCTTCCCACCGTCCCGTCGCCGGTCGCACGCGGTCGAGGAAGGACAGCACCTTGAGGGCTTCGTCGTACTGACCGATCGAGCAGCGGGCCGCGGCGACGAACGACGCGTCTCGCGGCCAGACGTACCGCCACGGGCCGTCCCAACCCGCCAGCGTCGCGCCGCTCGGCAGGGTGAGGGCGTCGAGATCGGCGAGGGCGTGGCTGATCAGATCGTCGTACTGTTCGCCACCGCCACTCAGCGAGGACTCGGTGTGCTGCGCAGAGTGGCCGGGGACGCCGTCCGCGACCAGTCGGGGCTGGGGGTTGCGGACCAGGTTGTTCGCCGTACCGGCGGCCAGGAACGCGAGCAGCACGACGATGACGACGACCGGATACCACCGGCCGCGCCCCCCAGTGCTTTCCCGCATCGTCCCTCCCTGTCCTGCCTATTGTGCGAGGTGTTGCACCTCGGCCTCGAACTTGCGCCGCGGTGCGAGCTCCACCAGGTACATCGCCGACAGCACCAGTGCGCCACCGACCAGCATCCTCCAGGTGACGCTCTCGGATCCGAACAGCACCGCGAAGGCCGACGCGAACACCGGTTCCATTGTCATTGCG
The DNA here is from genome assembly GCF_040638415.1 of Kribbella sp. NPDC026596. NCBI lineage: Bacteria > Bacillati > Actinomycetota > Actinomycetes > Propionibacteriales > Kribbellaceae > Kribbella > Kribbella sp. NPDC026596. The sequence goes on along the minus strand of NZ_JBEZYF010000015.1, from coordinate 128,998 downwards.
ATCGCCGCCCGCGTCGGGTTGAGGTGCGCCTGCGCCCAGGTCTGCACGATCAGCGCGAGCGCACCGGCGATCAGGGCCATGTAGATGACGCTGGCCCAGTCTGCACCGGAGCCCGGGACCGTGAAGCCGCCGGGCAGCGCGCCGATCGCGCAGACCACGGTGATCACGAGCATCTGCAGGGACGAGAGACCGAAGGCGTTCTGCGGGGTGGACCAGGCGCCCAGACCGATGATGTGCAGGGCGTACAGACCGGCCGACGCGAGTGTGAGCAGCTCGCCGGTCCCCATGCTGAGGCCCTGCAACGACAGTACGCCGAGGCCGACCGTGGCGAGAATCACGGCGACCCAGGCCCAGCGGCCGATCTTGTGGCGCAGGATCACGGCAGCCAGCAGCGGGGTGAAGACGACGTACATGCCGGTGACGAAGCCCGACACGCTGGCCGACGTGTGCCGCAGGCCCTCGGTCTGGACCAGCTGGGCGATGCCGTAGGTGATGCCCAGGGCAACGGCCCGGCCGCGGTCCAGGCGGCTCAGCCGGGAGATCGCCGGCGGGTGGATCAGGATGAGCGCGACCGAGGCGATCAGGAACCGCAACGCCAGGTAGTCGGCGACGTCCATCCTGGTGAGCAGGTCCTTGGTCAGGAAGAACGTCGATCCCCACGCCGCCGCCACCGCGAGCAGGGCGAGTACGGCGATGCGCGGGCGGTTCACGCCGGACATCTCATCAGACGTCCGGCGTAAGCACCAAAACGAGCTACAGGACTGTGATCGTGACCGTGCTGCCCGGTTGGGCCTTCTTGCCGGCGCCCGGGTTCTGCGCCGCGACGATGTTCAGCCCGAGGTTGAACGGTGCTTTCTCGACCTTCACGATGAAGCCCGCGTCGGTGAGGATCTGCTGCGCGTCCGCGGTGCTCTTCTTCTTCACGTTCGGTACGTCGACCAGTGGCGGACCCTTCGACACCACCAGCTGGACCTTGTCCTTGGCGAACAGCGTGCCGCTGTTGGGTGTCTGGCTGATCACATTGCCCTCGGGCACCTTCTCGTCGTACTGCTCGGAGCGGTCGACGACGAAACCGAGTTTGCGCAGGGCCTTGTTGGCGTCCTTGTAGCTCTTTCCGGTCATATCCGGGACGTTGATCGGCCGCTTGCCCTTGCTGACCGCGAAGTTGACCGCGCTGCCCGGCTTCACGACCGTGTTGAACTTCGGGCTGATCGCGAGCACCCTGCCCTGCGGCACAGTCTCGCTGTACTGCTCGTTGATCTGCCCGGTGTTCAGCTTGATCGGTGCGAGCGCCTGCTGGGCGGCATCCAGGTCCAGCCCGACCAGCTGCGGCACCCGGTACCGCTCCGGGCCCTTGGAGACGGTGAGACCGATCTCACCCTTCTTCCGGATCCGATCACCCGGTGCGGGATCGGTCCCCATCACTTCACCCTTGGGCACGTCCTCAGAGAAGTCCTGATTGTCCAGCGTGGTCCGCAGACCCGACTCCTCGGCTTTCGCAGCCGCAATGGCGGGAACCATGTTCACCAGGTCCGGCGTGGTCGTGTAGCGGTGGATGCCGTAGTACCAGGCCGCAGTGCCGATCCCGATGGCAGCAGCGAGGATGACGATCAACGCGATCGGTCCACGCCCACGCCGCTGGTGCGGAGGTGCTTTTGCCGGTGTTCCGGTCGGTCGGCCCTTCTCCACCGGAACGACGATCGTGTCGTGGCGCAGGGCGGGTTGTTCGGCCAACTGAGGGACTCCGCGCGTGTAGCCGTCGTCGTATCCACTGTCCTGCCGGATCTGCTGGATCGGCACGGTCAGGTCGCCAGTGAGCTCCGGGTCGTCCGGCAGCCCCTCATCGAGTGCGCTGCGCACCCGGTGAACCTGACGGCTGAACACTCGCGCGTCGGCCGGCCGCAGGTCCCGGTCCCGGGCGGTCGCGCGCTGCACGAGCGCATCGACGTACGGCGGGATGCCCTGCTGCTCCGACGACGGGGGAGGCACGTCGGCGTGGACATGTGCGTACGCGACCTGGATCGGGGTGTCACCGGAGTGCGGTTTGTTCCCGGTGAGCATCTCGTAGAGCAGGATGCCGGCCGAGTACACGTCCGAGCGGGCGTCCGCACTGCCGTCGGTCACGAGCTCGGGTGCCAGATACGACACTGTGCCCATCAGGAGGCCCTGGGTGGCGGTATTTCCGGTCGCGCTGACCGCCCGGGCCAGACCGAAGTCGGCGACCTTCACCACGTTCTTGTCGGAGATCAGCACGTTCTCGGGCTTGATGTCGCGGTGGACGATGCCCGCGTCGTGGGCGGCCGAGAGCGCGGACAGGATAGGGGCGAGCAGGTCGAGCGCCCGCGCGGGGGACAGCGGCGCCTGCTCGCGGATCACGTCACGCAGCGTGCGGCCCGGGATGTACTCCATCGCCAGGAACAAAGTGCCGTCGTCGTCACCCTGGTCGAAAACGGCCACCACGTTCGGGTGCGAGAGGCGGGCGGCGGCCCGGGCCTCGGCCACGAACCGGCGGGCGAACTGGGCGTCGTCACCGAGCCCGTCGTGCATCACCTTGAGCGCGACAGTCCGGTCCAACCGCATGTCGAGGGCCTGGTAGACGGTGGCCATGCCACCCCTGGCGACGCGCGCGCCGACGCGGTACCGTCCGTCGAGCACTCGCCCGACAAGGCGGTCGCTGACCTCCGTGTCCACGTCGTCCGTCACCTGCGGTGAGCCGCCTCTCCAAGCCGTTCTGCTCTGAGAGTGTAGATAACGCCTCAGCGTGACCGTGCCAGGCGCACCGCAACGGGGCTCACCGGCCGGTTACCGGAGTGGGTCCCAGCCGCGTTCCAGCTGAGCCTTGATCCGGAGCACGTTCGTCACATAGAGCTTCGTGTCCGGATACATCCCGTTCTTCTTCACCCCGCCGAGGCCCTGGTAGTAGCCCGCCACCGCGATATCCAGCCGCGCGGCGCCGGTCAGCCGGCTCAGCAGCACCACGCCGGCGGTCACGTTGTCCTGCGGCTTGAGCAGGTCCAGATTCCGGCCGACGATGCTCGAGGTGAACTTGCCGGTCGACGGGATCACCTGCATCGCGCCGACCGCGTTCGCGGGGGAGACCACTCGCTGCTTCCAGCCGGACTCCTGCCAGCTCACCGCGAGCGCTAGCTCCGGGTCGACGCCGTACCGCTTCGATGTGCTGGTGATCAGGCTGCGCATCTGGGCCCGGGTCGGCAGCTTGCGCTTCTTCAGCGCGGCGCGGTTGCGGTCGGCCTGCGCGACGATGTGGTCGGCGTACGTACGACCGGCGAAGGTGTTGTTCTTCTTGGCCGGCTTGGGCTTGGGTTTGGGCGTGATCTTGACCGGCACCTGCAAGGGCTTGCCGGCGTAGATGCGTGAGGTCGCGCGCAAGCCGTTGGCGGCGAGCAGGTTCGCCTGGGAGCACTTGAAGCGCTTGGCGATCTTGGTGATGGTGTCGCCGGGCTTCACGACGTACGTGACCCGGCCCAGCTGGGTGCGCTTGGCCGCGCTGGTGGTCTTCTTGCCGGGGAGCTTGAGCACCTCGCCGGCGTAGATCGCATTGCCGTTGCCGGGCAGGTTGTTCAGGGCAACCAGTGTCTTGACGCTGGTGCCGTAGCGGCTGGCGATGTGGCTGAGGGTGTCGCCGTTCTTCACCGTGTAGGCGCCGAAGCCGGGCGAGCCCGCAGTGATCACCGCCGCGGTCAGCACCGGTACGGCGACTCCGGTCACTATTCGTACGACGTTACGCATCGCATCCATCTCCCCGTGTGAACGTCACTTGACCGTAAGTGCTGCTACGGATGTGACAACAGGGGTTGATGGGGTGCTTGTTACGCCTGTAACTCAATGTTTACAATTCAAGGCTGAACTACATGGATGTGGTTCACAAGCTGCCGTTGCTCACGGCAACCGGCAGGCCTCAGTGACCGGACTGGCCGAACCGGCTGCCCAGGAAGGGCTTCCCCAGGTCGGGCAGGTCGCCGGTACGCACGGTGTCGGCCAGGATCTGCGCGGTGATCGGCGTCAGCAGCACGCCGTTGCGGTAGTGTCCTGTTGCCCACAGCAACCGATCCAGACCGGACGGCCCGAGGATCGGCGCGTTGTCGGGAGTGGCGGGCCGGAGTCCGGCGATCGTCTCCACCAGTTCGAGCTCGTCCATCACCGGCAGCACGGTCCGGGCGTCTCGCAGCAACGAGAACACCCCGCCTGCGAGCACTCGAGTGTCGTAGCCGAGCTCACTGGTGGTGGCGCCGACGACCAGCTCTCCACCCGGCCGCGGGACCAGGTACACCGAGAAGCCTCGGGCGGTCGCTCGTACGGTGTGCCGTAGCGCGGGCCGGTACGCCTCAGGCACTCGCAGTCGCAGCACCTCACCCTTGACGGGTCGCACTGGTGGCCGCAGTTCCTCGGGAACGCCTTCCAACTGCGATGACCACGGCCCAGCGGCACCGATCACGGTTCCGGCGTGCACTGTGTCGCCGTTGTCCAGCAGTACGCCGACAGCCGTCGTACCGGAAGTGATCACGCGCGCCACGTGCTGGCGGATGAGCTGGACACCGGAGAGGTCGATAGCCCGGAGGAGCGCCGCGACTGCTTGCCGGTTATCGACGGAGTGGTCATTTGGGACCCAGACGCCGCCGGACACGCCCGTGGCGAGCAGGGGCTCGCGGCGACGGGCGTCGCGACCGGACAGCTCCTCGACCTCGAGTCCAAGCCGGCGCTGGTAGTCAGCGAGTCGACGGAGGGCTGCCGCGTCGTCGACGTCGTACGCGACCGACAGAGTGCCGGTCTGGTGCAGACCCGCCGACAGTCCGGTCAGCTCCTCCAGCTCTGCGGCGAAGGCCGGCCAGGCGTTGACGCCGGCCAGGTTGAGGGCCAGCAGGTCGTCCTCGCCGTACTCCACCTCGGTCACCGGGGCGAGCATGCCGGCGGCGACCTGGGAGGTCTGCGCGCCCGGCGTCGGGTCACATACCGTCACCTGGATACCGTCTGCAGCCAGCCGCCAGGCAGTCGCCAGACCAATCAGCCCGGCGCCCACCACCACCACATCGGACGTGTGCTCGGTCATGGGGCCTCCCGGTCTGGACTGAGGAGCGGAGGGAGCGCAGCGACCGGAGTGACGAGGGAAGACCGGGAGTCAAAGCCCCATGACCGCGCCGGCGCCGGAGGCCCGGCCATCAACAGAGCCATGCCGTAAGCCTACTTCTGAGGGGACATGGCAGGCTTTGGGTGTGACTGACTACACCGACCAACTCGCCGACGCCCGCCTCTACCTGTGCACGGATGCGCGCGAGAAGCAGGGCGACCTCGAACAGTTCCTGGACGCCGCACTGGCCGGTGGCGTGGACATCGTGCAGCTCCGCCAGAAGGAGCTGGAGGCTGCGGACGAGCTGGCCGCGCTGGAGGTCTTCGCGGACGCTTGCAAGCGGCACGGCAAGCTGCTCGCGGTCAACGACCGCGCGGACATCGCGTTCGCCGCGGGTGCCGACGTACTGCATCTGGGCCAGCGGGACCTGCCCGTGCACGCTGCTCGGGCCATCACTGGTCCGGCGCCGATCATCGGTCGTTCCACACACACGTTCAGCCAGGTGAACGCCGCGGTGGCCGAGCAGGGGTCGGACTACTTCTGCGTCGGCCCGACCTGGGAGACCCCGACGAAGCCCGGCCGCCAGGCGGCCGGCCTGGAGCTGGTCTCGTACGCCGCGAGTCGCCGGCAATCGAAGCCGTGGTTCGCGATCGGCGGTATCGATCTCGGCCGGCTGGACCAGGTGCTCGAGGCGGGTGCCACCCGAGTGGTCGTCGTTCGCGCGATCACGGACGCGGACGACCCGGCCGCAGCGGCCGCGGAGTTCAGCCGGCGGTTGCGGGAGGCCGGGTGATCAACAACCCGAAGACCGCGCGGATCGTCGCGATCGTGGTGATCGCCATGCTGGTGATCACGCTGGCGGCGTCGTTGTTCGGCTGTGCCGCGGCCAAGCCGGCGGCGACAACAACCGCTAGTACCGATCCGGAGAGCGGTCTGAAGGTCGTCGCCGTCGCGGACCTGCCGAAGGAGGCGCAGGACACGCTGAAGCTGATCGACCAGGGCGGACCATATCCGTACAGCCGCGACGGAGTGATGTTCGGCAACCTCGAGAAGCTCCTGCCGAAGCACGACCGCGGGTACTACCACGAGTACACGGTGAAGACGCCGGGCGAGAACGACCGTGGTGCCCGCCGGCTCGTGACCGGCAACGCCGGCGAGCGTTACTACACGGACGACCACTACAAGTCCTTCCGCCGAGTAGCGGGGGACGGGGGGACTTCATGAGTAGCCTGCGCGCGCTGCTGACCGAGGGATTACGGCCGGGCGTCTACCGGTGGCAGTCCGACCGTACGACGGAGCAGGCGCGGCTTGATGTCGTCGGAGCGGGCTGGGACTTCGTACTGCTCGACACCACCGCGATCCACGACAAGACCGGGTTCCTCGACCTCTGTGCGACCGCCTTCGACCTGCCGCGGTGGTTCGGCCGGAACTGGGACGCACTGGCTGACTCACTCAGCGACCGGTCCACCGGCGAGCCGGAGATCATCCTCTGGGCCGGTCTGCAGCATCTGCTCGAGCACGACCACGACACGGTCGACGTGGCCCTGCAGATCTTCACCGAAGACATCACGAACTCCGGCCAGCTCCGAGTCCTCGTCCACGAGCCCACGGACGCGGAGACGCCGGACCTGCTCAGCTCACTGCCCGTTCTGTAGCCGACCGGCAAGCGTGTCCAGATCCGGCACGAACCACAGGTTCCGGCCGCGGTTGGTCTCCCGGACCCAGTCCGCCAGGGACGTACTCGTCGCGACCCTGTCCGCGATGTCCCCGACCACAGCCAGCCCCATGCGGTAGTCCACGAACTTCTGCGCGATCGCCCCGGCCCGCCCGGTCCGCAGCTCGAAGAAGTCGTCCCCGAGGTGCTCGGTGCGCAGGGCGACCCACTCCGCCTGGTGCTCGTAGTGCGCCGTCGCCATGAGCTGCACGGCGTCGCGATCGTCACCCACCGGCGCTTCACTTACGAACACCCGCACCCCGCTCAGCTCCTCAACCATGCCCATAAAATACCTCAAAGCACCCTATCTGGCGATTTATAGGGAATTCTAAGGAAGCTGCCGTAGTCTGATCGGCATGCCCCAGGAGCTGTACTCGGTCGAGCAGGTGGCGAACCGGCTCGGTCTGCACGTCCGGACGATCCGGAACTACGTGCGTGACGGCCGACTCAAAGCCGTTCGGATCGGGAAGCAGTACCGGATCGCTCGCGAGGACCTGGAGGAGTTCACCGGGACCACCGTGGCCGCGCTCGAGGTGGACGAGACCGCACGGCACGTGGAGGCGTCGAGCATCGTGCACATCGACGCGATCGACCGGGCCGGCGCCGACCGGATCAGCACCCACGTGATCGGCTCACTCAACCAGAGCGGCATCGGCCGCCTCCGCGTCGAAACCGTCTACGACGAGGACCGCGCCGTACTCAAAGTCATCATCCTCGGCGACCTGGCCCCCACCGCCGAACTCCTCCGCCTCATCGACATGATGACGGCGCCCTAGAGCTGCCTGGAGGTAGCTGCAATCGCTAGGTCGGCCAGGGCTTTTCGGGCGGTGCCGTCGGCCAGGGGGGCGCGGTCGAGGGCGTCGAGGGCGTCTTCGGTGCGTTCGGTGATCAGGTCCTCGCAGGCCTGGACCGCGCGGGAGTCCTGCAGGATCTCGCGGAGCAATTGGATCTCGTCGTCATCCAGATCCGGCCGCCCGAACAACCGGTCGAACTCGGCCAGCTGGACCTCCGACGCGTGATCGACCGCGTACGCGACCAGCACCGTCCGCTTGCCCTCACGAAGATCGTCACCGGCCGGCTTCCCGGTCAGCGCGGGATCGCCGAACACCCCGAGCAGATCGTCGCGCAGCTGGAACGCCTCACCGACCGGCAGTCCGTACGCCGACAACGACTCGACCAATCGTTGATCCGCACCGGCCAAGGCCGCGCCGACGTGCAGCGGCCGCTCGACCGTGTACGTCGCCGACTTGTACCGCAGGACGCGCAAGGCCAGGTCCATCTCGGACTCACCACTCGCCTGCGCGACCAGATCGAGGTACTGCCCGGCCGTCACCTCGACCCGGACCGCGTCGAAGAACCGCGACGCCCGAGCCAGTGCGGCCGCGTCGAAGCCGGAGGTGTGCAGTAGCTCGTCCGCCCAGATCAGGCAGAGATCGCCGAGCAGGATGGCCGCACCGATCCCGAAGCTGACCGGATCGCCACCGCGGCCGGACGCCTCCGAGCGCGCCCGCTGCAGCGCCTCGAACCGGCGATGGGCAGCCGGTGCGCCCCGGCGTACGTCGGAGGAGTCCATCACGTCGTCGTGGACCAGCGCGCTGACGTGCAGCATCTCCAGGCTGGCCGCGGCCTTGAGGATCGGCTGCACCGGATCACCGCCGGCGGCCCGGAAACCCCAGTAGCAGAAGGACGGCCGCAGTCGCTTGCCGCCGCTGGTCGCGTCCCGCGCGGCCTGCACCTGCTCGGTCAGCTCCGGCCCGATCGCCGCGAGTCGCTGCTCCTGCAGGTCGAGGAAACCGGTCAGTGCGCGCTGAACCTCGGCCGGGATGTCCACATCGGCATACACGTCTCGGAGCGTAGTCGGTACAAGCGCAGCGGTATCAGGCAGGGGACACCGCGGGTAACCTGTCGCCATGGCGAACGGACTTCCCTCGACGCTTCCCGGCAACACGCCGACGATCCGCGAGCTCCTGGCCTCCGGGAGTCGGTCGTTCTCGTTCGAGTTCTTCCCACCGAAGACGCCCGAGGCCGAGGAGGTGCTGTGGCGTTCGATCCGGGAGATCGAGCAGCTGCACCCGACCTTCGTCTCGATCACGTACGGCGCCGGCGGGACGACCCGGGACGGGACGATCCGGGTCACCGAGCGGGTCGCGCAGGACACGTCGCTCACGCCGCTCGGTCACCTGACCTGTGTCGCGCACTCGCGGGACGAGCTGCGGTCGGTGATCGGTGCTTACGCGGGGTCCGGCGTACGCAACATGCTGGCGCTGCGCGGTGACCCGCCGGGTGGTCCGAACCAGCCGTGGCTCGCCCACCCCGAGGGGCTGAACCATGCGATCGAGCTGGTCGAGCTGATCCGGTCGCTCGGCGACTTCTGCGTCGGTGTGGCGGCGTTCCCGGACAAGCACCCGGAGGCGACGTCGCTGGAGGCGGACGCGCAGGTGCTCGCGGCGAAGGCCGCGGCCGGCGCCGACTACGCGATCACGCAGATGTTCTTCGGTGCCGACGACTACTTCCGGCTGGTCGAGCGGGCTGCTGCCCTGGGCTGCGACATCCCGGTGCTGCCCGGCATCATGCCGGTCACCAACATCAAGCAGATCCAGCGGATGGCCGATCTGACCGGGATGGCGCTGCCGACCGCGGTCACCGACCGGCTGCTCGCGGTCGAGGACGAGCCGGCCGCAGTCCGCGAGGTCGGCATCGAGATCGCCACCGAGCTGTGCGAAGCGTTGCTGGCCGGGGGAGCCCCCGGCATCCACTTCATCACTCTGAACAGGTCCACGGCGACCCGTCAGGTCTTCCTGAACCTGAGGTCGTCGGTCGTATCCTGACCTGATGGCTGACCCGTCGGATCTGCTCATCGACCGTACGCTCGTCCTGCTTCGGCACGCCAAGTCGGTGCCGCCCGAGACGATGGAGGACTTCGAACGCCCGCTGGCCGACCGCGGCCGCGCCGACGCCCAGGCGGCCGGTCGCTATCTCGTTGCCCAGGGCATCGAAGCCGACCTGGTCCTGTGCTCGCCGTCGAAGCGCACCCGGGAGACCTGGAAGTGCGCCACCCAGGGCGGGGCGACGGCGACCGACGTCTGGTACGACCGGCGCATCTACAACGCCGACACCGACGAGCTCCTGGACGTCATCCACGAGGCCCCGGCGGAGGTCCGCACGGTGATCATGATCGGCCACGGACCGGGCATCCCGTGGCTGGCCGACGAGCTCGCCCTGGACGGCACCAGCCCCGAGCGCACCGAGCTCACCCGGAAGTACCCGACCTCGGGCCTCGCCGTCCTCCACCTCACCTGCCGCTGGGCAGACCTCGGCCCCAACGACGCCGACCTGGTGTCATACGTCGTGCCGCGTGGTTAGGGCAACCAGTTCGTCGTGCTGTTGACCGTGATCAGGCGCTGGGTCGCGCGGGTCAGGACGACGTACAGCGCGCGGACGCCGCCCAGGGTGTCGGTGACGATGCGGTCGGGTTCGACCACCACGACGGCGTCGTACTCGAGGCCCTTGGACTCCAGTGGGCTGACCGCGACGACGCGGGGGTCGCCGAGCTCGGCCAGGACCGGGTCGACGATCGGGCGAAGCTTCGGCGGCACAATCACGCCGACCGTGCCCTCGACCAGCTGGAGCAGCTCGACCGCCGCGTCACCCGCGGCCTCGGCGACCTTGCCGTCGTCGACGATCCGGTGCTCGGGTTCGACGCCCGTACCGCGGACCGCGTTGGGCAGATCCGCGTCCGGGAGGGTACGGCGGATCACCTCGCCGGCGAACGCGTAGATCTCGGCCGAGTTCCGGTAGTTCGTGGACAGCCGGAACGAGTGCCGCTGCAGGTGCGACAGCATCGAGTCCATCGCCGCGCGGGCCTCGTCCGGATCGGGCCACGAGCTCTGGGCGGGGTCGCCGACGACAGTCCAGCTTGCCTGCGGGCCGCGCCGAATCACCATCCGCCACTGCATGGGGGAGAGGTCTTGCGCCTCGTCCACCAACACGTGCGCGTACTCCTCCGGCTCCTCGGCCTCACGGGCCGCTGCGGCCCTGGCCCGCCGCTCAGAGGTGGTGAGCACCTCGTTGACGCCATCCGACAGGCCCTCCAGCCAGTCGAACTCGTCGTCCTTGGCCTCCGTGATCGGTGCACGCCCCAGGAACGCACTCAGCTCGTCCAGCAACGCCACGTCGGCAATGGTGAACTCGTCCGTGTCGCGGATCGCCCTGGCGAGGGCATCGACCTCTCTGGGGGTCAGCTCGTTCCGTGCCCAGCGCTGCAACCGCCGTGGGTCACCGAGCCAGCGCAGCACGGCCTCTGGCGTCAGCACCGGCCACCACTGGCTGAAGAACGTCCTGAAGGCCGGCGTGTCGGTCACCCGGTCGCCAAAGGCCTCACGGTCGCCGTAGACCCCGGTCCGCAGGTCTTCCGGGAACCGCTGCCACAGCGCGGCAATCAGACCCTTGCGAGCCTCGGCACCGGCCTTGTTGCGAGGCGTCCGGCGCAGAGCGTTCCGGCGTACGTTGTCGAGCTGGTTGGCGTCCACCTCGATCGTGGCGCCGCCGATGAACACCCGCAGGCTGGTCGGGGCAGTCGGCACGCGGTCGCGCGCAGCCCGCGACAGTACGCCGCGCATCCGCAGCGAGCCCTTGACCGCGGCTACATCGGCCTCGTCGACCGCAGTGGCCTTGACGCCGTCCACCAGCTCGCCCACTGCCCGCAGGGACACGGTGTTCTCGCCGAGGCTCGGCAGTACGCGCTCGATGTAGGCCATGAACGCGGCGGACGGCCCGACGACCAGTACGCCGCCACGCTCGAACCGCCTGCGATCGCTATAGAGCAGGTACGCCGCCCGGTGCAGAGCGACCACCGTCTTGCCAGTACCCGGTCCGCCGCCGATGACGGTGACACCACGGGCCGGCGCCCGGATCGCCTCGTCCTGCTCGGCCTGGATCGTGGCCACGATGTCGCGCATCGTGTGACCGCGGGCCCGCGACAGGGACGCCATCAGCGCGCCCTCGCCCATCACGGGCAGGTCCTCGGGCGCACGCTCCGGCGCCAGCAGGTCGTCCTCGAGCCCGACGATCCGCGGGCCCTTGTTGCGCAGCACCCGACGCCGGACGACCTTCAGTCGGTCCGTCGAGGTGGCGCGGTAAAACGGTTCCGCCGCCGGCGCGCGCCAGTCGATTACCAGCGGTTCGTACTCCGCGTCCCGGACGCCGATCCGGCCGACGTACAGCTTCTCGAGGTCCGCTGCGGCCTCGGCGGCCGGCTCGACGTCACCATGGTCGGAGTCGAGCCGGCCGAAGACCAGGCCTTCGTGCTCGGCGTCGAGCTCGGCGATCCGGCGGGCCGCGGCGAACACCAGCACGTCGCGCTCGTACAGGCCGGTCTGCTCTTCCTCGCGGACCCGGCCGACGTTCTGTGCTTGTGCGCGCTGGTGCCCTTCGACCGCGATACGTGACGCCGATCGGGCGGCCTCCGCGACCCGGTCGTACACCCGGTCGACGTGTTGTTGCTCAGCCGCCAGCTCAGCCCGCTCGACGTTCTCATGATCGGCCGGCGTGGGGGTTTGATCCACCGAGGTCCTCTCTACTGCCGGGCACCTTCCCGACACGGAACACAGGAACGATCAATCTTAGTGCGCCTGTTATCTCAACCCCAGACCGGTCTCAGGCCTTCCCGATGGCGTCGGCCACGATCGCGGCGCCGAGCGTCGTCGCGGGGACGCCGGAACCGGGGTGAGCCCCCGCGCCGACGCAGTACAGGCCCTTGACCGGGGACACGTTGGACGCGCGGCGGCGGGCGGTCCGGTAGCCCTCCCAGGCCACACCGGCCCACCAGGACGGCGACGTCTGCCGCGACACCACCTTGTCCCGGACAGGCAGCCCACGCGCGACAAGCAGGTCCAGTACGTCGTCCGTCGGGTAGCCGTGGACCAGTACGGACCACGCCTGATGCCCGGCAGGCGCCAGTCCACCGGTCCGGACGACGACTGTCGGAGTACCGTGCAGCACTGTCTCGAACGGCAGGCTCGGCACCGGCTCCTGGAGTCCCAGGTGTACGACGTACGCCGCCTGCGCCTGGTGTGTCGCCTGGATCCGCTTACGCACCTTCTTGGCCGCCGGGTCATCGACGAGGTGCTCGTAGAGCTCACGCGGGTCGATGTCACTCACGACGATGTCCGCGGGCAACTCTGACCCGTCGGCCAGCCGTATGCCGGTCACACTGCCATCGGCTGTGGTGACTGCGACCACCTCGGCGCCGGTGTGGACGGTCACCTTCCGCTCGCTCGCCCGCTGCACCAGAGCGTCCGCCAAGGCGCCGAAACCGCCTTCAATCGTCCAGCGGCCGAACGTGCGCTCCAGGTACGACCAGACACCGACGTACCCGGGGGTGAGCTTCGCGTCGGATCCACTTTGAGCGGCGAAATGCCGCAGTACTGCGCGAGCTCTGTCGTCGGTCAGCTCGCGCTGCGCGACCTTCTCGAGCGACTGCCAGGGCTTGAGCGACCGGATGGTCTTGAGCGGCAGCTTGTCCTGCAGCGGTGGTTCGAGCGACGTCTTCCGAAGGATCTGCCAGGTCTCGCTGTACCCGTCGACCAGGGCAGTCCACCGCTCCGCAGCGGTCTCGCCGATCAGATCGGTCCAGGCCTCCTGCTGTGCACCGCGATCACTGATCGGCAGGTCGAGCACCGAGCCGTCACCGAACATGTGTCGTCGTGGCTCGGTCACTGGCTCCAGCAGGACCAGACTCTCGATCGGGCGACCGCTCTTGCGGAACAGGTCCCGCAGTGCGGCCGGAAGCGTCGTACTGGCTGCTCCGGCGTCCCAGGTGAACCCGTCCGCCTCGACCCGGCCCAGCACGCCGCCGAGGTGCTCGTCGCGTTCGCAGATGGTGACCTGGTGGCCGAGCTTGGCCAGGCGGACTGCACTGGCGAGACCGGCCAGGCCGGACCCGATGACGATCACGGTGGCCATCAGACTGCACTGCTCCCCGTCGCCGGGTCGCGCCGTTTCTCCCGCCACGCCCTGAACCGGAGGTAGCCACGCCGGATGAAGCGGAACGCGAAGTACACCCCGATCAGGCCGAGGAACAGCAGGATGCCGGCGATGATCAGCGCGGCCTCCGGATGGAACGCGGCCAGCGACACCACGCCGACGACGGCGATGTCCTCGGCGGACGACGCGGCGATGTTGGTGGCCGGCTCGGGGGAGGTATTGATCGCCAGTCGCAGGCTCGATTTCACCGAGTGCGAGAGCAGTGCGACCAGTCCGCCAGTGGTCGCGATGACGGCCTGCTGCAGGGTGCTCGCCTGGCCGGACAGCAGCGCTGCCAGGATCGCGCCGATGGTCGGCCGGATCACGGTCGAGATCGCGTCCCACGCGGAGTCGATATACGGAATCTTGTCCGCGACGAACTCGAAGGCGAAGAGAACACCCGCTGCGATCAGTACGGGTGTCGTGGTCAGTGCGGTCGGTACGTCGTCGGCACCGGCGAAGCGGCCGAGCAGACCGAGAATCAGCACGCAGGCGTAGGCATTGATGCCACTGGCCCAGCCCGTCGTGAACGCCAACGGCAACGCTTCCATCGTCGTGCTCCGTAACCCTCAGTCGCCGTCGCGTGCGCGGCATGGTTTCGTCAGTATCGAACCCTTCGTGGTGAGTTTTGGTTAACCGTTGACATCCGGCTCGCCTCGACTCACAGTGACTAGGCTGCCAGTCTTTGTGACCGGCACCCGCCCTTGGGTTCAGGAGAACAACATGCTGCGTCGTCCGAAGATTCTCGCCGCACTGGCTGCGGTAGCGCTGCCCATTACCTTGACCGGCGTGTCGTCGGGAGGTCCGCCCGCCACCGCGGCGCCTCTGCCGGCACCGGCCGCCGTCGCGGCTACGGCGTACAGCGCGGCCGCTGCGAAGTACGGCGTACCGGAGTCCGTCCTGCTGGCTGTGTCGTACGCGGAGTCCCGCTGGGACGACCATGGTGGCGCGCCGAGCACGTCAGGCGGCTACGGCCCCATGCACCTCACCGCGCTCGGCGCGTCGGAGGTCGCGGACCTGTCCGGCAAGCAGAAGGTCGCCACCGCCGACTCACTGCAGACGCTGGACAAGGCCGCCAAGTTGACCGGCCTCGACGCGTCCGCGCTGCGCACCGACACGACCGCCAACATCAACGGTGGTGCCGCGGTGCTGGCGTCGTACCAGAAGTCCCTCGGTCTGCCGGTCGGCGCCGAGACCTCTCCGGCCGAGTGGTACGGCGCAGTGGCGTCGTACGCCGAGGCCGGGGACAAGGTCGCGGCGGCCGGCTTCGCCGACGACGTCTACTCGATCATGGCTCGCGGTGCGGCCCGTACGACGAACACCGGCCAGCAGGTCGTGATGCCTGCCGTCGCGGTCACGCCGGACAAGGCCCAGGTCAGCAAGCTGTCGCTGCCCGCGGGCGTGAAGCCGTCCACCTCCAATGTGGAGTGCCCGCCGTCGCTGGGTTGCGAGTGGCTGCCGGCGCCGTACTCGGAGTTTGGTACGGCCGGTGACTACGGCAACCACGACCTCGCGAACCGGCCGAAGACCGGGAAGATCGACTACATCGTCATCCACGACACCGAGGGCACCTGGCAGGGTGTGCTGAACCTGGTGCAGGACCCGACGTACGTGAGCTGGCAGTACACGATGCGGTCGTCCGACGGCCACACGTGGCAGCACGTGAAGGCGAACGACGTCGCCTGGCACGCCGGCAACTGGTACGTGAACATGCACAGCATCGGCATCGAGCACGAGGGCTTCGCGCCTCAGGGCGCGACCTGGTTCACCGAGTCGCTGTACCGCAACTCGGCGAAGCTGGTGAAGTACCTGGCCGCCAAGAACGACATCCCGCTCGACCGGGCGCACATCATCGGCCACGACCAGGTGCCGGGCACGGTCCCGTCGACGGTGCGCGGCATGCACTGGGACCCGGGACCGTACTGGGACTGGGAGCACTACTTCGACCTGCTGGGCGCGCCGATCTACGGGCACAACGTCTTCCCGGTGAAGGCCGGCTCGATCGTGACCATCAAGCCCGGCTTCCAGGGCAACGTGCAGGTAGTCAACAACTGCGACGCTCCGGGCACTCCGTGCACGCCGCAGGGCACCAACTTCGTCTACCTGCGCCAGGCGCCTGACGACAACGCTCCGCTGGTCAAGGACATCGGACTGCACCCGGACGGGAGCGATGGCACCACTGACGTCTCCGACATGGGTTCACGGGCCGCCGCGGGCTCGCAGTACGTCGTAGCGCAGCGTCAAGGGGACTGGGTCGCGGTCTGGTACCTGGGCGCGATGGGCTGGTTCAAGAGCCCGGCCAGCACCCCGGATGCGTTCGCCAAGCCGGGTCTCGTGGTGAAGCCGAAGGCGGGCAAGGCCTCGGTGCCGGTGTACGGGCGTGCCTACCCCGAGCAGGCGGCGTACCCGGCGAACATCCCGTACCAGACGGTCACGCCGCTGCAGTACTCGATCGGCGCGGGCCAGGCGTACCCGGTCAGCGACCTGAACATCGAGACGGACTACTACCGGGCCGTGACGTTCGCGGAGCAGCCGCCGGCCGACCACGTCCAGGTCATCGGCAAGGACCGGTACTACCAGATCTGGTTCGGACACCGCATGGCGTACGTACGCGCCGCCGACGTGGACGTCAGTCCCGCCATCTAGATTGGACCGTGTGATCAACGAAGCCGTCCAGCAGTTGCTGGACGGCTTCGTCACATCTGTACGCCAGGTCACTGCGGTCGAGGCGGTCTGGCTGCACGGCTCACTGGCGCTGGGGGACTACCAGTTGGGGCGAAGCGACCTGGATGTCGTCGCGGTGGTCTCGTCGCCTCCATCGCCTGCTGTTGCGGAGGTGCATCGGCAGTTGATCGCAGCCTCGCCGCTGGCCGCCAAACTGCACTGCTCCTACATGGTGGCCGGCCAGCTCGCCGACCCGTCGATCAGGCACGTGACCTTCGCCCAGGAGCGGTACTTCGACCGTCCGGTGACGCCGGTGACCCGTCGAGAGCTCGCCTTGAGCAACGTTGCGCTCTACGGCCCGCCGCCGTCGTCCTTGCTACCGGCAACCAGCGACGACGAGCTCTTCGCCTTCATCCGGCGCGACTTACGCGACTTCTGGCTGCCGGTGACCCGCAAGCGGACCCCCTGGTACGCCGACATCTGGGTCGATCTGAGCCTGCTCACCTTGGCTCGCGCCCATGTCACCCTCACAACCGGCGTCCTCATCACCAAACGAGCCGCACTTGATGTCCTCGCGTCTCTTGGCGCCCCGCCCGCGGTGATCGCGGACATCACCCAGCGCCGCTACGGCCACCCACGCCGCACGTGGCCGTGGTGGCGCCACCGCCGTGGCGTCCTGACGCGGGCGTTCCTCCGAACGGCGATCCCGTCGGTGCTCAGTTGACGGTGATCGGGGTGCCGTTGGTGAGGCTGAGGAGTTCGGCGTACGTGGTGGGGAAGACCGAGTGCGGGATACCGGCGGCTGCCCAGACGACGGCGTACTGCTCGAGGGCGGTGTCGACGTACGTCGGGACCTGGCCGGGGTGACCGACCGGGGCGACGCCGCCGATCGACTGACCGGTGTGGTCCTTGACGAACTCCGGGGTGGCGCGGCGGAGCTTGCCGATTCCGAGCTCGGCGGCGACCTTCGCGGTGTCGACGCGGTGTGCGCCGGATGTCAGGATCAGCACCGGGGTGCCGTCGCCGTCGAAGATCAGGCTGTTCGCGATCGCGCCGACCTCGCACCCGAGCTCGGCCGCCGCGGCCGCGGCCGTCGGGACCGCCTCGTCGAGAATGACGATCTCACCGGTGGCGCCGGCCGCGCGGAGTGCGTCGGCCACCTTCTGCACGTTGGGATGACTGCTCACCCTTGGCACCTTATGCGAGCCGAGCGGCACCGAACGAAACGTTAAATCGATCGCACCAGATCACGACACTGCGGAAGTCCTCGAGCTTCACGTCGGTGGGGATCGGGTAGTTCTGGTTGCCGTGGTTTCCCTTCAGGCTGCCGAGACTGCGGTACTGCCCGTCGTCGAACACATGCCATCCCGCCCTGCCGGCGACCGTCCTGGCGCCACTCAGCCACACCTTGAGGTCGGGGCCATCGGAGGTGTCCAGGTTCTCCAGGCGGAGCACGCGGGAGCCGTCCGGCAGTTCCAGTACTGCGACTGTGCCGGAGGTCTCGTGTTCGTGCGTGATCAGCTTCCCGGTCAGGAGGATCTTCAGAGCTGCTGATCGCTGTACGGAAACTGTCGGTGGCGTCGTCGACGATGAGTGCGTGGAGATCGGAGCAGCGCCGGGGAGTGCCTCGTCGACGACCTTGTCGTTGACGAGCCGCCACGGCTGGAAGAGCGGCAACGCGACCGCGGTGACCACGACGGCCACCGCCACCGCGGCGATCATCGCTGCCCGCCATCGCTTCGCCATCGTTCCCTCCACTGCTCCCGTGTCACCAGTCTGCGGGCTCTCGCGGTCGCGGGACGGCGCGCCGGGCTTACGGGCCGTTGACGATTGTCGGCGGGCGACGATACGCTTCCAGTGTTCGAACAGATGTTCGATTACCTCAGATCCGGTTTCGTCGGGAGGCCGGGCTGAGGTGCGGCGGACAGCTGGACGGCTCCGGTGCGGAGTTGCGGCCGCATCGGAAACCGGTGGTCCCGGCGGGCCGCGCACCGGGGTGGACCTCGACCCCCACCTCGTGCCGACCCGCCGGGCCTCCGACCCAGCCGTCAATCAGGGGAAGCAGTTCGTACACAGGAGGCGATGGAGCATGTGGGAGTTCGACGAGGCCGTCGAAGTGCACTCGGTGGTTGTGGACGGCACCGAGACCCCGGACCAGTTCCTCTGGCGCGGCCGCCTGTGGCGCGTCTGCTCCGTCCAGTCCCATTGGACCGAAACGGCCGCCTGGTGGGAACGCGGCATCATCGGCGCCGGCCTGACGTACGACGGCCACGCCGACCACTGGACCCACGCCGAGCGAGCCCACACCACCGCTCCTGCTCGCGGCGCCGCCCACTCCGGTCGCCCGCTCGCGGCTGCGTCGGCGAGCCCCCGTTCGCTCGCCGACTGTGTCTCCGCGCTCGCTCCCGGCGGGAGTGCGGCGCTCGCGCCCGCCGGGAGCGCCTCCACGGAGCTGTGCGCGGATACAGCCAGTGCGGAGCCGGCCCGTGGGCTGTCGGGGAGTCCGGCGGCAGTCGGCGTACTGGATGCGGACTGGGGACCGCGGCGCTCGGTGTACCGGGTAGAGGCGGGGTGTGGCCGGCACGGTCGGCAAGAGCTGTTCGATCTCGCGCATGACCCGGACTCCGGCCGCTGGCAACTGGAAAGGGTGACGGACCGATGACTGTTTCACCGGTTTCCCCGGCGGCTGCGGGCGCGGCGAGCCGGGAGCTGTCCCGGGCGCGCGCCGCGCTGGCCGAGGCGATGGAGACGAGCGACCACCTGATCCGCTACTCGAGCGCCCACGTCGCGGGTCTCCGGGTCGCGGCCGCGGTCCTCGCCGTCCGCGCCCGCCCGGTCCGCTCAGGCAGCCGCCGCCGGGTCCAGCGCAACGCGTGGGTGCTGCTGGCCGAGGTCGCGCCGGAGTTCGGCGAGTGGGCCACGTTCTTCGCCGCCGGCGCCTCCCAGCGCGCGGCCGCCGAGGCAGGCCTCGAGCGCGCCGTCACGACCCGCGAGGCCGACGACCTGGTCCGAGCCGTCGACACCTTCTACACCCAGGTAGAAGCCAGCCTCCGCCTCTCCACCACCCCCGCCCTCACAGCCACCACCGACCCCCAGTCAGTCCTCACCCAACCCTGGATGCAAGCCAGCTAACCCAGCCGGCGGACACCCACCCCGCATGCCAGCCGATCCAGCGGCACGTAGGACACCAACCCCGGACGCAAGTCAGCTGACCCAGTCGGCGAGCAGGAGACCCACCCCGTGACAGAACTTCCCAGAGGCATCGGCAAAGACCTGTGTGGTCGGGTCCACGCCATCACCGGCGCCGAGTGCTACCTCCCCGACACCCACTACCCACGCCCCCACCACTCCCTGACCGAAGAGTCCTGGCACGACGGCCTCTGCACCACCTGCGCCGGCTCCGGCACCCAAGCCGGCACCCCTTGCCCGAGCTGCAACGGCACCGCCTTCGAACCCCTCACCCCCACAGACCCAACCACCCCCCACCCCGGCTAACCCATCAACTCTTCACCCAGAGCCTCGGCTCGGGTGGTGGGACAGGGTGTGCGGCGTCCGGTCGGGTGTTCGGTGGCTGGGTTCTTCTTGGCTGGGTGGGCCTGGGGGGCTTTAGGGTCTGGAGCGTGAGTGAACTTCCTGTGCTTGGGGCTGAGGATCAGCGGGTGCTGGGCAGCTTGATGGAGAAGCAGGCGACGGTGCCGGCGTCGTACCCCCTCACCGCCAACGCGTTGCGGACGGCGTGTAATCAGGCGAGCAACCGGGACCCCGTCGTCGAGTACGACCAGGCGACGGTCGAGCAGACGGCGCGGTCGCTCCGGGATCGAGAGCTGGTCCGGATCGTGTGGGTGGACACGGGGCGGCGGACGCTGAAGTACCACCAGATCCTCGACGAGCGGCTCGGGCTCGAGGCCGATGAGCGGGCGTTGCTGACGGTGTTGCTGCTGCGGGGTGAGCAGGCGCCGGGGGAGTTGCGTACGCGGACCGAGCGGCTGCACACGTTCGCCGACCGGTCTGATGTCGAGGCTTGTCTGCGTCGGATGGCGGCGCGACCCGAGCCACTGGTGCGTGAGCTCGAACGACGGGTTGGGCAGCATGACCGGCGTTGGGTGCACCTCCTCGGGCCGGTGCCGGAGGCAGCCGCGCAGGTCGCCGCCGAGACGGTCGACAGGGACGCGGTGATCGCGGACGGGACGGATGCGCGTGATGCTCGGGTGCGGTCGTCGTACGACGCCGTCGCCACGACGTACGCCGATCAGCTGGTGGATGAGCTGGACGGGCTGCCGTTCGAGACGTGGCTGTTGGACCGGGTGGTTGCGCACGCCGCCGGACGTCCGGTGGTGGAGGTCGGATCGGGCCCGGGGCACGTCACCGCGTACCTGGCCGATCATGGCGCCGATGCGACGGGGATCGATTTCTCGCCCGAGATGGTGGCCGAGGCCCGCCGGCGCTTTCCCGATCGGACCTTCGAGGTCGGAGACCTGCGGCGGCTCGGTCGTCCGCCGACGAGCTCTGGCTGGTCAGCCGTCCTGGCGTGGTACTCCCTGATCCACCTGGCCGCGTCCGAGCTCGCAGACGCCGTCGCAGCCCTGGTTCGGCCGCTCGATCCAGGCGGGTGGCTCGTCCTCGGTCTGCACGCTGGGGCCGAGATTCGCCACGTCGACTCGTTCTTCGGTCAGGAGGTCGACCTCGACTTCGTTCTGTACGACGCCGCATCCGTGGTCGGAGCCGTCGAGGCGGCCGGTCTCGTCGACGTCGAGTGGTATCTCCGCGGCCCCATCGCCACCAGGCAAGAGACGACCCAACGCCTGTACGTCGTCGCCCGCACCGCCTGATCGCAAAATAGGTTGGACATCGCTTTCCTGCCCCGCTTAGCTTGTCGCGGCAGCCGTATGTCGGATGGACCAGAGACTCCTGTGCTCTGCGCTGACGTTGCCCGGTCCGATCTCTCCCGACTCTCGAAAGCGGTGCTTCACCGTGACGAACGCATCTTTTGACGACGTCTCGACCCGGCCGCCGGTGATCGCGGCGACCGATCTCACCAAGACCTACACGTTCCACAAGCAGCAGGCCGGCCTCAAAGGCGCAGTCAAGAGCCTCGTCCGGCGTACGTACGAGACCAGGCTCGCCGTCGACAAGATCACCTTCAGCATCAACCGCGGCGAGGTCGTCGGCCTGCTCGGCCCGAACGGCGCCGGCAAGACCACCACGCTCAAAATGCTCTCCGGTCTGCTGTACACCACGGCCGGCGACCTGGAGGTCCTCGGCTTCACCCCGTCGGACCGCCAGCACGACTACCTGCGGCGGATCGCGCTCGTCATGGGCCAGAAGACCATGCTCTGGTGGGATGTTCCGGCGATGGAAAGCCTCCTGCTGCACAAGGACATGTACGGCCTCACGAAGCAGGAGTTCGACAGCAACGTCGCCGAGCTGGCCGAGTTGCTCGACGTCCAGGACCTGCTGAACGTCCAGGTCCGCAAGGTGTCCCTCGGCGAGCGGATGAAGCTCGAGCTGATGGCGGCGCTCGTGCACGGACCGGAGATCCTGTTCCTCGACGAGCCGACGATCGGCCTCGACGTCGTCGCGAAGGCGCGCGTACGAACGTTCCTCGCCGACGTCAACAAGGTCCGCGGCACCACGATTCTCGTGACCAGCCACGACATGGACGACATCGAGGCGCTCTGCTCGCGGGTGATGATCATCGACCACGGACGCCTGCAGTACGACGGGGGCCTCGACGAGCTCGTGCACACGGCTCGCCCGCGCAAGCTCGTGCAGGCGACCTACGCGACGACCGTCGACGGGAGCCGCCTCGCTGCCCTCGAGGGCGTGACCGCGGTCGACGGTTCCGGCCAGACGGTCAAGCTCGAGGTGGACCGCGAGCGGGCCGGCGACGTCCTCGGACAGCTGACCCAGATCGGTCCGCTGGTCGACCTGGACGTCGCGGACGCCGACATCGAGGAGATCATGCGCGACCTCTTCCTGCGCCGCAGCACGTTGGGGGACGGCTCGTGAACACCCTCGTGCGCAACCTCCGGGTGCTGCGCCGGATGACGGTGGCGCAGGTCGTCCAGCAGTCCATCTACCGCGGTTCGTGGATCATCTTCATGGCGGCCAACGTCTGCGTACCGATCATCTCGCTGCTGATCTGGCGCACCGCGATCGCGAACGGGGCACAACTCCCGATCGACGAGCGGTTCGTCACCACCTACTTCGTGCTGCTGAGCTTCGTCACGATGGCCACGTCGTCGTGGCTGACCGGCTTCCTGGCGAACGACATCAGGCTCGGCAAGCTGTCCAGCTGGATGGTGCGCCCGGCGTCGCTGCTGCTGGGCTTCGTGGCCAACAACCTGTCGGAGAAGTTCCTGAAGCTGTTCGCACTGGTGCCGATGATCGGTGTGCTGTGGTGGATCTTCCGCGACTCGATGGACATCCCGGCCGGTCCGCGTCGCTGGGCGGTGTTCGCGGTCAGCCTCGTGCTCGGGGCGATCCTGGTGTTCACGATCGACATCCTGATCGCGTCGCTCGCGTTCTGGATGGATGACGTGTCCGCGCTGGCGCAGGCCCGGCTGATCATCGCGAGTGTGCTGTCCGGCGCCGTCGTACCGCTCGCTCTGATGCCGGACTGGTCGCGCGGGTTCATCGACAACCAGCCGTTCAGGTTCACGGTGTCGTTCCCGGTCGAGGTCGTCGCCGGCAACCTCTCCGGTCAGGATCTCCTGGTGGGCTTGGGTCTCCAGGCGGCGTACGTGGTCGTGTTCGGAACCATCGCCCGGGTGGTCTGGGCATCCGGCATCCGCGCGTACTCGGCGGTGGGCGCATGACCGACCTGCGTACGAACGCCGACCACCGGCAACCGCTCGACCGGCACTGGCTGGCCAAGCAGCGGCGTCACCTCCGGCTGTGGCGGCGGTTCCTCGCACAGGCAGTGGTCCGCGAGACGCACTACCGCGCGCACTTCTTCACCACATTGCTCGTCGGTCTGGTCCAGCTCGGGCTCGGCATCGTGCCGATCCTGCTGTTGTTCGGTTTCACCCAGGAGGTGCACGGCTGGTCGCGGGCCGAGGTGATCACGCTCGTCGGGGCGTACCAGATCATCACCGGGCTGATGGCGGCGTTCGTCGCGCCCAACCTGCAACGGATGACGGCGTACATCACCGAAGGCGAACTCGACAGTGTGCTGCTGCGGCCGGTGTCGAGCCAGTTCTACCTGACCCTGCGGTGGATCGACATCGCGGAGCTCAGCAACGTTGCGAGCGGCATCGTCGTGCTGGTGATCGGCCTCGTGCAGTCGGGTGTCAGCCCGAACCCGTTGGACGTCCTGCAGGCGCTGGTGCTCGCAGCCTGCGGATCGGTGCTGCTCGCGACCGTGTGGAGCGCGATGTCGTTCCTCGCGTTCTGGCTGCAGTCGGTGAATCCGATCGGGGCCATCTACCTCAACCTGGTCGAAGCCGGCCGGTATCCGCTGGTGTTCTTCCCGGTGGCGGTGCGGACGTTCCTGACCTTCGCGTTCCCGGTGGCGTTCGCGACCACGTTCCCGGTCCAGGCGCTGGCCGGCGATCTCGGCTGGACGCCGGTCGCCGGCGGGATCGCGCTGGCCGTGGTCGCGGTGACGCTCGTCCGGATGCTGTGGCGCCGCGGGCTGCGTTCGTACGCGAGCGCGAGCTCGTAGCGCGGATCTGTGGAACCGGGTGGCTGACGGGGGAGGGGGTGGGGTGGAAGTAGGGTGTGGCGCGGCGGGTGGGTGTCGGGGGACTGGCTTGGAGGGTTCAGGATGGCGGATCGGCGGCGGCGGGGTGTGCGGACGGCGCTGGTGGGTGAGGCGCTGCGGGTCGCGTTGGCCGGGCGGGCGCGAACCGATCCGGGTGCCGGACTGGACATCGTCGACCTCGGAGGCGGGACCGGTGGGTTCGCGGTGCCGCTGGCTGTCGAGGGCCACCGGGTGACGGTGGTCGACCCGAGTCCGGACGCGCTCGCGTCACTGGAACGGCGGGCCAGCGATGAAGGCGTGAGCGACCTGGTCCGCGGTGTCCTGGGTGACGCTGCCGAGCTCCCGGGACTCGCCGGTGAGTCGAGCGCGGACGCCGTCCTGTGCCACGGCGTGCTCGAGGTCGTCGACGACCCGGTGCAGGCGTTGCAGGCGATGGCCTCGGTGCTGCGGGAGGGCGGCGTACTGAGTCTGCTTGTTGCCCAGCGCAACGCTGTCGTCCTGGCACGCGCGCTGGCCGGGCACCTCGCCGAGGCGCGTGTCGCGCTCCAGGACCCGGACGGGCGGTGGGGGCCTACCGACCCGACGCCGCGCCGGTTCGACGAGGCCGGGATCATCGCGCAGCTGGCCGACGCCGGGTTCATGGTGCACACGGTGCACGGCGTACGGACGTTCGCCGACCTCGTCCCGTCCGCGTTCGTCGACTCCGAACCGGGCGCCGCCGACTCGCTCGCCGAACTCGAGCGTGCCGCCAGCCAGCACCCCGCCTTCCGCGCCCTCGCCACCCAGCTCCACATCCTCGCCACCCGCTGATCGCGTACGGCGTGTGCCCCCGATCACACCTGGAACGGCGGCGACGGAGGGTGATCACGGCGTAACCTGCGGCGTCAACGACCGTCGATGCCGGTGAAGCTGTGAGCGAGCTGTGTGCGACGCGCCTGAATGGGCAGGTTTGAACCCGGTGTTGCAGGGCAGTTGCCGGACCGTGACGCGCTGGACAGGCGGTCAGGGTTTCGTGCGGGGCATGCTCGGCCTAGACTGAAGGCGGCCTATCGAGATCGCGCTCATCATGGAGGGATCGACGGTGCCCCTCTCGGAAGAAGAGCAGCGCCAGTTCGAGCAGCTCGAACGTGCCCTCGCTGCGGAAGACCCGAAGTTCGTTTCCGCCATGCGTGGGACCAATGTGCGCTTGTATTACAAGCGCCGGGCAGTGCTTGCCGGCGTCGGATTCGTGCTGGGCATCGTGGTGCTGATGGCCGGTGCGATCATCCCCAACACCATCATCGGAGTCATCGGCTTCGTGATGATGGTCGCCTGTTTGTACATCGCGGCGCTGAGCATGAAGCGGATCAGCAACGCCGGGGACGCCGACGACATCCCGCCGCCCCCGCCGACCAAGCGGCACCGGACCAAGCACGACTCGTCCGGCAGCTTCATGGAGCGCATGGAGGACCGCTGGCGGCGCCGGCGCGACGAAGACCTCTGACGACGATGGGACCTGGCGCCTGAGCGCGCGACCAGTCCTTCAACCACACCCGTGCCCTGGTGGGGCGGGTGTGGTTGTTTTTTGTGCGGGTTTGGTGCCGCTGCCGCGGGCGTTGCTTGGTGGTGCGGGTAGCTCCCGTTCGGCGCTGTGCGGGTTGGCGGTCGGGTGACCGTCGGTGGCTAGGCACAGCGCCGAACGGGAGCGGTTGGGTACAGGTGGCACTTCAGGCGTCGGGCTAGCAGGCGGGCTAGCCCAGGCGTTCGGTTAGCCGGCGTGGCGGCGTCTTAGGGCTAGGGAGCGGAGGCGGGCCAGGAGGAGGTCGAACTCGTCCAGGAGGTCGGAGGCCTCGGTGCTGCCCCGGTTGAGGTACCAGCGCCAGGACGGCGGCAGGAGTCGCGCCCGCCAGCGGCGGAGTCGTGGTGCCTGGGTCCAGAGGGCCTTGCGTACGGCGACCGCCTCGGTCCGGAGGTCCACGGTCGGATTCGCGTCACCGGCGTACCGGAGGGCCTCGATGCCGCGGGCCAGGCGGATCGCCTGGGGCTGCGTGTCAGCGGGCAGCTTCGAGACGAGCCATTCGCCGGTCTGTCGCGGCGTGGAGATGTCGGACCAGTCCAGTCCGAGGTCCCGGGAGGTGTCCCGGATCTCGGCCCACAGACCCTCGGCCGAGGCACGTCCCGGCTCTCGGGTGAACCGCCGGCGCCGGGTCAGGCTGCGGATCAGCCACGGGATGCAGAGCAGCAGGAGAACACCACCGGCGATCCCGATCAGTTTCCCGCCGCCGTTGGTGAACCAGTTGCCGCCGCCGGTGACGGCGACGCCGGTGTCGGTCGGCAGGTTGCGGTCG
Organism: Kribbella sp. NPDC026596; assembly: GCF_040638415.1. Classification (NCBI taxonomy): domain Bacteria; kingdom Bacillati; phylum Actinomycetota; class Actinomycetes; order Propionibacteriales; family Kribbellaceae; genus Kribbella; species Kribbella sp. NPDC026596. The sequence continues at coordinate 102,479 of NZ_JBEZYF010000015.1, read as the reverse complement.
CCATTCGGCCGGTTGAGCTCCGGGTCGTCGGTTGCGCCCGGCGTGATCGGCGCGGTGCTCGGTGCCGTGGTCGGGTTGGTCGGGTCGGAGCTCGCGGGGACCGTCCAGTTCGGCGTGGTCGCTACGCGCGCGGACGGGGTCGGCTCGAACCGGACCCAGCCGGTGCCCTGGAAGTACAGCTCGGGCCAGGCGTGCATGTCGTGCATCCGCACCGTGTACTGACCGTCCTTGCCGGCTGTCCCGGGCAGGAACCCGATGCCGACCCGGGACGGGATGCCGACGATGCGCGCCATCAGCGCCATCCCGGTGGCGAACTGCTCGCAGTACCCGGTCTTGTTCCGCAGCAGGAAGTCGCTGATCGCCCGCATTCCGCTGCCGCGCGCGTTCTCGGTGCTGTAGGTGAAACCGCCGCCACTGCGGAACCACTGCTGCAGCAGCACGGCCGCCTCGAACTGGTTGCCCTTGGCACTGGCCGTGATCTGGTCGGTGAGGGTCTTGATCTCGGTCGGCGTGCGCGTCGGCACGCTGCTGGTGTACTGGTCCGGACGGCCGTTGACCGAGCTGGCCAACTGCTCCGGTGTCGGCTGCAGGTCGTACGACGTGACGTTGTACTTCTTGCCGCCGACCACCTGTCCGCCCGAGGAAACCACGTCGAGCGTGGAGCCGTCGTACCGCCAGTCGCGCTTGAGGGAGATCGAGTGCAGCGGGTAGGGGACCGGCGCGAACTGCGAACGGAAGCTCCGGCTGACGTCGATCTCCATCTTGGACTGCGGGACCTTGTTCAGGTCGCCGATGAAGCCCGGCGGCGGGGTCAGGTCGCCGTCGATCTTGCTGCCCTCCGGCCGGGGCGCGATCCGCCAGGTGTTGCCGTCGAAGAGGTCGAGCGCGGTCAGCCGCAGATAGGTGCCGCCGTTCGGGCCGCCCTTGTAGGTGAGCGCGACCACGTTGTCGCCGCGGGTCAGGTTCTTGCCCATGTCGAGCATCGGGTCGGTCGACGAGATCGACGCGCCGATCCCGGTCCCACTGCCGCCGCCGGCCAGACCGTTGCCGATGACACCTTCCGGCAGGGCCGGCAGCAGCGCGGGAAGCAGCGCGGCCAGGGCGACCACCGACAGACCGATCCGCCGACCCGCCTGGCCGAGCGCGGACGCCTCGACCGGCTCGGCCGCGTCCAGGTGCGAGACGCCGGAGATGCGGCGGCCCCAACGGCTCAGCCGGCTCCGGCCCTCCGCCGACAGCAGCAGGATGTACCCGAGCGCGGGCGGGATGAACAGCATCGCCGGCAGCCCGCCGTGCACGGTCGCGGCCGGCACCGTGTACATGATCAGCAGCAGCAACCCGGCCCACGCGGCCTGCCGGAGCTGTACGGCGATGACGTGGATGAGCAACCCGGTCGCCGAGATCACCGAGACCGCGAACAGGGTCAGGTGTGAGTCCGGGGGCAGTGGTGCGCTGAACCGATTGATCGAGTCCATCGCGTTGACCATCTGCTGGTTGAACTCGAGCGCGGTCGCCTTCACCGGGATCAGCCCGAACTTCAGCGTGTCCTGCAGGAAGAACAGCGAGAGCAGTTCCACCAGCACGACCAGCTGAACCAGCGGTACGACGACGCGCGGGGTGCGCAGGTTCTGCAGCAGGACCCCGATGCCCGTGATCGCGGCGCACAGCAGAGCGCTGACGAACAGGAACGGCCCGGAGAACACCGGCGTGAGCACAAGCGCCCCGAGAACAGTCGCTCCCCAAGCAGCTATCGAGATTCTGGCGTGACCGGTCATCGGGCCTCCCGGCCTGGACTGAGGAGTGCAGGGAGCGAAGCGACTGGAGCGACGAGGGAAGGCCGGGAGGTGAAGCCCGATGACCCTGCCGGCGCCGAAGGCCCGGCCAAAAGCACGGTCATGCGATACGTCCGCTCCTTAGGCCGAGGGTGGACCAGACGGTGGGTAGGTGGTCGCCGCGCTGGACTCTGGCGACTCGCCAGCCGTTGATGCGCAGTTCGTTCTCGGTCGCGGCCGTGGCGGCGCTGAGGCGGGCCGCCTTCTCGGTCGCTTCGGCGCCGACCGCCCAGCTGGCCGCGTCCAGCAGCAGCGCGACACCGGTCGCCTGGCTGGTTCGCCACCGGTTCAGTGCGACGACGTCATCGCTGCTGCAGGCGCCGACGATCGCGACGACCAGGCTCGGCTCCTGCGCGTGCCGGTCCACCGTCAGCAGCGGACCGACCTCGGCGTACCGGTGTTCCTCGACGGTCGCGCACTCGGTCAGCAACTCCTGCGGATTCAACGGCTGGTGTACGGCGGCCGACGTCCGATGCGCGATCGCGGACAGGGTCGTCGGCCCGCCGAGCAAGGTGGTGACGTAGCCGCGGCGGATCCGGTCGATGCCGATCGAGGCGGCCGCGCTGACCGCCCATTCCAGGCTGGACGACGGTCCGTGCCCGTGGTGCGAGATCGTCCGCGCGTCCAGGAACATCGCGCACCGGCTCTGCCAGGGCTGCTCCTCGCGCCGGACCATCAGCTCGCCGCGGCGGGCCGTCGAACGCCAGTGCACCCGGCGCAGGTCGTCGCCATCGCGGTACTCGCGGACTGTCGCGTCCTCTTCACCGGCGGACGCGATCGCCCGTGGCCGGTTCTCGCCCGAGCCGGCCCGGTCCGCACCCAGCCGGATCTCGGGCAGCCGGTAGACCCGCGGCGTGACCAGCAGGTGCTGGCTACGGGTGAACGTCCGGCTGGTCTCCACCAGGCCGAACGGATCGGCCACGGTCAGCATCAGCGGCCCGACCTGGAAGAGTCCGCGAACATCGGACTTGACCGGGTAGGTGACGGTACGACGCCAGTTCGGGCTGACCCGATCCACCACGAACCGCGGCCGGTGTCCCAGTACATAAGGAATCCGGTCCTCGAGCAGCAGCAGCCCGGCCGGCATCCGGCCCTGGTTGCTCAGGGCAAGTTCTACGGTCGCCTGGGTCCCGACCGGGACCTGGTCCGGCGCGAGGCTACGGCGTACTTGCAGGCGCAGCCGGGTCCGGCCGACGACGAGTGCTGCGACGACCGGCAACGCCACCAGGAGAATGCCGACCCGCAACAGATCCTTCTGACCGAGCAGAAGCGCGCACAGCGAGGCAGTGATGCCGGCCGCGACGAACGCCCGCCCCCTGGTGGTCAGCCCGCGCAGTGCCTGCCGCATGTCTCAGTCCCGACGCGTGCGGGGCAGCGGCACGCTGGCCACCAGCCCGGAGACGATGTCGGCTGACCCGCGCCCACCGAGATGCGCCTCAGCCGCCGGGAGCACCCGGTGTGCCAGCACCGGCACCGCGAGCTCCTGGATGTCGTCCGGCAGGACGAACTCCCGGGAGTCGAGCGCCGCGGCCGCACGGGCCGCCCGGACCAGATGCAGTGTCGATCGCGGGCTGGCTCCGAGCCGGAGCTCCTGCGACCGGCGGGTCGCGCCGACCAGTGCGACGGCGTACTCCTTGACCGACTCCGACACGTGCACCGACTGCACTGTCTTCACCAGACGCAGGATCTGCTGACCGTCGGTGACGGGCTGCAACGTGAGCAGCGGATCGTCGGCGGCGTGCCCGTCGAGCATCCGCAGCTCGGCGGCCGGCTCCGGGTAGCCCATCGAGACGCGGGCCATGAAGCGGTCGCGCTGCGCCTCGGGCAGCGGGTAGGTGCCTTCCATCTCGATCGGGTTCTGGGTCGCGATGACCATGAACGGCGTCTCGAGCTGGTACGTCGTGGTGTCGACGGTGACCTGGCGTTCTTCCATCGACTCCAGCAGCGCGGCCTGGGTCTTCGGCGAGGCCCGGTTGATCTCGTCACCGACCACGATGTTCGCGAACACCGCGCCGGGCTTGAACTCGAAGTCGCGGATCTCCTGGTTGAAGACCGAGACGCCGGTGATGTCCGACGGCAGCAGGTCGGGCGTGAACTGGATCCGTCGCACTGTGCAGTCGATCGACTTCGCGAGCGCCTTGGCCAGCATCGTCTTGCCGACGCCGGGCACGTCCTCGATCAGCAAGTGCCCCTCGGCCAGCAGCACGGTGATGGCGACCTCGACTACGTCGGATTTGCCCTCGATCACCTGCTCCATCGCCCGGCGGACCCGGCCCGCCACCTCGGACAGCTCGTCGAAGTCCCCGGCTCCTGCCAGCGCCGAGCTGGTCGCGGTGCTGCTCACCCTGAGTCCTCCCCATTCATTGACGGCCGACACATTCTCACCCGCTGTAGGGGTCGGGCCTAGACCAGCGGGGGTTTCGTTACCTTGCGTTTCGGTGTTCATCGGCACACGCCCTCACGGCGGGGTCGGTCTCTGTGGTCGAGATCTGGCGTCCCTCCAAGCGTACGGGCGGAAAAAGCAGTGCGCGGGGCATACGACGTACCTGCCGCCCAGAAGGTTCACGGACAGTCTGCCCGGAAGGTTCACCGGCATACCGCGTGGAGCGCAGTGGAGGAACCCGGGTGGAGGGAAGTGGAGGAGACCGGTGGAGCGAAGTGGAGGAGATTCAAGCGGTTGACCCGGCAGCGACACGCGGGGGAGCCGCGCCGGAATCACGCGGCGCGGGTAGTGGATGGGGCGGAAGTTGGTTGACGGTGGTGGAAAGTGGAGTAAGGTGGAGCGCAATGGAACCGAAGTGGTGGAAACAGCTCGCCTGAGACGGAGAGTCCGCAACGGGGAGGTGGAGCGTGTTCCTCGGAACTCACTTCCCCAAGCTCGACGACAAAGGACGGCTGTTCCTGCCGGCGAAGTTCCGGGACGAACTGGCTGACGGCCTGGTGATCACGCGTGGACAGGAGCGGTCGCTGTCCGTGTGGCCCGAGCGCGAGTTCGTCCAGCTGACCGAGCAGTTGAAGCAGGCGCCGATCACCAACAAGGGTGCGCGGGACTACCTGCGGATGCTGTTCGCCGGAGCCTCGAACGAGGTGCCGGACAAGCAGGGCCGGGTCACCATCCCGCCGATGCTGCGCGATTACGCGGGACTTGATCGCGACTGCGTCGTCATCGGGGCGATGAACAGGGTGGAGATCTGGAACACGGAGAACTGGAACAGGTACTCCCAGGAGCAGGAGCAGGCGTTTGCCGACCTCTCCGAGGAGGTACTGCCCGGCATCTTCTGAACCTGAACAGTGAGCAAGCGGCTTCGCGAGCACACCGGCCGTCCGGTGAGATCACGGGTCCGACTTCCGACCTCACGGCTTGGCGCCACTTCCCCGGCGCCAAGACACCGAGGTACTTCCCCGGAAGGCGTACCCGCGATCTGACCGGACGGAGTCGTCTCCGGCCGCGGCACTGACAGGCAGCACCGCAACACCGAAGAACCTGCGGGGGCAGGGTCGCTCCCGTGGCGACGGGAAAGGGTCGAGGATGGACGCTGCGGAGCGGCATGTGCCGGTGATGCTGGAGCGCGTGGTCGCGCTGCTGGCGCCGGCGCTCGCGCATCCCGGTGCGGTCCTCGTCGACGCGACCCTCGGTCTGGGTGGTCACTCCGAGGCCTTCCTGCGCCAGTTCCCGCAGGCTCGCCTGATCGGGCTCGACCGTGACCCGGCCGCGCTGCGGCTGGCCGGTGAGCGGCTGGCGCCGTACGAGCAGCGGATCACGCTCGTGCACGCGGTGTACGACGAACTCCCGCGCGTGCTGGACGAGCTCGACGTACGCGCGATCGACGGGATCCTGTTCGACCTGGGTGTCTCCTCGATGCAGCTGGACGAGGCCGAGCGTGGTTTCGCCTACGCGCAGGACGCGCCGCTGGACATGCGGATGGACAGCACCGGCCCGACCACCGCGGCCGACATCGTGAACACCTACAGCGCGGCCGACCTTGCCCGGATCCTGTTCCAGTACGGCGAGGAGAAGTTCGCCCGGCGGATCGCGGACCGGATCGTGCGCGAGCGTGAGATCGAGCCGTTCACGAACAGCGCGCGACTGTCCGAGCTGGTCCGCAACGCGATCCCGCAGGCGGCCCGCCGGACCGGGGGACACCCGGCGAAGCGGACCTTCCAGGCGCTGCGGATCGAGGTGAACGGAGAGCTCGACGTACTGCGTCGTGCGCTGCCGGCCGCGATCGAGGCGCTGGCGCTGCACGGCCGGATCGTGGTGATGAGCTACCACTCGCTCGAGGACCGGATCACCAAGCAGACGCTGGCGACCGGGACCAAGACCGACGTACCGGACGACCTGCCGGTGATTCCGGCCGGGCACGAGCCGTACCTGAAGTTGCTGACCCGGGGTGCCGAGCGGCCGACCGAGGAGGAGACCGCGGCGAACCCGCGCGCCGCCTCCGCTCGCGTGCGGGCGGCGGAACGGATCCGGGAGAAAGGGCTGGTGGCCTGATGAGTACTGTCTTCAGCCCGCAGAAGGCGCGGGTCACGCCGGCCGCTCCGGCCAAGAAGTCGGAACCGAAGCTCAGGGTGGTCTACGGTGCGCCGTTCCGGCCGCCGCGGATGCCGTTCGTCATCTTCGTGGTGTCGCTGCTAGCGGCCGGCCTGGTCGGCCTGCTGCTGCTCAACACCGAGCTGCAGCGCGGGACGTTCGAGGTCACCAACCTGAGCAACCAGGCCGACCAGTTGCGCGATCAGCAGGAAGGCCTGGAGAAGCAGGTCCGCACGCTCGAGTCGCCGCAGAACCTGGCGGACCGGGCGTTGCGGATGGGCATGGTGCCGAACCCGAACCCGGTGTTCCTGCGGCTGTCCGACGGGCGCGTGCTCGGCGTACCGGCCGAAGGCAAGGCCGGCACGGGTACGGCGATGTTCGGTCCCGGTACGCCGACCGGCACCGCGACCAAGCCGCCGGTGGTCAATCCGCCGGTCGCCAAACCACCGGTCGTGAAGCCGCCGGTTGTCAAGCCGCCGGTCGTGAAGCCGCCGGTGGTGAAGCCGCCCGCGGGCACGGTGAAGCCGGGGACGGCGACAGCACGCACAGGGACGACGGGCACCAAGCCGCCCGTGACGACGAACAAGCCGCGCGCCGGTACGACGGGGGCGCAGGGCACCACGACCACTGGGGGATGATCGGATGACGGACCGACGGGGAGACGAGCCGCCACGCAAGCGTGGCAGTGCACCACGCCGGGGCACCCCGCCCCGCAAGGCTCCGTCCCGTCCGTCCGCCACTACCGACAGCACCCGGAACACCCCGCAGCGTCCCGAGACCACCCGCGAAAGACTCCTCCGCCAGGCCCGCGAGGCTGAGCAGAACGCGGCCCCGCGTCGCCCGGTGAAGAAGGCTGCACCCAGCCAGCCCAGGAAGAGACCTGCTACTGGTACGGCGGCACCGCGCAAGCAAGCTCCTGCCAAGAAGACTGCCAAGCGGCCGGTCAAGAAGGGTGCGCCGCCGCGGAAGCGGCCCCCGCAGAACAGGCCGCAGCCCCGGCCGAAGAAGCCGAAGGTGCGGAAGCCTCCGCGGATGTTGCGGTTGGGGCGGCCGGCGTTGCGGTTGCGGATGACGTTCGGGGTGATGGCGTTCGTGCTGTCGCTGTTCGCCGGGCGGCTGGTGCTGCTGCAGGGCGTGGACCCGGACAGCTACGCGCAGGCCGCGACCAAGGAGAACACCAAGCCGTTCATCCTGCACGCGTCCCGAGGCACGATCGAGGATCGGAACGGCGTCCAGCTGGCCGTGTCCGAGGACGCTGTGGCGATCACCGCCGACCCGACCCAGACCAAGCCGGTGGCAGAGCAGTTGGCGTCGATCCTCGCGCCGAAGGTGACGAGTACGACGTACAGCAAACTGCTCGCCGCGATGAGCGGAACCGGCCGCTTCGCCGTCCTCGCGCACCAGGTGAGCCCGCAGGCCTGGAACGAGATCGAGGCCGAGATCAAGACCCGCAACGCCGCGATCATCGAGGAGAACAAGAGCAAGCCGGAGGAGCAGGACGCCCCGCTGCTGGCCGGTCTCTACACCGAGGACGACCCGATCCGCAGTCACCCCAACGGCAGCGTCGCCTCGACCGTCGTCGGCGTGGTCGGTGCCGACGGCAAGGGTCTGTCCGGGCTCGAGTACGGCCTGAACGACAAGCTGTCCGGCCAGGACGGCAAGGCGATGTACGAGGTCGACACCCGGGGCAACAAGATCCCGAACGCGAACCACACGGTCGAGGAGCCGAAGCCCGGTGTCAGCGTGCAGCTGACCCTGGACACCGACCTGCAGTACTTCGCGGAACAGCGGATCGCCGAGGCGGTCCGCCAGTACAAGGCCACCTCCGGCACGGTGATCGTGATGGACGTGAAGTCCGGCGAGCTGATGGCGATGGCGAACTACCCGTCGTTCGACCCGAACAAGAAGTACAAGCCGTCCGACCTGAACAACCCGGCCCTCGAGCGCACCTACGAGCCCGGCAGCGTGCAGAAGGTGGTCACGATGGCCGCCCTCGCCGACGCCGGCCTGATCGACCTGAACACCAAGCTCCGGGTGCCCGGCAGCATCGAGGTGCAGCGGCGGACGATCAAGGACCACTGGGACCACGGCCCGCTGAACCTGACCATCGCGGGCGTGGTCGCGAAGTCGTCCAACGTCGGCACGATCATGGCCGCGCAGCAGATGCCGATCCCGCAGTTCGTGAGGTACCTGCACGACTTCGGCTTCGGCGAGCCGACCGGGCTGGGCTTCCCGGGTGAGAGCAAGGGCTTGATGCAGCCGGGTGACGAGTGGCCCGAGCTGACCCGGTCGAACGTCGCGTTCGGTCAGGGCCTGTCGGTGAACGCCGTCCAGATGACCGCCGCGGTGAACGCGGTCGCCAACGGCGGTGTCTACGTCCCGCCGAAGCTGGTCCGCAACTACATCGACGCGAACGGGACGGTCATCCCGAACCAGACCGCGGCGCCGCACCGGGTGGTCAGCGAGAAGGCCGCCAAGGAGGTCGCCACGATGATGGAGGCGGTGACCGCGAAGAAGGGCACCGCGCCGCAGGCGGCGATCGACGGCTACCTGGTGGCCGGTAAGACCGGGACCGCGCAGCAGGTCGACCCGAAGACCGGCAAGTACGGCAAGTGGGCGACTTCTTTCGCCGGATTTGCGCCGGCCGACAACCCACGGTTCGTTACGTACGTCGTACTGCACGACCCGACAGGTGCTCGGGGTGGTGGTTTCCAGGGAGGACCGGTGTTCCGGGACGTGATGAGCTACGCGCTGCAGAAGTACGTCGTACCGCCGACGGGAGCCAAGCAGCCCGACGTACCCGTCACCTGGTGACGCAGGGTCAGGTAGGAGTCACGGTGTCCGGAGCGGTAGCCTCAGGGCCCGTGTCCACCCCTACTGCCGCAGGCGGCGCCGTCGCAGCGATCAGGCCACGGCACGTCGTGCCGGTCGGCCTGGCCGACGTCGCCCGGATCGCCGCAGCAGCGGTCCCAGCGGGTCTGCCGGTCGACGTCACCGGCGTCTCGCTCGACTCCCGCTCTGTCCTCCCTGGCGACCTGTACGCCGCTCTGCCCGGTGCCGTCACGCATGGCGCTGAGTACGCCGCAACTGCACACCAGTCCGGCGCAGTCGCCGTACTGACCGATCCGACCGGTGCGGAGCGGGCCGCGGCAACCGGTCTCCCGGTGCTCGTGGTCGACAAGCCGCGTGACGTGCTCGGTGCGGTCGCGGCCCGGATCTACGGCGAGCCGACCAGTGAGCTGCGGCTGCTCGGGATCACCGGCACCAACGGCAAGACCACGACCTGCTTCCTGCTGGACTCCGTGTTGCGGGAGGTCGGTCGGACGGCGTTGATCGGGACGATCGAGACCCGGATCGGCGACGAGGTGGTGAAGAGCGTCCGGACCACTCCGGAGGCCACCGACCTGCAGGCGCTGTTCGCGGTGATGCGCGAGCAGTCGGTCGCGTGGTGCGCGATGGAGGTGTCCAGTCACGCACTGGCGATGGGCCGGGTCGACGGGGCCCGGTTCGCGGTCGCCGGGTTCACCAACCTGACGCAGGACCACCTGGACTTCCACCACACGTTCGAGGAGTACTTCGCGGCGAAGGCCTCACTGTTCACCCCGGAGCGGTGTGATGTCGCGGTGGTGATGATCGATGACGAGTACGGACGCCGCCTCGCCGCGCAGACCGTCGTACCGCTCGTCACCGCCTCCACCAAGGGTGACGCCGACTGGACGGTGGCGAACCGGCACGAGTCCGAGCACGGTACGACCGTGCTGGACATCCAGGGGCCGAACGAATCGCTGACCGTGGAGATCGCGTTGCCCGGTGACTTCAACGTGGCGAACGCGCTGCTCGCGACCGTGATGCTGCGGCAGCTCGACGTACCCGCCGAGGCGATCGCGACCGGGCTGCGGACCGCGACCGTACCGGGCCGGATGGAGACGTTCACCCGCCAGGACGGCCTGGCGGTGATCGTCGACTACGCGCACACCCCGGACGCGGTCGAGCTGGCCCTGCAGGCCGCTCGGGGTGCGACCAAGGGCAGGCTGTTCGCGATCGTCGGGTGCGGTGGTGACCGCGATCCCGGCAAGCGGCCGGCGATGGGTGCCGCCGCGGCCCGGACGGCGGACGTCGTGATCGTCACCGACGACAACCCGCGCAGCGAGGACCCGGCCACCATCCGCGCGGCCGCCCTCGACGGCGCGCGGCAGGCGGTGCCCGGTGTCGACCTGCGCGAGATCGGCGACCGCCGGCAGGCCATCGCGAGCGCGATCGAGCTGGCCGGCCCGGGCGACACAGTCGTCGTACTGGGCAAGGGCCATGAAACAGGCCAGGACGTCGGCGGTGTGATCCACCCGTTCGACGACCGTGAAACCGTGCGTGAGCTGTTGGAGGCAGACCGGTGATCCCTGTCAGTTGCGGCGAGATCGCCGACGCTGTGAACGGCGAGCTCACGGGGGTCGCCCCGTCGGCCGTCGTGGACGGCGCGGTGGTGATCGACTCGCGAGCCGCCGGCCCCGGTGGGCTGTTCGTCGCCCTGCCGGGCGAGAACGTCGACGGGCACGACTACGTCGGTACGGCGACCGCCGCGGGCGTCACGGTGTCACTGACGGCCCGGCCGGTCGAGGGCAGCCCGTGCATCGTCGTCGCGGACCCGCAGGCCGCGCTCGGAGCGCTGGCCCGGTTGGTGGTCGGTCGCCTTCCCGACCTGACCGTGATCGCCCTGACCGGATCGTCCGGCAAGACCAGCACCAAGGACCTGATCGGGCAGCTGATCCGCCCGTACGGCGAGACCGTGGTGCCGGAGGGCTCGTTCAACAACGAGATCGGGCACCCGCTCACCGCGCTGCAGGCGACGGAGAGCACGAAGTACCTCGTCGCCGAGATGGGAGCGCGGCACCAGGGTGACATCACCTACCTGACCGGGATCACGCCGCCGAAGATCGGGCTGGTGCTGAATATCGGTACGTCACACATCGGCGAGTTCGGGTCCCAGGACAACATCGCCGTCGCCAAGGGCGAGATGATCGAGGCTGTGACCGCCGGCGGCACCGCATTGCTCAATGCCGATGACCATCGCGTTGCCGCGATGCGAAGCCGGACGAAGGAACGGGTGCTGACCTTCGGCGAGGCACCCGAGGCCGACATCCGGGCCGAGGGCGTGAAGCTCGACGCCGAAGGGCAGCCCGCCTTCACCCTGCGCATCGGTGACTTCAGCGGCGACATCCAGCTGCAGTTCATCGGCGAGCACTACGTGTCGAACGCGCTGGCCGCCGCTGCTGTCGGGGCGGCGATCGGTATGACTCCCGAGCAGCTCGCGGAAGGCCTCAACGCCGCCACGCGAGTGTCCGCGGCGCGGATGGAGCTGACCGAACGCGCGGACGGCGTGACGATCATCAACGACGCCTTCAACGCCAACCCGGACTCGACGCGTGCCGCACTGAAAGCACTCGTCGCGATCGGCCGGTCGCGCGGGGCGCGGACCTGGGCTGTGCTCGGCGAGATGCTCGAGCTCGGTGACGCGTCGGCCGACGAGCACGACGCGATCGGGCGGCTGGTGGTGCGACTCGACGTCAACCGGCTGCTCGTGGTCGGAGCGGGAGCGAAACCCATTCATCTCGGTGCCTCGCTGGAGGGCTCCTGGGGCAACGAGTCGGCCTACGTCGACAGCATCCCGGAAGCGCTCGAGCTGCTGCGCTCCGAGCTGCGCGCGGGTGACGTCGTACTGGTGAAGTCCTCGAAGGGGTCGAAGCTCCGTAGCCTTGCGGACGCGCTGATCGAGGAGGGCGTGCAGTGATCTCGATCCTGTTCGCCGGCGCCGTTTCGATGGTGCTGACCCTGATCGGTACCCGCTGGGCGATCACCCTGCTCGCCAAGCGCGGCTACGGCCAGGAGATCCGCGACGACGGCCCGACCTCGCACCACACCAAACGCGGTACGCCGACCATGGGCGGCACCGTGTTCATCATCGCGACCATCGTCGGCTACTTCGCGGCGAAGCTGTACACGACGAGCGCGCCGACCGCCTCGGCGCTGCTGGTGCTGTTCCTGTTCGCCGGGATGGGCGCGGTCGGCTTCCTGGACGACTTCATCAAGATCTTCCGGCAGCGCAGCCTCGGTCTGCGCAGCAAGGCGAAGCTGGCCGGCCAGACGATGGTCGCGGTGGTGTTCGCCGTACTGGCGCTGCAGTTCCCCGACGAACGTGGGCAGCGGCCGGCCTCGCCGTTCATCTCGTTCATCCGCGACATCGGCTGGCTGGAACTGCCGACGATCCTCGTGGTGATCTGGATCCTGCTGCTGATCGCCGGCATGTCGAACGGCGTCAACCTCGCCGACGGCCTGGACGGCCTCGCTACCGGCGCATCGATGATGGTGTTCGGCGCCTACACCCTGATCTGCATCTGGCAGTTCAACCAGAGCTGCGCGACCGTCCCGACCGCCAAGTGTTACGAGGTCCGGGATCCGCACGACCTGGCCGTGGTGGCGGCCGCGTTGACCGGTGCGCTCTTCGGCTTCCTGTGGTGGAACGCGTCGCCGGCCAAGATCTTCATGGGTGACACCGGTTCGCTGTCCCTGGGCGGCGCGCTGTCCGGCATGGCCGTGATGACCCGGACCGAGTTGCTGGTGCTGCTGCTCGGCGGCCTGTTCGTCATCATCACCGCCTCGGTCATCCTGCAGGTCAGCTACTTCAAGCTCACCAAACGCACCACCGGGATCGGTAAACGGATCTTCCGGATGGCGCCGTTGCAGCACCACTTCGAGATGCTCGGCTGGGAACAGGTGAACGTGGTGATCCGCTTCTGGATCATCCAGGGCCTGTGCGTGGTGATCGGTCTCGGGATCTTCTATGCGGAATGGGTGGCCGGATGAGCTGTGTTGAATTGCCACGCCTCCGGCGCGGCGGGACACGGGGCTCTGACTCCCGGTCTTCCCTCGTCGCTCCGGTCGCTTCGCTCCCTACGCTCCTCAGTCCAGACCGGGAGGCCCCGTGACACTGGAGACACGCACCTCGGACGGCTGGGCGACGACGCGGTTCGTCGTGCTGGGCTTCGGTACGGCGGGTTACGCGTGCGCCGACTCGCTGCTGCAGGCCGGTGCCGAGCACCTGATCGTCCTGGACGACCGGGACAACGAGGCGCTCCGCGAGAAGGCGCAGATCCTGGAGGTCCTCGGCGCCACCGTCACCCTTGGTCCGGGCAGTACGGCGGAACTCCCCAAGGAAGTCGATGTCGTCGTGACGTCGCCCGGCGTACCGCCGCATGCGCCGCTGCTGGCCCAGGCGGCCGAGCGGGACGTGCCGATCTGGAGTGAGATCGAGCTGGCCTGGCGGCTGCGCGACCCGGCCAACGCCGCGCCGTGGCTGTGCATCACCGGCACCAACGGCAAGACCACGACCGTGCAGATGCTGACCGCGATCCTGACCGCGGCCGGTCACCGGGCCGTTGCCGCGGGCAACGTCGGGTTGCCGTTGCTCGAAGTGGTCATGGACCCCGAGCCGTACGACGTGATCGCGGTCGAGCTGTCCAGCTACCAGCTGCACTTCACGCACTCGATGTCCGCGCACGCGGCCGCCGTACTGAACCTCGCACCGGACCATGTCGACTGGCACGGCTCGATGGAGGCGTACGCCAAGGACAAGGGCCGTATCTACGAGAACTGCCAGGTCGCCTGCGTCTACAACGTGGCCGACCCCGCGACCGAGCAACTGGTGCTGGACGCGGACGTGATCGAGGGCTGCCGCGCGATCGGCTTCACCCTCGGTACGCCGGGTCCGTCGATGGTCGGCCTGGTGGACGAGTTGCTGGTCGACCGGGCGTTCGTCGAGCAGCGCGCGACCTCCGCGCTGGAGCTCGCGACGATCGACGATGTCACGCCGCCGGCGCCGCACAACGTGGCGAACGCGTTGGCCGCGGCCGCGCTGGCCCGGGCGTTCGGCGTACCGGCGACGGCGGTCCGGGACGGGCTGCGCGGGTTCCGGCCGGACAAGCACCGGATCGCGCACGTCGCGGAGGTTGCCGGGGTCAACTATGTCGACGACTCGAAGGCGACCAACCCGCATGCCGCACAGGCCTCGCTGCTCGCGTACGAGCACGTGGTGTGGATCGCCGGCGGCCAGGCCAAGGGCGCGACGTTCGACGAGCTGGTGATCGCGGCGCGCGAACGGTTACGGGCCGTCGTCCTGCTCGGTCAGGACAAGGCTGTCATCGCCGAAGCACTCGAGCGACACGCACCGGATGTCCCGAGGATCGTGATCGAGTCAACGGACACTGGAGCCATGGAGATCGTGGTGGGGGAGGCGGCGAAGCTGGCACAGGTGGGTGACACCGTGCTGCTCGCGCCCGGCTGCGCATCCTGGGACATGTTCGCCAACTACGGAGCCCGCGGGGACGCCTTCGCCGAAGCCGTGCAGCGGCTCGCGAACTGATCCGGGGTGATCGCGTGACGTCGATCGCTGACCAGCCGGACCAGAAGAAGACCGATGACCGTGCGTGGCTCGTGGCCATCCGGGAGATCCTCGACCGGCCGTTGACGTCGTACCACATCTTGCTCGGGGCAACCGGTCTGCTGCTGGTGCTCGGGCTGCTGATGGTGCTGTCGGCGTCCAGCGTGCTGTCGCTGCGCGCGAACGGGAACAGCTACACGATCTTCATTCGCCAGCTGATCTGGGTCGGCGTCGGGCTGCCGATGGCCTACGTCGCGTCCCGGATGACGCCACGGCACTTCCGCATGCTGTCGTACGTCGCTCTGCTCGGCTCGGTGTTTCTGCTCGTGCTGACGTACGTCCCGGGACTCGGCGTCGGCGTGAACGGCAACACCAACTGGCTGAACCTCGGTGGACCGCTGCAGATCCAGCCGAGTGAGTTCGCCAAGCTGGCGCTGGTGATGTGGTGCGCGGATCTGTACGCGCGGAAGGAGAAGCTGCTCACCCAGTGGAAGCACCTGCTGGTCCCGATGGTGCCGGTGTGCGGTCTGGTGATCGCCCTGGTGGTCGGCCAGCACGACCTCGGTACGGCGCTCGTCCTGATGGCCGTGATGATCGGCATGATCTGGATCGTCGGCGCACCGACGCGGCTGTTCATCGCGACCATCGGTGTGGTCGGTGCGATCGCGTCGTACTTCGTCAACGCGGAGAAGTACCGGATGGAGCGGGTGACGTCGTTCCTGGACCCGTTCCAGGACCCGACCGCGGTCGGCTGGCAGGCGTACCACTCGTTCTACGCACTGTCGACCGGCGGCTGGTGGGGCGTCGGGATCGGCAACAGCCGGCAGAAGTGGGGCAACCTGCCGGAGGCGCACACCGACTTCATCTTCTCCGTGATCGGTGAGGAGCTCGGCCTGGTCGGCTCGCTCACCGTGCTCGCCCTGTTCCTCACGCTGGCCTACGCCGGGGTGCGGATCGCGACGCGGAACACCGAGCCGTTCGTCCGCTACGCGGCGGCCGGGATCACGATCTGGATCATGGCGCAGACCCTGGTCAACCTGGGTGCCGTGATCGGACTGCTACCCATCGTGGGTATCCCGCTCCCGCTTTTGTCGTACGGTGGTTCCGCATTGCTGCCGACGCTGATCGCGGTCGGCATGCTGCTGTCCTTCGCGAAGGCCGAACCCGGCGCGCAGGCTGCCCTGAAGGAGACCAGGCGGCCACGTTTCGGGTGGTTGCCGTCGCGGCGAACGAACGACTGAGACAACCCGCGGGAGCGTTGAAAGCTGTGCCCAGCATCGTCCTGGCCGGTGGCGGTAGCGCCGGCCACACCTCACCCCTGATCGCCACCGCCGACGCCTTGCGCCGGCTCGACCCGACCGTCGAGATCCTCGCGCTCGGCACCGAGCGCGGCCTCGAGACCCGGGTCGTCCCGGAGGCCGGTTACCGCCTCGAGCTGATCCCGCCGGTGCCGCTGCCGCGCAAGCCCACGCCGGCGCTGTTCGCCGTACCGGGCAAGATGCTCGCCTCGGTGAGCGCGGCCCGCCGGGTCCTGGACGAGGCCAAGGCCGATGTCCTGGTCGGCTTCGGGGGCTACGTCTCGACCCCCGCGTACGTCGCCGCCTGGCGCAAGAAGACCCCGATCGTCGTGCACGAGGGCAACGCGGTGCCGGGGATCGCGAACAAGTTCGCCGCCCGCTACTGCACGCAGCACGTCAAGACGTCGTTCCCCGGCACGGAGCTGCCACATGCCGAGTACGTCGGCCTGCCGATCCGGCGCGCCATCTCCCAGCTGGACCGGGCCGCGCTGCGGGCCGAGGCGCGGCAGTTCTTCGGGCTGGACCCGAACGCGCCGACGCTGATGGTGACCGGCGGTTCGCAGGGCGCGCAGCGGCTGAACGAGGCGATCGCGGGCGCGGCCGCCGACCTGCAGGCGGCCGGGATCCAGGTGCTGCACGTGATCGGGCCGAAGAACACCCTCGAGGTCCCGTCGGCCGGCCCGCTGCCGTACGTGGTGCTGAACTACGTGGACCGGATGGACCTCGCGTACGCCGCCGCCGACCTCGTCGTGTGCCGGTCGGGTGCGAACACCGTGACGGAGGTGTCGGGCGTCGGACTGCCGGCGATCTACGTTCCGCTGCCGCACGGTAACGGTGAGCAAGCCCTGAACGCCAAGCCGGTGGTGGATGCGGGCGGCGGCCTGCTGGTGGACAACGCGACGGTGACCGCTGACTGGGTTCGGGCGAATGTTCCGCAACTTCTGCTCGACTCCGCGCGTCTGACAGCCATGTCCACAGCAGCGAAGGGCTTGATCCGGACCGACGCCGACGAGCGATTGGCGCGGATCATCCTGGATGTGGTGAGGTCTGCTTCGTGATCGTCGAAGTAAAGAATTTTGGTCCTGACGCCACGATCTACCCCGCCGAGAAGCTGGGCAGAGTGCACTTCATCGGTATCGGCGGCGCCGGCATGTCCGGCATCGCCAGGATCATGGCGTCTCGTGGCATCGAGGTGTCCGGTTCCGACGCCAAGGACGGCAAGGTGCTGGCCGCGCTGCGCGCGCTCGGTGCCACTTGCTGGGTCGGTCACGCCGCAGAGCATGTCGCCGACGTCGACACCGTGGTGGTGTCGACCGCGATCCGCGAGACGAACCCCGAGGTGGTCGCCGCCCGGGCCGCCGGGATCCCGATCCTGCCGCGGGCCGCCGCGCTCGCCTCGGTGATGGTCGGCCGCCGCACGCTGGCGGTAGCCGGTACGCACGGCAAGACCACCACGACCTCGATGCTGACCGTGGCACTGCAGCACTGTGCGGTCGATCCGTCGTACGCGATCGGCGGCAACCTGAACGAGTCGGGCTCGAACGCCCACGACGGCACCGGTGACCTGTTCGTCGCCGAGGCGGACGAGTCGGACAAGTCGTTCCTGACCTACACGCCCGAGGTGTCGATCGTCACATCGGTCGAGCCGGATCACCTGGACAACTACGGCGACGAGGCCAGCTACCGGCTCGCCTTCGAGCAGTTCTGCGACCGGGTGATCCCGAACGGCTTCATGGCGATCTGCTACGACGATGCCGGGGCGCGGAAGCTGGCCGAGTTCGCTCGCGCGCGCGGCATCGACGTACGGACGTACGGCGAGTCGGAGGACGCGGACCTGCGGGTCACCGAGATCACGGCGACCGGGGCGACGCAGTCGTTCGTACCGGTGTACCGCGGGCGCAAGCTGCCGATGGTGCAGCTGCAGCAAGCGGGTAAGCACAACGCGCTGAACGCGTCGGCGGCGTTGACCGTCGGGCTCGGGCTCGGGTTCTCGGCGGCTGATCTGGCCGAGGGGCTGGCGTCGTTCACCGGCACCGGGCGGCGGTTCGAGTTCAAGGGGCTCGAGGACGGCGTGCGGGTGTTCGACTCGTACGCCCACCACCCGACCGAGCTGGCCGTGGACCTGACGGCGGCGCGGCAGGTCGCGGGGGAGGGGCGCGTGATCGCGTGCTTCCAGCCGCACCTGTTCAGCCGGACCAGGATCTTCGCCACCCAGTTCTCCGATGCGCTCGCGCTGGCCGACGAGGTCGTCGTGATGGACGTGTTCGCCGCCCGGGAGGACCCGGAGCCTGGTGTGACCGGTGCCCTAATCGCGAACCACGTGCCGCTGAAGCCTGAGCAGGTGCGGTTCGAGCCGTCGTGGTCCGCCGTACCGCAACTGGTCGCGGACCTGGCCGAGTCGGGCGACCTGGTGGTGACGCTGGGCGCCGGCGACGTGACCCTGATCGGCCCGGAAGTCGTTGGTTTGCTGGCCGAACGCGCCGCCGCCCGCGAGTCTGCGCAAGAGGCCCTCGCTCCTGTGGTGGAGTAAAAGGGTGGGGTTGACTGAATGAGCCAGAGCGCTGATCTGGCTCGGGCACAGCAGCGGTTCGCGCGCCGGCAACGGCTGGTGCGCTGGCGGAGTTGGCTTCCGTGGGCGATCGGCGGCGCGCTGGCCGTGCTGGCCGGGTTGATCGTCTGGCTGTTCTACTACTCGTCCGCCTTCGCGGTGGCCGGGGTCCGGGTGAGCGGTGCGGATACGGTGCCGGTGGCAACGATCGAGCAGGAGGCGGCGGCGCCGGTGGGTACTCCGCTGGCGAAGGTCGACCTGCGTTCGATCGCGGACCGGGTCCGGACCATTCCGGCGGTCGCGGACGCGCAGGTGACCCGCGCCTGGCCGAACAAGATCGTGATCGTGGTTACCGAGCGGGTACCGGTGGTCGTGGTCACTGACGGCTCGCGGTTCGAGCTGGTGGACGCGACCGGTACGACGTTCAAGACGGTGCCCGACCGGCCGGCCGGGCTACCGGAGGCCAAGGTGTCCGGCACCCGGCGCGACGTCACTGTCCGGTCGCTGGTGACGGTTTCGGCGGCGCTGCCGGACACGTTGCGGGCGCAGGTGAGCTCGATCTCGGCACTGTCGCCGGACTCGATCACCCTGAACCTGTCGTCCGGGGTGAAGGTCGTTTGGGGCAGTTCCGATGACAGCGAGCGCAAGGCGGAGGTACTCAGCGTGCTGATGAAGCGCCAGGCGAAGGTGTACGACGTCTCGGCGCCCGATCTCCCTGTCACCAAAGGGGAAAAGCGATGACGGATCACATCACGGGGGTGTGCGGCGAGGCGCGTGGACATCGCCCGAACCGGTCCCGTAGCGTGCGGCGTAATCTAAAGTTGACATAACTCTAAGCATCCACTTGAGGTTCAGTCTTTTCGCTGGAACTTTTCGCTGGAACAGGGGCCAACCGGCCACAACGGGAACAGAACGAGGCGAGAGGCGCGGACGTGGCGGCACCGCAGAACTACCTGGCACTCATCAAGGTCGTCGGCATCGGCGGAGGCGGCGTGAACGCCGTCAACCGGATGATCGAGCACGGTCTGAAGGGCGTTGAGTTCATCGCCATCAACACCGACGCGCAGGCGCTGCTGATGAGCGACGCGGACGTCAAGCTCGACATCGGCCGGGAGGAGACCCGCGGCCTCGGCGCCGGCGCGAACCCGGCGATCGGGCAGAAGGCCGCCGAGGACCACGCGGAGGAGATCGAGGAGGCGCTCAAGGGCGCCGACATGGTCTTCGTCACCGCGGGCGAGGGTGGCGGCACCGGCACCGGTGGCGCGCCGGTGGTGTCCCGGATCGCGCGCTCGCTCGGTGCGCTGACCATCGGTGTGGTGACCCGGCCGTTCTCGTTCGAGGGCAAGCGCCGTGCGACCCAGGCGGAGGACGGTATCGCCGCCCTCCGTGAGGAAGTCGACACCCTGATCGTCATCCCGAATGACCGCCTGCTGACCATCTCCGACCGCGCCGTGTCCGTGTTGGACGCGTTCAAGCAGGCCGACCAGGTGCTGCTGCAAGGTGTGTCCGGTATCACCGACCTGATCACCACGCCCGGTCTGATCAACGTGGACTTCGCCGACGTCAAGGCGGTCATGTCGAACGCCGGCTCGGCGCTGATGGGCATCGGCTCGTCCCGCGGCGAGGACCGCGCGGTGGCGGCGGCCGAGGCGGCCATCTCGTCTCCGTTGCTTGAGGCAAGTATCGAGGGTGCGCACGGCGTGCTGCTGTCGATCGCGGGCGGTTCCGACCTGGGCCTGTTCGAGATCAACGAGGCGGCCCAGCTGGTCTCGGAGTCCGCGCACACCGACGCGAACATCATCTTCGGCGCGGTCATCGACGACGCCCTCGGCGACGAGGTGCGGGTCACCGTGATCGCGGCCGGCTTCGACGGCGGGATGCCGAAGCGGCGCGAGCAGGCGATGAACCAGGCCCGCCCGCAGACGTCCCGGCCGGCCCAGCAGTCGTACTCGGCGCCGGCGTCGAGCGCGCCGGGGGGAACCCAGAACGGCCAGCAGGCCGCGCAGCCCGCGACCGGTCAGCCGCCCGTGGGTCAGCCTGCCGACGGCCAGTTCGCCGCCGGCGCAACCCAGTCCGCGAGCGGTCAGCCCGGCGCCGGCCAGGCCATCGGTGGTCAGCCGGGTGCCGCGGCCGGTCAGTCCTCGAACGGGCAGGCAGGATCCGGACAGTTCACCAACCCGCCGACGCCGACCGACGACACCGTCCCGGTGCCTGCGTCGACGGAGGGCCGTCCGGGTGCGGGGACGACCAACTCGGCCCGGCCGCAGCCCGGCGACCCGGTCCGCACGGTCCAGTCGGGCCAGCAGTCGACGCAGCCGGCACCGCACACGCCGGCCTCACCGACCGCGCCGGCCACCCAGCACTCCTGGCCCACGAACGGCCCGAGCAGCGCGGGTTCGAACGGCAGCTCGGCCTCCGGGTCCAACCCGTCGACCGGCTCCACCCCGACCCGCCCGCCCCGCAAGCCCGAGCCCGAAGAAGACCTCGACATCCCCGACTTCCTCAAGTAACTAATTCGGGCGACGGCAGACCATGGCGGTGCTTCACTGACCGCCATGCGCAAAGACGAGATCGCCGCAGTCATCGACCAGGTCGCCTCGCTGGTCCGGACCCACTATGTGTTCCCCGAGGTCGGTGCGGCGGTCGCCGACCGGCTGACCGCGGCCGGGTCGGTCGGCCGGTACGACGACCTGACCGAGCCGGTGGAGCTGGCCGAACGCATGACCGCCGATCTCCAGGTCGGCAACGACGACAAGCACCTGCGGCTGCTCCACCACGTCGACGAACTGTTCGACGAGGGCGCCGACCCGGTCGCCGAGAAGGCGGCCTGGGTACGGCGGGTCGAGCTGAACGCGGCCGGGATGGCGCGAGCGGAGCGGCTGGCCGGCAATGTCGGCGTACTCGAGATCCGGCCGACGCTCTTCGAGCCGAAGCACGCGGGAGCCGCGGCGGCCGGGGCGATGGCGATGCTGTGGGCGACCGACGCGTTGCTGCTGGATCTGCGCGGTTGCCGGGGTGGTTCGCCGGACATGGTCGCGCTGCTGTGCAGCTACTTGTTCGAGGACGAGCCGGTCCACCTGAACGACCTGGTCACGCCGTCCGACGGGACAGTCCGCCAGTACTGGACTGTGCCGCAGCTGGTCGGCCCCCGGTTCGGCGGCAGCAAACCGATCTGGGTGCTGACGTCGGCGACCACCTTCTCGGCGGCCGAGGAGCTGACCTACAACCTGCAGCAGCTCAAGCGTGCTGTCGTGGTCGGTGAACGCACGCGGGGTGGTGCCCACCCGCGCGAAGGATTCACGGTCCACCGGCACCTCGAAGCCACCGTTCCGATCGCACGGGCGGTCAATCCGGTGTCCGGGACGAACTGGGAAGGCACCGGGATCACGCCTGATCTGGAGGTGGCGGCCGAGACGGCGTTCGCGGTGGCCTACGGTCACGCACTGGATCACGTCGTCGGCCTGGGGGACGGCGACGGGCGCCGCGAAGTCGCCGAGGAGGCGCGGACGGCGCTCGCCGGGCTGCGCGCGACTCCCACCAGCTGAGCCGGTCCGGCCTGTGCTGACCCGGCTGGATAGCCTTCAGGTGTGTTCGGCTACGACGAGGTTCTCGAGGATGTCCGCTTCGCCTTCACCGATCGCTTCGGGGGGACGAGCAAGGCGCCGTACGGCGAACTGAACCTCGGCGGAGCCGGTGAGGACCCCGCGTTGATCGGCGAGAACTTCCGCCGCGTCGGCGCCGCCTTCGGAGTCCCGCCGGAGGCCGTCGTCAGGGTCAGCCAGGTCCATGGCCGCGACGTTCATGTGGTCGCCCCCGCTGACGAGCTGCCGCTCGCCCCGACACCCACCGCGGACGCGATCGTCACCACCCGGTCCGACATCGTGCTGGCGGTTCGGGCCGCCGACTGCCTGCCCGTCCTGCTCGCCGACCCGGTGAACGGCGTCATCGGTGCCGCACACTCCGGACGGCCGGGGATGTACCTCGGCGTCGTGCCGGCAACCGTCGAAGCGATGCGTGAGCTCGGCGCCTCCCGGATCACCGCTGTCCTCGGGCCGTACGCCTGCGGCAAGTGCTACGAGGTGCCGGAGCAGATGCGGGCCGAGATCGTCGAGCGCGTGCCCGCGTCGTACTCCGAGACGAGTTGGGGGACGCCGGCGCTGGACGTGGCCGCTGGGGTGACGGCACAACTCGCCGAGCTGGGGGTCGAGGTGATCGATAGGACCGCCTGCACGATCGAGTCGGACAGCCTCTACTCCTATCGGCGCGAAGGCAAGGTCAGTGGCCGGCAGGCCGGGCTGATCAAGCTGGCCGCAGGATGAGCGCACGCGAGGAGGAGCTGCGGGCGAATCTGCGGCTGGTCCGGGAGCGGATCGAGAAGGCCTGTCAGGCGGCCGGGAGAGCTCCGGACGAGGTCACCCTTGTCGCGATCACCAAAACCTTCCCAGTCAGCGACGTGCGGGCGCTGGCGGCCTTCGGGGTTCACGACGTCGGCGAGAACCGCGAGCAGGAACTCAAGGCGAAGGCCCCGGACTGCCCGGACCTCACCTGGCACTTCGTCGGTCAGCTGCAGTCGAAGAAGGCTCGCTCGGTGGTCCGCTCGGCGGCGGTCGTGCATTCGGTCGACCGGTCGTCGCTGGTCGCCGCGCTGTCCAAGGCCGCGGTCGCGGAGGAGAAGACGCTTCGCTGCCTCCTCCAGGTGAGCCTCGCGTCGTACGGATCCACGGATGCCGCGACCGGCGCCGCACGCGGTGGTGTCGAACCGGACGCCGTACTGGAGCTGGCCGCGGACGTTGCCGCGGCGGACGGGCTCGAGCTCGGCGGGGTGATGGCGGTAGCACCGCTCGGATCGGACCCCGGCGAAGCCTTCGCCGGCCTGCACGACGTAGCCTCCCGACTACGCTCCGAACACCCCGGCGCCGACTGGATCTCGGCCGGAATGACCGGGGATCTGGAGGCGGCGATCAGGCACGGGGCGACACACGTGCGGCTCGGGCGCGCCTTACTCGGTACGCGTCCTCCACTCGGTTAGTGTCGACATCGAGCAGGTTTTGCTTCCTGCTCACCGTTGTCGTCGAAACCGGATCGAGGGGTCGGAGGGCCATGAGCGGCGCGCTGCGCAAGATGGGTGTCTACCTCGGCTTGGTCGAGGACGGGGAGCGCTACAACGCGCGGTACGACGACGAGTACGACGACTACGAAGAGTTCGACGACGAAGCCGTCGACGGGGAGTCCCACGAGCCCGAGCCGGTGCCCGCCGGCCGGGAGAGTCGCGAGACCCGTGAATCGCGCACCGAGTCGTCGACGAACTCAGGTCGCGAGGAGCAGGGCGCGACGGTCAGCAAGTTTCCAGATCGACGTGGTGTCGCACCGTCACCGGAGGTTACCGAGTTGGCCCGCATCACCACCGTGCACCCGCGCAGCTACAACGAGGCGCGAGTCATCGGTGAGCACTTCCGCGACGGGACGCCCGTCATCATGAACCTGACCGAGATGGACCATGCCGACGCCAAGCGGCTGGTCGACTTCGCCGCCGGGCTGATCTTCTGCTGCCGTGGATCGATCGAACGGATCACCACGAAGGTCTTCCTGGTCTGCCCGCCGAACGTGACTGTCGCCGCCGAGGAGAAGGAGAAGATCGCAGCGGACGGGTTCTACAACCAGAGCTGATCGCTCTGCCTTCCGCTGTCTTCTACACTCATTGACGACATGGTTGCTCTAGCGCTCGTCCTCAGTGTTCTCAGCTGGGTGCTGCTCGCCTTCTTCCTCGTGCTGGTGGCGCGGTTCGTGCTCAGTCTGATCGTCATGTTCGCGCCGCAGTGGCACCCGAAGGGGCCGTTGCTGCTCTTCTTCGAGATGATCTACTCGATCACCGATCCGTTCCTGCGGCCGCTGCGCCGCATCCTGCCCCCGATCGGGGCCGGCGGGGTGCGGATCGACCTGTCCATGCTGATGCTCTTCGTGATCGTGTCGGTGGCGATGTCCATCAACTCGACCGCTTTGCGCTCACTGTGAGGGTGAGGACGTCACGGACCGGGTAGGTAGAGTCAGTCTCGAAATGGGGAACTCCGGGCGTTGTCGCCCGCCCGGATTCCGTTCTAAGACAACGAAGCGATAACGTGATCTACTGAGTCGCCGAGGTGAAGGCCACGGGGACTCCGCCAAGACACAGACAAACGAGGTGAAAGATGCCGCTGACGCCGGATGACGTCCGCTCGAAGCAATTCACGCCCGTCCGACTACGGGAGGGCTACGACGTCACTGAGGTCGACTCCTTCCTCGACGAGGTCGAAGCCGAGCTCGAGCGACTTCTCGCCGAGAACGAGGAGCTGCGGGCCAAGCTCGCGGCGGCTCAGCGCGCGGGTGCCGGTCAGGAACGGCCGGTCGACCAGACCGCCGCGCTGCCGCCCGTCGTGCAGCAGCCGAAGCCCCCGGTCGTGGTCGAGAAGCCGGAAGAGAAGCCGCCCGTGGTGCCCGCTGTAGCGGCCGCGGGGGCTGCTGCGGCAGCAGGTACCGTCGGGGACGCTTCCAGCTCCGCCGTGCGGCTGCTGGAGATGGCTACCAAGCACTCCGACGACCTGGTCCAGGAGGCGAAGGACACCGCCGACAAGATCATCGGCGAGGCCCGCGCCAAGGCCGAGCGGCTGGAGAACGAGGCTCGCGGCAAGGCCGACCGGATGACCGGCGAGGCTCGTGCCCGCGCCGAGAAGCTGGACGGCGAGATCGCCGAGCGCCGCGCCCAGATGCTGGGCACGCTGGAGAAGCAGAAGGGCCAGCTGGAGCGCACGATCGACGACCTGCACGCCTACGAGCGCGAGTACCGCAGCCGGCTGAAGACGTACTTCACCGAGCAGCTCAAGGCGCTGGGCAACGGCGACGACACGCTCAGCCCGCGGAACGGGTTCCGTCCCGAGGCCCGCGCGCAGGCGCACGGTCACGGCGTCTAAAAACCTCTGACAAGAGGCGGTGCTTTCCGGCGGCACCGCCTCTTCGTCATGTCCGGACCCCTTTGACGCACCGTCCGTTGGTGGTGACACGGTGTCAGGGCCAGGCGAGAGGTTGCTTCCGGCCACTGAGCGTTTCCACATCAGTGAGCCGCAAGCGGTACGGCGTAAGCCGCAGGAGTGAAGGTGATTCCCCGGCCGGTCCAACGGGGAAAACACTCCAGAAGTCGTAGCCGAGTGCTGCGGGGGCGTCGCGGTACAGCTCCCACACTCGTTGCCGGGTCGCCGCATCGCCGACCCACTCCGCGTGGCAGTCCGCGACGGCGACCTCGTGACCGGGTTCCCAGTAGCTGCAGGTCAGGTACGGGCTGTACGCCAGGTGCCGGACCTTCACCGGCGTCGCCCGCGTCACGATCCAGCCGACCAGCTCTGTGTTCAGCTCCCAGAGCGGGTGCAGGATCCGGGATCGGGGCCGGTTGTCCGGTCCGACCGTTGCCACCGCGCACCAGACGATCCGGTGCGCTCTCTCGACGAACTCTTTTTGCACAACCATGGTTGTAGATTAACCGATGCACAACCAAGGTTGTATAGTTCACGCCCATGGAGTTCGATCCCGCTGGAGCCGACCTGTCCCTGGCGTCGCTGTTCACCGGCTGGGCGCTGGCCGACGAGATCCAGCGGCGGCTCGCCGGGGAGGGTTTCGAGGATGCACGCTTCGCCGACGGGGTGGTGTTCCAGCATCTGGTCGGTGGACCGGTGACCATCAGCACACTGGCCGAGCGTCTCGGCGTCACCCAGCAGGCGGCCTCGAAGTCGGTCGCCGATCTGGAGAAGCGCGGCTATCTCAGCCGCCGGCCGGATCCCGCCGATGCACGCGCCCGGCAGGTGGTGCTGACCGCCCGTGGTGACGCGGTGATCGCGGCGGCGCGCAAACACCGGGCCGTGCTGGATGCGGAGCTTCGCCACGCTTTGGGCGACGATCGGGTCGAGGTGGCGCGACTGCTGCTGGTCGACGTGATCAACCGGCTCGGCGCGAGCCCGGCGTTGCGGGCTCGCGCCGTACGACCGCCGCGCTGACTCAGGCTCGAGTCAGCCAGTAGGTCAGCTGCAGGTCCTCTTCGGTGCTGGTGGCAACGTCGGCGGACTCCGAAGGCGCCGACTGGGTCAGCTCGACGGCCAGGACCTCGCGGGCGATCTCGTCGGCGTGCTTGCCCAGGGCATCGGTCAGTTCGGTGTCGGTCGAGGTGAGCCAGACCTTGATCCGGTCCGACACCTCGAGACCGGCATTCTTCCGGGCCTCCTGCAGCGTCCGGACCACCTCGCGGGCCAGGCCGGCCTGCTTGAGCTCCGGGGTGACCTCGAGGTCGAGAGCAACGGTCTCGCCCTGCTCGTTCACCACCGACCAGCCTTCCTTCGGCCGCTCGGACAGCAGCACCTCGGCCTCGCCGACGCGGACGTCCTCGCCGTCGACGACGACACTCGCCGTCCCGGTTTCCTTCAGCTCGACCGCGAGCGCACCGGCGTCGGCGGCGGCGATCGCGGCCGCGACCACCGGCGTCTGCTTGGCGAATCGCTTGCCGAGCTCGCGGAAGTTGCCCTTGGCAGAGAACTCGACCAGATCCGCGCCCGCCGCGGACAGTGGCTCGACCGCGCCCACGTTGAGCTCC
Source organism: Kribbella sp. NPDC026596 (assembly GCF_040638415.1). Classification (NCBI taxonomy): domain Bacteria; kingdom Bacillati; phylum Actinomycetota; class Actinomycetes; order Propionibacteriales; family Kribbellaceae; genus Kribbella; species Kribbella sp. NPDC026596. The sequence goes on along the minus strand of NZ_JBEZYF010000015.1, from coordinate 75,231 downwards.
TCGGCGATCTCCCGCAGCAGTTCGGGCGACAGGTCCGCGATCGCCGCGGACCCGACCAGGGCGCGGGACAGCGGCTGACGCGTCCGCACCTTCGCCTCGGCCCGTGCCGACCGGCCGAGCTCGACGACGCGCCGGGCCATCGACACGTGCTGCGCGAGTACGTCGTCGATCAGCGTCTCGTCGTACGTCGGGAACGCGCTGAGGTGGACCGACTCCGGCAGGCCGGGCGTGACCGGGCGGAACACGTCCTGCCAGACCCGCTCGGTGACGAACGGCATCAGCGGCGCCATCACCCGGGTCAGCACGTCGAGCGTCTCGTGCAGCGTCGCCAGCGCGCCGGCGTCACCGGACCAGAACCGGCGGCGGGACCGCCGTACGTACCAGTTCGAGAGCACGTCGACGAACGAGTTGACCAGCAGGCCGAGCCGCTGCGTGTCGTAGGCGGCGTACGCCTCGTCGGTGTCCCGGACCAGCCGGTGCGTCTCGCTGACCAGCCAGCGGTCCAGCACCGAGCGATCCGCGACCGCGGGGGCGTCGGTGGGTGACCAGTCGGCCAGCCGTGCGTACAGGGCGTGGAACGCGACCGTGTTCCAGTAGGTGAGCAGCACCTTCCGGACGATCTCGTTCAGCACGTTCGGGCCGATGCCACGCGCCTTCCACGGTGAGCCGGACGCGGCCATGAACCAGCGCACCGCGTCCGCGCTGTGGTCGTCCATCAGCGGGATCGGCTCGAGGATGTTGCCCAGGTGCTTGGACATCTTCCGGCCGTCCTCGGCCAGGATGTGCCCGAGGCAGACGACGTTGCGGTACGACGACTCGTCGAAGACCAGCGTGCCGATCGCCATCAGCGTGTAGAACCAGCCACGGGTCTGGTCGATCGCCTCGGAGATGAAGTCGGCCGGGTACGTCTGCTCGAACTTCTCCTTCGACCCCTCCGCCCACGGGTAGCCCCACTGCGCGAACGGCATCGCGCCCGAGTCGTACCAGGCGTCGATCACCTCGGGCACGCGGCGAGCCTCGCCACCACAGGTCGGGCAGGCGAAGGTGATGTCGTCGACGTACGGCCGGTGCGGGTCGGTCTCGCTCAGCTCCCGTCCGGCCAGGTCACCGAGCTCGGCCAGCGAACCCACGCAGACCTGGTGGTCGTCCTCGCAGCGCCAGATCGGCAGCGGCGTACCCCAGTAGCGCGAGCGCGAGACTGCCCAGTCGATGTTGTTGCGCAGCCAGTCGCCGTACCGGCCCCACTTGACCGAGTCCGGGTACCAGTTGGTCTTCTCGTTCTCCCGGAGCAGGGCGTCCTTCACCTGTGTGGTGCGGATGTACCAGGACGGGAGGGCGTAGTACATGACCGGGGTGTGGCAGCGCCAGCAGTGCGGGTACGGGTGCTCGTACGGCACGTGCTTGAACAGGATGCCGCGCTCGTCCAGGTCCTTGACCAGGTCCTCGTCGGCCTTCTTGAAGAACTGCCCGCCGACCAGCGGCACGTCGGCGTTGAAGTGACCGCTGGCGTCCACCGGGTTCACCACCGGCAGGTTGTACGCGCGGCTCACCGCGAGGTCGTCCGCACCGAACGCGGGGGACTGGTGCACCAGACCGGTGCCGTCCTCGGTGGTGACGTAGTCCGCGAGTACGACGTAGTGCGCCGGCTCGGTGAACTCCACCAGCTCGAACGGCCGCTGGTAGGTCCACCGCTCCATCTCGCGGCCGCCGTACTGACCGGTCACCGTCCAGCCCTCGCCGAGCCTGTCCAGTAGCGGCTCCGCCACGACCAGGGACTCGTTGCCGTCGGTGGCGACGACGTACTGGACATCCGGGTGCACTGCGACCGCGGTGTTTGAAACGAGTGTCCAAGGAGTCGTGGTCCAGACCAGGAGCGACGCCTGACCGGCCAACGGGCCTGACGTCAGCGGGAAGCGCACGTACACCGAGGGGTCGACGACCGTCTCGTAGCCCTGGGCGAGCTCATGGTCGGACAGTCCGGTGCCACAGCGCGGGCAGTACGGCGTGATGCGGTAGTCCTCGACCAGCAGTCCCTTGTCGTGGACCTGCTTGAGCGACCACCAGACGGACTGGACGTACTCAGGGTCCATGGTCCGGTACGGGCGCTCGAGGTCGACCCAGTAGCCCATCCGGACCGTGAGCTCGTTGAACGCGTCCACATGCCGCAGCACCGACGCACGGCACTTGGCGTTGAACTCGGCGATGCCGTACGCCTCGATGTCGTTCTTGCCGTTGAAGCCGAGCTCCTTCTCCACCGCGACCTCGACGGGCAGGCCATGGCAGTCCCAGCCGGCCTTGCGCTCGACCCAGAAGCCCTTCATGGTCCGGTAGCGCGGGAAGACGTCCTTGAAGACGCGCGCCTCGATGTGGTGGGTGCCGGGCATGCCGTTCGCGGTCGGCGGGCCCTCGAAGAACGTCCACGGCTGCCCGCCGGCGGACTGCTCGAGGCTCTTGGTGAACGTGTCGTGCTCGTCCCAGAGGGTGAGCACCTCCCGCTCGAGTGCGGGGAAGTCGACCTGGGCAGGAACCTGCCGCCAGGGAGTGTTCGGGCTCTGTGCCGCCATCTTCCGTCGTCCTTCGTCGCCAGTGACCTGCTGACGAGGGACGAAGCACCGGACACATTTGCCCGTTACCGCGCGGTACCACCCTCCTTGGTGACCCTGAGTGCGGTCACCCACTTCCTTCTCGCGTCGCTGCCGGTTCTAATAGGTCCTTGCGGACTTTTCTTCCGGCGGCTCCGGGGTGATGGCCCCATCAAAGCCTTGCGGATCGCGGTTGTCAGTGTACGGCGTCGTACCAGGCAACTACGAATCGTTAATCGCTGGTCAGCCGGGACCGCCAGGGACGAGAATCTGCCGGAACACGTGGTTGCCGGCGAAGGGGGAGGAAGATGGCTGGCCGACTGAAACGTTGGGGTGACTCAACGTAGCCACTGAGACGTGGCTGTGACGCGCGGAACATCGAGTGGCCTTGAAGAACCGACTACCGTATGTCCACGGTCTGCGCGTCGGACTGGCACGTGGGAACCACGTGGCCTACTGTCTTGCGACCAGTCCGCTTCAGTCTCCGACTAAGGCAGGGGGTAGCTGACCATGGCTTCATCGGCTCCCAAGAAGACCGCCCCCCAACGCACCACCGCGGCCAAGAAGAGTGCCGCCAAGAAGACGACCGAGCCGGCCGCGACCACGGCCCGCAAGAAGGCTCCGGCGAAGACCTCGCCGGCCACCAAGACTCCCGCGGCGAAGAAGACTTCAAAGACCACCGCGGCGAAGGCTCCGGCCAAGAAGACCCCTGCCAAGCAAGCGACAACGAAGAGGGTGGCCATGAAGACGAACGAGAACAGGACCTCGGCAACGGCGCCGGCCAGGTCCGCAGCACACAAGGCAGAGACCCTCACGGTGAAGTCCGGCGAGACCCCGTGGACGGCGGCCGAGCTGGCCGAGCTCCGCGGCGAGCTCGAAGCCGACGTGGTGCACCTGAAGAAGGAGATCCACGACGCCGAGCAGGAGATCGTCGGCCTGCTCCGCGACGGCGGTGACGGCGCGGGGAACGACCAGGCCGACGTCGGCTCCACCACGCTCGAGCGCGACCACGAGATGTCGCTGGCGAACAACGCCCGGGACATGCTCGACCAGATCGAGCGCGCGCTGGCCAAGATCGAGGACGGTACCTACGGCGTCTGCGAGAGCTGCGGCAACGCGATCGGCAAGGGTCGGTTGCAGGCGTTCCCGCGTGCGACACTGTGCGTGTCATGCAAAGAACGCGAAGAACGCCGCTGAACGATCCAGCTTCGTCCCGTCAGGTGGGGGACGCGGAGTCACCGGAACCGGCCGACCTCGAGTCGGCCGGTTCTCCGTCGTCTCCGGAACCCGGCGGCGGTGCGCCGACGACGAGGTCCTGGAAGTGGATGCTGCTGTTCGGCGGCGTCGGGTTGCTGATCCTGTTCCTGGATCAGCTGACCAAGGCGCTGGCGCTGCAGCATCTGACGCCGGGTGAGCCGGTGAACGTGATCGGGAGCCTGCTGAAGTTCAACCTGATCCGGAACTCGGGCGCCGCGTTCAGCCTGGGCAGTGGGTACACGCCGTACATCAGCGCGGTGCAGATCACCGTCGCGATCGGCGTCATCTACCTGTCCCGCAAGCTCGGGTCGGCCGGGTGGGCGGTCGCGTTCGGGCTCCTGTTCGGCGGCGCGGTCGGCAATATCATCGACCGGGTCTTCCGCGAGCCGTCGCCGTTCCACGGGCACGTGGTCGACTTCCTGCAGACCCCGCACTGGGCGATCTTCAACATCGCGGACATGGCGGTCACGTCGGCCGCGATCCTGCTGGTGATCCAGACCCTGCGCGGGATCAAGCTCGACGGGACCCGGGAGCAGCGCAAGTGAGCTCGCGGACCGTGATGGTGCCGGACGGGCTGGCCGGCGAGCGGCTGGACGCGGCGCTGTCCCGCCTGTTCGGCGTGTCCCGGACCAAGGCCGCCGAGCTGATCGAGTCCGGCCTGGTCCAGGTCGACGGTGCCCCGGCACCCAAGTCGTCCCGGGTCGCGGCCGGCGTCCTGCTCGACGTCGAGCTACCACCTCCGCCGGGCGAAGTGACCGTCGTACCGGAGACGGTGGACAACCTGCGGATCGTGTACGACGACGACGAGATCATCGTGGTCGACAAACCGGTCGGCGTGGCCGCGCACCCGTCTCCCGGGTGGACCGGCCCGACCGTGATCGGCCACCTGGCCGGCGCGGGCTTCACCATCTCCACCAGCGGCGCTGCCGAGCGCAAGGGCATCGTGCACCGGCTCGACGTCGGCACCTCCGGGCTGATGGTGGTCGCGAAGACGGAGTACGCGTACACGGTGCTCAAGCGCGCCTTCAAGGAGCGCACGGTCAAGAAGATCTACCACGCGCTGGTGCAGGGTCACCCCGACCCGTTCACCGGCACCGTGGACGCCCCGATCGACCGGCACCCGCATCACGACTACAAGTTCGGCGTCGTCGCGGGCGGCAAGCCGAGCGTGACGCACTACGAGACGCTCGAGGCGTTCCGGTACGCCACCCTGCTCGAGATCACCCTCGAGACCGGACGGACGCACCAGATCCGCGTCCACATGTCCGCGATCGGGCACCCGTGCTGCGGCGACCTCACGTACGGCGCCGACCCGGTCCTCGCCGAGCGGCTCCAGCTCACCCGGCAGTGGCTGCACGCCATGCGGCTGGGCTTTGCCCACCCCGGTACGGGCGAGTACGTCGAGTTCACCTCGGAGTACCCCGACGACCTCGACCACGCGTTGGACCTCCTCGTCGACGCCCAATGAAGCTCTACCTGTCCTCCTTTCGCCTCGGCGATCACCCGGAACGCCTGGTCACCCTGCTCCCGCCGCAGGTCCGGGTTGCCGTCATCGGCAACTCGATCGACAACGAGGATGCCGCCGTACGCCGGGAGAAGGTCGCCGAGGAGATCGCCTGGCTGACGGACCTCGGCCTCCGCGCCGACGAGCTGGATCTCCGCGCCACGAACGACCTCCGGGCGGAACTCGGGGAGTACGACGGAGTCCGGGTCCGTGGCGGCAACGTCTTCGTTCTCCGCATCGCCATGGCCAGCTCGGGAGCCGATCAGATCCTCCCTGAGCTGATCCGCTCCGGGGAGCTCGTGTACGCCGGGTACAGCGCCGGACCGTGTGTCCTCGCGCCCAGCCTGCGCGGCCTCGAGCTCTGCGACGACACGAGCGCGGTCGACGGTGACATCATCTGGGACGGCCTCGGTGTCCTCGACCATGCGATCGTTCCGCACCTCGACTCACCCGGACATCCCGAGACGGAGCTCCTTGCCGGTGTCGCGGAGCCCTACGACCGCACCGGCGTCGCGTACCTCCCCATGACCGATGGCCAAGCTCTCGTCATCGACGGCGCCCACCGCGAACTCGTCTGACCCCTTCTCGTCCAGGGGTGGGGCAGACGCATGCTGACCAGCTGAACTCCCCACCCGCAACCGGAACGCGACTTGGGTCAGAGCTGATCGGCAAGCCTGACGACAGCCGCAACCACCTGCGCGCCGTGTACCAACACCGGATCGTTGTGGTCGGCTCCTGGGATCTCGACAAGGTCCTTCAGCGTGGCGGCTGACTGGGCGACGTCGCGGCTCTGGTCGGGTGGTACGACGGAGTCGGCGCTGCCGTAGATCACGGTGACTGGCGCCCTCACGTTGGCCAGCTGCTTGGTGAGTGGGAACTCGTCGCGGAGGAGCAGCCGGACCGGGAGGAACGGGTAGTGGGCTTGTCCCACTGACGCCAGGTCGACGAACGGTGACCGCAGTACCAGCCCACCCGGTGCGATCTCGGTCGCCAGCTCGGTGACGACCGCGGCGCCGAGGCTCTCGCCGAAGTACACGATCCGCTCCGCCGGTACACCGATCTCCTCGACCAGATAGCGCTGTGCCGCGCGCACGTCCCGAGCGAGCCCTTCTTCGCTAGGACTGCCCTCGTTGCCGCCGTAGCCGCGGTAGTCGAACAGCAACACCGTCAACCCCTCAGCAGCCAGCGCGTGCGCCAGAGGTGCCCGTCCCTCGCGGTTGCCTCCGTTGCCATTGGCCACCAGTACGGCGATGCCGCGATCGGAACCTCGAGCCGGCACCAGCCATCCGCCCAGCTGAAGGCCGTCACTCGCCTGCAGCACCACGTCCTTGCCGCCGACCGTGGCAGCCGACGCCACAGCTGCTGTCTCGGGCAGGTAGATCAGCTGCCGCTGGAAACCCCAAAGGGTCGTCAGCAACAGCAGAGCCACGGCAGCCACGATCATCGCGATGCGCACCACTCCATCAGTGTGGCGCCTCGAGCCGGTCTCAAGCGCGCGGATCGGGCCTAGGCTGAGGCATGGCTGAGTCGAAGCCTGCGGCGACGACTCGTGGGCGGCTTCCAGCTGAGCTGACGAGTTTCGTGGGGCGGCGTCGTGCGCTGGCGGACACGAGGCGGTTGCTGTCGAGCAGCCGTCTGCTGACGCTGACCGGCGTCGGGGGAGTCGGCAAGACCCGGCTTGCGCTCCGGATGGCGACAGAGGTACGCCGGACGTTCCCCGACGGAGTCTGGTTCGTAGAACTCGGCGCCCTGCAGGATCCCGCTTTGCTCGGGCACACGCTGGCCGGAGCGCTCGAGCTGAGCCAGGTGTCGGCCAACCCGACGGCCGACCTCGCCGAGTACCTGGAGGACAAGCACCTGCTCCTGGTGCTCGACAACTGTGAGCAGTTGGCAGAGGCGTGCGCCGTACTGGTGAGCAAGCTGCTGGCGGCGGCACCCCAGCTCCGGATCCTGGTCACGAGCCGGCATGTGCTCGGCGTCGAGGGCGAGCAGGTCCTGTCGGTTCCACCGTTGTCAACGCCGCCGGTGGAGGTGCTGGCCGCCGATGCCGATCAGTACGAGTCGTTGGTTCTCTTCGCGGACCGGGTCCGTGCGATGGTGCCGGAGTTCGTGATCGACGAGACCAACCGGGCCCAGGTGATCGAGGTGTGCCGGCGGCTGGACGGCATACCGCTGGCCCTCGAGTTGGCGGCGGTCTGGATGCGGACGTTGTCGTTGTCGCAGATCATCGACCGGCTCGAGGATCGCTTCAAGTTGCTGACCGGCGGAAGGCCGGCGGGTCCGGCCAGGCAGCAGGCGCTGGATGCCGCGATCGGCTGGAGCTACGACCTGTGCTCGCCGGCCGAGCGGTTGCTGTGGGAGCGGTTGTCGGTCTTCGCCGGCGGGTTCGATCTGGAGGGCGTGGAGGAGGTCTGCTCGGGCGACGGGGTCGAGCGGGAGGATGTGCTCGGCCTCGTCGCCGGCTTGGTGAACAAGTCGATCATCAGCCGCACGATCGCCACCACCCACACGGTCGCCTGGTACGACATGCTCGGGACCATCTGTCACTACGGTGGCCGGCAGCTCGCCGAGGACGGCCGGACCCGCGAGTTCCGGCTCCGGCATCGCGACTACTACCGGACGCTGGCGGCCCGCTGGGAGGCAGACTCCTTCAGCCCGCGGCAGGCAGACTGGTTCATCCGGCTGCGTCGCGAGCACGAGAACCTCCGGGTCGCCCTCGACTTCTGTCTGGCCGAGCCGGGCGAAGGCGCCGCCGCGCTGGAGATCGCGGCGCCGATCTGGAACTTCTGGTTCGCCGGATTCCTCCGCGAGGGTCTTCGCTACCTCAGCCGGGCGATCGACGCAACGCCGGAGCAGACCCCGACCAGGGCGAAGGGGATCTGGGCCGGTGCCTATCTCGCCATGTTCCTGGGGGAGGCCGAGCAGTCGATCCGGCTGCTGGCCGAGTGCGCGGAACTCGCCGAGCGGTACGACGACGAGCGGCTGCGGTCCCGGATCGCCGAGGTTCAGGGGCAGGCGCTGATCTACCAAGGCGAGCTCGCCAGTGCCGTCGCCCGGCTCGAGAGTGGCCTGGCCGGCTACCGCGCGGTCCAGGACCGGCTGGGCGAGTTCGACATGCTGGTCTTATTGTCTGCGGCAACCTTCTTTCTCGGCGATCCGCGGGTGGACGCCTTCAGCCGGGCGGCGTACGAGCTGGCCGACGGTCAGGGTGCGGCGTCGTCGAAGGCATATGCGCTGTGGGGGCGCGCCCTCGTGCTGTGGCGCGATCACGACCAGTTCGAGGAGGCGACCCGCTCGTTCCGCACGGCGATCCGGCTGTGGCAACCGCTGAACGACCGGACCGGCATCGGGTTCTGCCTCCAGGGCCTGTCCTGGTGTGCCGGTTCGGCGACGCCCGACGAGGGTGCGGCCCGGCTGATGGGCGCGTCGCGAGCGGTGTGGCGGTCCAGCGGTGCGCATGTCGACGAGACGACGCCGTACAGCCAGTTCGACGACCAGGCCGAGGAGCGCATCCGGGCCGTGATCGGCGACGCGACGTTCGACCAGGCTTTCGCGCAAGGAGCGGCGTACTCGTTCGAGCAGGCGGTCTCGCTCGCTCTGGGGGAGGAGACCGAACGTGACGGGGCTACGAAGCCGGGAATGGCCGGGCGGCTGACGCGGCGTGAGCACGAGATCGCGGGGTTGATCGGCGAGGGCCTGAGCAACCGGGAGATCGCCGCCCGCCTGGTCATCTCCCAGCGAACCGCGGAGACCCACGTCGAGCACATTCTCAGCAAACTGGGCTTCAGTTCGCGCGCCCAGGTCGCTCGCTGGGTCGCCGAGCACCCCGATCGCCAGGTACCTAGGTAGCCAGATCCGTAAGTGTCCCGATGTCTGCGGGCCGCCGGAGCGGGATCGTTGCTGACAACGTTGTCCCCTCCCACGTTGCCGAGGTACCCCTCATGCCCGCCGAACCGAGCTGCCCACCCCTGCCCGGCAGCACCAGGGACTGGTGGCGGAACGCAGTCATCTACCAGGTCTATGTCCGCAGCTTCGCCGACTCCGACGGCGACGGCATCGGCGACCTCGACGGCGTCCGGGCCCGGTTGCCCTACCTGCGCAGCCTCGGCGTCGACGGCCTGTGGCTCAACCCGTTCTACCCGTCGCCGCAGCACGATCACGGGTACGACGTGTCCGACTACCGTGGCGTCCAGCCGGAGTACGGGACGCTCGAGTCCTTCGACCGGCTGATCCGGGACGCCCACCGGCTCGACCTCAAGGTGATCATCGACGTCGTACCGAACCACTGCTCGATCGAGCACCCCTGGTTCGTCGAGGCCCTCGCGGCCGGCCCGGGCAGCCCGGCGCGGGCCCGCTTTCACTTCGCCGACGGGCAGGGCGAGTACGGCGAGTTGCCGCCCAACAACTGGCGGTCGATCTTCGGAGGGTCAGCCTGGCAGCGGGTCCCGGCCCGATCGTGGGGTGGGGAAGGAATCGAGCGCAGCCAGTGGTACCTGCACACGTTCGCCGCCGAGCAGCCGGACTTCAACTGGCGGCACCCGGACGTGTCGTCGTACTTCGAGGACGTCCTGCGCTACTGGCTCGACCGCGGCGTGGACGGGCTGCGGATCGACGTCGCGCACGGGCTGCACAAGGCCGATGGCCTGCCGGATCACGAGCACGCGGACCACGACGAGCTCACCGGCGACCCGGTCAATCCGCACGCCTGGAACCAGCCGGAGGTGCACGAGGTGTGGCGCAGCTGGCGAGCGATCGCCGACGAGTACACGCGGCGGACCGGCCGCGAGCGGGTCCTGGTCGGCGAGGTCGGCCTGCTGGACACCGAGCAGCTCGCGCAGTATCAGCGTCCGGACGAACTGCACCAGACCTTCTACTTCGAGTTCCTCCGCGCCGAGTGGGACGACGAGGCGCTGTACGACGTGATCGACCGGGGGCTCGGGACGATCGCCAGGTCCGGATCATCAGTCGCCTGGGTGCTGAACAACCACGACATGCCGAGGTCCGTCACCCGGTATGCCGGCGGAGCACCGGGCGCCGGACCCGGCGATCTCGACCTCGGCCTCGCCCGGGCACGCGCGGCGGCGCTGCTGATGCTCGCGCTGCCGGGATCGTCGTACCTCTATCAAGGTGAGGAGCTGGGGCTGCCGGAGGTGACCGATCTGCCCGAGCATCTGCTGACCGATCCGATGTTCCACCGCAGTGGCGGCGTCCGACGCGGGCGGGACGGTTGTCGGGTACCGCTACCTTGGAGAGCAGCACACGACACCTTCGGGTTCTCCCCGAACGGCACACCGGGTACGACGTGGCTACCGCAACCGGACTGGTTCGCGGAGCACGCGGCGGACCAGTTGCTGGTCAGTGGAGACTCGATGCTGCATCTCTATCGCGAGGCGCTGGCACTGCGGCACCGGATACCGGCGCTCACGTCCGGCGACCTCCGATGGCTGCCGACAGAGCCCGGCGTACTCGCGTTCACGCGAGGCGACGGATTCGTCTGCGTCGTCAACTGCTTGCCGCGACCGGTGTGCAATCCGGTCGACGGCGCCCTGCTGATCGCCAGCGACCCGGAAGCCGGCGACAAGCTACCCCCGAACAGTGCCGTCTGGATCCTCCCGCCAGACGGTACGTAACCCGGCTGACCTGGCGTCTCTGAGACCCCTGCTCGGCGCCAGGTCGGCCGCTCCATCCTCCCGAATTCCTCCGGCTGGGAAGGATGGAGCGCCTGCCCCGCCGGCCAACTGCCGCGGTCGGCGGGGCAGTGCCAACTGGTGTGGATCTGGTGTGGTCCACGCCCGGATATCGGGCAGCCGACGGCCTACCCGGTGAGCCGGTGAAGAACTGTCGGCGGGCCCGATTAGGCTGCTGCAGTCCATCTCACTCACGCCCCCGGGAGGTCTGCGCAGACATGGCGTCCAGCGACAGTTTCGTGCATCTACACGTGCACACCGAGTACTCCATGCTGGACGGCGCCGCGCGGATCGACGAGTTGTTCAAAACCGCCCAGGAGATGGGCATGCCGGCCATCGCCACCACCGACCACGGCTACGTGTTCGGGGCGTACGAGTTCTGGAAGACCGCGAAGAAGTACGACGTCAAGCCGATCATCGGCGTGGAGGCGTACCTCACCCCGCACACCCACCGCAGCGAGCGGAAGCGGGTCAAGTGGGGCGACGCGAACTCGGGCCGCGACGACGTCTCCGGCTCGGGTGCCTACACCCACATGACGCTGCTGGCGAAGAACACCTCCGGCATGCACAACCTGTTCAAGATGAGCTCGCTGGCCAGCCTCGAGGGCTACTACTTCAAGCCCCGGATGGACCGCGACCTGCTGAACACCTACGGCCAGGGCCTGATCGCGACCACCGGCTGCCCGTCCGGCGAGGTGCAGACCCGGCTCCGCCTCGGGCAGTACAAGGAGGCCGTCGAGGCCGCCGCGGAGTTCCGCGACATCTTCGGCAAGGAGAACTTCTACTGCGAGCTGATGGACCACGGCCTCGGCATCGAGCGGGACATCCAGAAGGACCTGCTGAAGCTGGCCCGCGAGCTCGGCCTGCCGCTGGTCGCGACCAACGACCTGCACTACACCAAGCCCGAGGACTCGACCGCGCACGCCGCGCTGCTCTGCGTCCAGTCCGGCTCGACCCTGTCCGACCCGAACCGGTTCAAGTTCGACGCGAACGAGTTCTACGTCAAGACCGCGGCCGAGATGCGCGAGGTGTGGAAGGAACTGCCGGAGGCGTGTGACAACACGCTGCTGATCGCCGAGCAGTGCGACGTCAGCTTCACCGAGGGCGAGGGCCGGTTCATGCCGCGCTTCCCCTGCCCCGACGGTCACAACGAGGAGTCCTGGTTCGTCGCCGAGGTCGAGACCGGCCTGCACAAGCGGTATCCCGACGGCGTCCCGGACCAGGTCCGCAAGCAGGCGGAGTACGAGATCGAGGTCATCACCTCGAAGGGGTACGCCGGCTACTTCCTGGTCGTCGCGGACTTCATCAACTGGGCCAAGGAACACGGCATCCGGGTCGGTCCGGGGCGTGGTTCCGGTGCCGGTTCGATGTGTGCGTACGCGATGCGGATCACCGACCTGGACCCGCTCCAGCACGGCCTGATCTTCGAGCGCTTCCTGAACCCGGAGCGGATGTCGATGCCCGACTTCGACATCGACTTCGACGACCGCCGCCGCCCCGAGGTGATCCGGTACGTCACCGAGAAGTACGGCGACGACCGGGTCGCGATGATCGTCACCTACGGCACCATCAAGGCCAAGCAGGCGATCAAGGACGCCGGCCGGGTGCTGGACTACCCGTTCGCGATGGGCGACCGGATCACCAAGGCGATGCCGCCCGCGGTGATGGGCAAGGACGTGCCGCTGTCCGGGATCTTCGACCCGCAGCACAAGCGGTACTCCGAGGCCGGCGAGTTCCGCCAGCTGTACGAGTCGGACCAGGACGTGCGCAAGATCGTCGACACCGCCCGCGGCCTGGAGAACCTGAAGCGCCAGTGGGGTGTGCACGCGGCCGGCGTGATCATGTCCTCGGAGCCGCTGATCGAGCTGATCCCGATCATGCGCCGCGAGCAGGACGGCCAGGTCATCACCCAGTTCGACTACCCGAGCTGCGAGACGCTCGGCCTGGTCAAGATGGACTTCCTGGGCCTGCGCAACCTGACGATCATGGACGACGCGGTCAAGAACGTCGAGGCCAGCCGCGGCATCTCGCTGGACCTGGACGAGCTGGCCAAGAGCCTGGACGACGGCCCGACCTTCGAGTTGCTCGGCCGCGGCGACACGCTCGGCGTGTTCCAGTTCGACGGCGGCCCGATGCGGGCGCTGCTGCGGCTGATGAAGCCGGACAACTTCGAGGACATCTCCGCGGTCGGCGCGCTGTACCGGCCCGGTCCGATGGGTGCGAACAGCCACACCAACTACGCCCTGCGCAAGAACAAGCAGCAGGAGATCAGCTACCCGCACGACGAGCTCGCCGTCGCGCTCGAGCCGATCCTGGGGACGACCTACGGTCTGATCGTCTACCAGGAGCAGGTGATGGCGATCGCCCAGCAGCTGGGCGGTTACACGCTCGGCAAAGCGGATCTGCTCCGCCGGGCGATGGGCAAGAAGAAGCGCGAGGTGCTGGACGCGGAGTATGTCGGCTTCTCCGAGGGGATGAAGGAGAACGGCTTCTCCGCCCAGTCGATCAAGGCGCTCTGGGACGTCCTGGTCCCGTTCTCCGACTACGCGTTCAACAAGGCACACTCCGCGGCGTACGGGCTGGTCTCGTACTGGACGGCGTACCTGAAGGCCAACTTCCCGGCGGAGTACATGGCCGCCGTCCTCACGTCCGTCAAGGACGACAAGGACAAGATGGCCATCTACCTGAACGAGTGCCGCCGGATGGGCATCAAGGTGCTCCCGCCGGACGTGAACGAGTCGGACTCGAACTTCACCCCGGTCGGCACCGACATCCGCTTCGGCCTGTCCGCGATCCGCAACGTCGGCGTGAACGTGGTCGCCGAGATCGTCGTGGCCCGCGAGGAGAAGGGCCGGTTCACCGACTTCGTCGACTTCATCGACAAGGTGTCGCTGCCGGTCTGCAACAAGCGCGTCATCGAGTCGCTGGCCAAGGCCGGTTCGTTCGACTCGATGAACCACGCCCGGCGTGCGGTCGTCGCGGTGCACGAGCAGGCCGTCGACGAGGCCATCGACCTGAAGCGGAACGAGGCGCACGGCCAGTTCGACCTGTTCTCGATGGGCGACGACGACGCCGACGAGGGCGAGGGCAACAGCCGGCTGACCGTCACCGTTCCCGAGATCGAGGAGTGGGACAAGGCGACCAAGCTCGCGCACGAGCGCGACATGCTGGGTCTCTACGTGTCCGACCACCCGCTGTTCGGCGTCGAGCACGTGCTCACCAACGGCAGTGACTGCACCATCGGTCAGCTGCTCGCCGACGAGGACCGGCCGGACGGCTCCCAGGTGACGATCGGCGGCCTGGTCACCGCGGTCCAGCGGAAGGTGAACAAGCGCGGCGACATCTACGCGATCGTCACCATCGAGGACCTGGAAGGTTCGATCGAGGTGATGATGTTCTCCTCGGCGTACCAGTTGCACGCGCACCTGCTGACCAACGACGCGATCATTCTGATGAAGGGCCGGGTCCGCCGGCGCGAGGACCGGCTCGAGCTGAGCGGCTCCGAAGTGATCGTGCCGGACCTGACCGAAGGCCCCAGCGGGCCGGTGGTGATCACGATGCCGGTGAACCGCTGTACGCCGCCGCTGGTCGAGCAACTGCGGGACGTGCTGCAGTCGCATCCCGGGATGACCGAGGTGCAGTTGCGGCTGCAGGCCCGGCAGAAGACGACGGTGATGCGGATCGGCGACCGGTTCCGGGTGACTCCGACGTCGTCGCTGATGGCGGACCTCAAGGCCCTGCTCGGTCCGTCCTGCCTGGCCAGCTGATTGGGGCTGGATTCGATGCGTCACACTGTCGACGTGACTCAACCGCAGCCCATGCAGCCGTCTCCCTACGTTCCGCCCCCGGCCGGTGCGCCCTTTGGTACGCCGACCCAGCCGGAGCCGCGGATGCCGTGGGCGAAGGCGATCGTGGTGACCGTGGTCGTGTTCCTGGTCGCCGGTGTGGTGGCCGGGTGGGCGTGGCAGCAGTTCTCGCCGCTGGCGCAGTACACCGTGGACGAGAACGGTGGAGCGCTGGGGGAGGAGCAGATGACCCGGATCTTCGGGCCGGACGGCACCTTCACCTCGATCGGCTTCCTGGCCGCGCTCGTCCTCGGTGGTGCACTGTTCTGGTGGCTGCGGAACTACGGTCCGTGGTCGGTCGCGATCGTGACCCTCGGCGCGTGCCTCGGCTCCGGCATCGCCTGGGGAGTGGGCATGCTGCTCGGCCACGACCCGATCCAGCCGCGCCTGCAGGCGGCCAAGCCCGGTGACCTGGTCTCCGCGCCCCTCGAGCTGCACACCTGGACCCCAGCGGTCTCCTGGCTGATCGGTGCCGCCCTCGCGTGCGCCATCCTCGCCGCCACCACCTGGCGCAGCGAACCGGTTGCAACCACATCGCAACCTGCCGCGTCAGAGCCTGCACCACCGGTGCAGTAGCGTTTGCGGGTCGTGTCTAGGCGCGGGACCGCCAGACGCGACCTAATCCGGTGGGTGAGGCCACTGGAACACGCGAGGGAGCATATGTCCGACCAGAACACCCCGCCGTACCCCGGTGCCGGCGGCCCGCAGAACCCCCAGAACCCCTACGGCCAAGGCCAGTACGGCGGACCGCAGCAGGGCCAGCGCCCGCCGGCCGGACCACCGCAGCAGGGCCAAGGCCAGAACCTGTGGCCTCAGCCCGGACAGCAGCAGTACCAGCCTGGCCAGCCGCAGCAGGGCCGGTCGCAGCAGGGTGCACCGCAGCCTGGTTACCAGCAGGGCGCGCCGCAGCAGGCTCCGCAGTACGGCGGGCCGCAGTACGGTCAGCCCGGTCCGCAGTACGGGCAGCCGGGTCAGGCGCCGTACGGGCAGGCCGGTGAGCAGGCGTCGTACGAGCAGATGCATGTCGGTGGGCAGCCGCCGCAGGGGCCGCCCGGGTACGGGCAGCCGCAGTGGCAGCCGGAGCCGAAGAAGAAGCGCGGCAAGGTCATCCCGCTGATCGCGGCGCTGGCCATGGTGCTCGTCGTCGCCGGTGGCGGAATCTTTGCCTACGGCAAGCTCAAGGGCGGCGACCAGCCGGCCGCCGTGCTGCCGGGCACCGCCGTCGCCTACGCCCGCGTCGACCTGAACCCGTCGGCCGGCCAGAAGGTCGCGGCGATCCGGTTCCTGATGAAGTTCCCGTCGGTCAAGGACAAGTTCGGCCTGACCGGCGAGAAGGACGACCTGCGGCAGAAGCTGTTCGAGCAGATCAAGAAGTACGCCGGTGACGACCTGGCCGACGTCGACTACGACAAGGACGTCAAGCCGTGGCTCGGCGAGCGCGCCGGGATCGCCGCGCTGCCGCCCGCCGACGGCAAGGGCGACCCGGTCGTCGTGGTCGCGGTGCAGGTGAAGAACGAGGGCGAGGCCACCAAGGGCCTGGACAAGTTGATGGCCGGCGAGGACAAGAAGCCGGGCCGCGCGTTCAGCAACGGTTACGTGCTGCTCGGTGACGACCAGGCCACCGTCGACGCGGCCGTCGCCACCGCCAAGGACAACCCGTTGGACAAGAACGCCAAGTTCAGCGCGGACATGGACAAGCTCGGCGAGCAGGGCTTCGCCTCGGTCTGGGCCGACATGAAGGGGATCGCCTCGATCTCCGGCAAGGTCGACTCCGAGGCGCTGGCCGGCGTCGGCGACGCGAGTATGGCCGCCTCGCTGCGGTTCGACTCGTCGTACGTCGAGCTGAAGGGCATCGCCCAGGGCGACCAGGGCATCAAGGTCAACTCGGCCGATGCTGCCGATGTGGTCACCAAGCTGCCGGACACCACGGCCGGCGCGATCGCGGTGTCGGGTGGCGAGAACCTGGTCGACACGATGTGGAAGCAGATCGACAAGGCTGCCAACGGCAACATCAAGGAGCTGACCGAGCAGATCACCAAGGAGACCGGCCTGAACCTGCCGGACGACCTGAAGAGCCTGCTGGGCAAGAACCTTGCGGTCGCGATCGACAAGGACGCGGCGAACGGCCCGAAGATCGCGGCCCGGATGGAGACCGACCCGGCGAAGGCCGAGCCGGTGGTGGAGAAGCTGACCACGCTGCTGCACGAGCGCAGCTCGGCCAACATCCCGATCGAGAGCGCGAAGGACAACGACACCCTCGTCCTCGCCACCGACAAGGACTACGCCGAGCAGGTGCTGAAGGGTGGCAACCTCGGCCAGACCGAGAACTTCAAGCAGGCCCTGCCCGACACCAAGGGCGCGGTGACGATCGGGTACGTCGACTTCGAGTCGGTGGGCTCGCTCAGCCCGAAGTTCGGCTCGGACAAGGATCTGGCCGCACTCCGCTCCGGCGGGTTCGTGGCTCGCTCCACCGGCGACGGCCAGGCGGAGTTCACTCTGCGGGTCGTCGCGAAGTAGGAATTTCTCCGGCCGGTGATGTCGAAATCGGCCGGACGGCTTCTACCTCCTGGGTGAAGGCACCTTTCACCCAGGAGGAGAACCGAGATGAACCACCTCAGTGACATTCGGACCGTCGGCGTACCGGTGACCGACCAGGACCGCGCGGTCGCGTTCTACACGGGCACGTTGGGGTTCGAGCTGTTGATGGATGCCAGGCTGGAGCAGCTCGGCGGCCGCTGGATCGTCGTCGCGCCGGCCGGCGCCGCGGCGAGTATCGCGCTGGTGCCGGCGTCCGAGGGCAACCCGGCCGGCGTCGACACCGGCATCCGGCTCGCCAGTCCGGACGCGCCGGCAGCGCACAAGCACTTCCTGGCCGAGGGAGTCGACACCGACGAACTGCTCGAGTGGCCGGGCGTCCCGCCGATGTTCAGTCTTCGCGACCAGGATGGGAACCGGCTCTACGTTTCTCAGGGCTGACCGAGGCGCACCCCGGTGAGCGAGGCGCAGGCGTCCAGGAAGGCTGCCTGCGTCTCGGGATCCCTCGCGGCCGGATGCGTCCGATGCGGCCGCAGGTGGTAGAAGTACCCGCCGGTCGGCGCATCCGGCGCGGTCGCGAGCCAGATCTGGGTCAGATGCGCCTGGTTCAGATCGCCCGGTGCGCCGCGGCCGCCCATCTTGGTCGGGACCCAGCCGGGATCCACAGCGTTGGAGAGTACGCCGGGCCAGAGCCGGGCGACCGCGAACGCGAGGATCACGTCGTGCAGCTTCGAGTCCGAATACGCCTGCGCTCCGCGCCACCGCCGCCGTACCCACTGGAGATCGTCGAGTACGACGTCGCCGCCCTCGTGCATCCCCGAGCTCAGATAGACCAACCGCTGCGGCCGCTCGATCAGAGCGGTCAGCAGGTACGGCGCCAGCGCGTTGACGGCGAACACGTGCTCCAGCCCGTCGACCGTCTCGACCCGCGGCTCTTGATACCCGACCGCCGCGTTGTGGATCACCACGTCGAACCGCCCCGACGCATTCGCCTGCCGCGCCAGCTCGCGAGTTTCCGCGATGCTCGCGAGGTCGCCGGTCAGCACGCCTGCCGCCTTCGGCAGCGCGGCGACGGCGTCACCGGCCCGGGACTCGTTCCGCGCGTGGAGGACGACCTCATGCCCCTGCGTCATCAGTTCACGAGCAGCCAGTTGGCCGAGCCCGTCGGCCGACCCAGTGACGAGAATGCGTGCCATGTGTCCCACTCTGCCAGGCTCAGGCGATGACGTGGCCGCCGTCGACCGAGACGATCGAGCCGGTGGCGAAGGGCTCGTTCATCAGGAACACGTAAGCCGCCGCGATGTCTTCCGGTTCGCCGACCCGGCGGACCGGAAGGCCTCCGGCGGCCTGCTCGTAGTCCATGGCGCCCGCCCAGAGCGGGGTGCGGACCACGCCGGGCTTGACCGCGTTGACACGCAGCGGCGCGAGTTCAACGGCGAGCGCGCGGACCAGGCTGTCCACGGCGCCGCAGATGCTCGCGGCGACGGACCAACCGGGTGCGGGCCGGTCGCCGGCGGCGCCGGTCGTCAGTACGACGGAACCGCCGGGACGGATCTTCGACGCCGCGGCACCGACGGCGCCGAGAGCGCCGAAGTACCGGACCTCGAACGCCTTGCGTGCCTTGTCGAGATCCATCGTGCCGACCTCGAGCAGCGTCAGCGACTCACCCGCGGTGAACACGAGGTGGTCGAACGGCTCGAGGCGGTCGAAGAACGCGGCGACCTCACCGGAGTCGGTGAGGTCGACCGCCTCGCCCGTCGCTGAGTCCGGAAGGATTTCGAGTGCGCCCTTCACCGAGTCAGGGTTGCTGGAGGCAACAATGATGGTCGCACCCTGGGCGGCGGCCAGTTCCGCGGTGGCGAGTCCGATCCCCGACGTACCACCGAGGACGACGACGCGCTGGTCCTGCAAGGTCATGAGATTGCCTTTCGTGGTTGAGATTTCCCTTCCACGATGCGGTCACCCGGCCGTCGGAGTCCAAGACCTGTTAGGGCGCCTGTAATACCCTGAAGGTATTATGGACGTCGACTTCCGCAAGCTCAGGTACTTCGTCGCCGTCGCCGAGGAACTGCACTTCGGCCGGGCGGCGGAGCGGCTGCATATCGCCCAGCCGGTGCTGTCCCGGCAGATCCGCGCGCTGGAGGACGAGCTGCGCGTCCAGCTGTTCGTGCGCACCAAGCGCGCGACCGAACTGACCCCGGCCGGTCGCCAGCTACTCGACGACGCGCGACCGTTGCTCGCCTCGGCCGAGGCCGTACGGCGGCGGGTGGCCCAGGCTGCCCGGGGACCGAAGACCTTCACGGTCGGATTCATGCCCGGCATCACCGTGACCCCGGCGGTCCGGGCGTTCGCCGCCGCGCATCCCGACGTCGAGGTCGAGGTGATCCGCACGACCTGGGACGACGAGGTGGACGTCCTGCACGACGGTCGCGTCGACGTCAGCATCGTCCGGCTGCCGATCGACCAGCAGGGTTTGAGCATCCGCCCGTTGTTCGAGGAACCGCGGGTCGCGATGGTCCCGTCGGACCACCGCCTGGCCGGCAAGCCGATGATCGAGATCACCGACCTCGCCGACGAACACCTGCTCCAGCCGCCGGACGCCGTACCGGAGTGGCGCGACATCGCCGTCGAGCTACGCCGCGGCAATCCCAGGCCCGTGCCGGCCTATCGCAGTGTCGAGGAGAAGCTGGAACACATCGCGGCCGGACGTGGTATCTCGATCCTCCCGCTGTCCGTCGCCACCTACTACCAGCGCCCCGACATCGCCGTCGTCCCCGTGCATGACCTGACCACCAACAAGGTCGCCCTGGCCTGGATCGCCGCCCGCCGCTCCCGCCTCATCTACGACTTCGCGGACCTCGCGGCGGCGGTCGACTGGCTTCAATAGGCCGGGGAGCTGCGCCCGGGTCACGAGCGGTGGCACGATCACTACATGGGGAGGCTGCCAGTCCGTCGTACCGCCGCGGTGCTGGTGTTCGCCCTGGCCGGCTGCTCGCTCGGGGGCACAGACAAGAACACCGTCCCCAGCCCGACGACCAATGTTCCAGTGATCACCGTTCCGGAGATCCCGCCGCCTTTCCCTGATCTCGGCACGGCGTCGCTAGAGCCGGCCAAGGCCCTGAAATTGCAGGCTGTACTCGCGGGCATCGTCCGCCGGCACGCCACCATTCCAGAGGCCGAGTCGGCGGCGCGCGGGGTGACGGCCGCGATCGTCACCGACCGGTGGATCTGGTCGGGCGCAGCTGGCCAGGACGCGGTCGGGAAGTCGTTGACGCCGGACACGAGCATGTCGGTCGCGAGCATCACCAAGACGTTCGTCGCGGCGGAGGTGATGCGTCTCGCGCGGGATGAGCAACTCGATCTGAATGCGCCGATCTCGGCGTACGTGAAGCACACGCTGACCGCGAACCAGGCGACCGTGCGGCAACACCTGTCGATGATGTCCGGCGTACTGGACTATCTGCCGGCCGACTACGCCCGGATGGACAAGGCGATCAGCGCAGCGCCCGGCCGGCATTGGACGCCGCAGCAGGCGCTCGCCTATGACACTGCGCCGACTGCGCCGCCGGGCGAGTTCTTCGCGTACAGCAATCCGAACTATCTCCTGCTGGGCCTGATGATCGAGAAGGTGACCGGCCGTCCGCTGGCCGAGGTGCTCCGGCACGATCTGGCGGCACCCGCAGGGCTTCAGCATGCCGCCTTCCAGGACGGGGAGAAGCCCCAGCCGCCGGTCGCGGGCGATGCCGATCCGCTGTGTGGAACGGAACCTGACGCTTACGTTCCGTGTCGCGCGGTGGCCAGTCGGTCAGCGGCGAGCGCAGGGCTCGCCGCGGACGCACCAACGATCGCGCGGTGGGGCTACGAGCTGTACGGCGGTCGCGTGATCGGGCCTGGGTTGGCGGCTGAGATGACGGCGGGCGACGGCGAGTACGGCCTGGGGACGATGCTGTTCACGCAGCAGTTCGGCATCGGCGACGCGGTCGGTCACACCGGCGACATGCCCGACCACACGAGCATGCTGCTGGTGATCGGTTCGAAACGGCTCTCCATCGCAATGATTCTTGCTGAAGGCAACAAGAACGTCCGGACCACGATGTCCGAGCTCACCGCCGCCCTCCAGCCCCTGCTCGGCTGATCGAGTGCTGACGACGACTGGTTTTGGTGGCATCATCGAAGGATGAGGTGGAGCGCAGCCGCCCTCCTGGTGATTGCGCTGGTGGTGGGATGTTCTGGTGGGGGAGACTCCTGCAGCCGCGCCGACCACGGCTGCCACAATGCAGGCGTTCCCGGAGCCAGGGACGTCCGCACTTGATCCGGCGAAGGCGAAGACGCTGCAGGACGTGGTCGACAAGGTGGTCGCGTCGCCCGACAGCCCATCAGGCTCGCGAGGTGCGACCGCCGCGGTCGTAACCGATCGCTGGATCTGGTCGGGAGCGGCCGGGACGGACATCCGCGGTACGGCGTTGCGTCCGGAGACGAGCATGGCGGCCGCGGACATCACGAAGACGTTCGATGCGGCCGAGGTGATGCTGCTCGTCAAGGCCGGCAAGGTCGACCTGGACAAGCCGATCTCGACGTACCTGCAGCACAAGTTGACCGCGAACAACGCGACCGTCCGGCAGCATCTGTCGATGACGTCGGGCGTTCCCGACTTCGGGAACGACGACTACCGCGAGCTGGACAAGGCGGTCACGGCGGCGCCGGGCAGGCATTGGACGCGTGAGCAGACGCTGTCGTACCACACTGCCAAGGTCGGAGCGCCGGGCAGCGACTCCGGTTACAGCAATGCCAGCTATGAGCTGCTGGGCCTGCTGATCGAGAAAGTGACCGGCCAGCCACTCGCCGGTGTATTCCGTCGCGACCTGGCCGCGCCGGCCGGGCTGAGGCACGCCGCCTTCCAGGACGGGGAGAAGCCGGAGCCCCCGGCGGCCGTGGACAACAACGAGTCCTGCGGCGAGCCGGACGGCTACCTTCCGTGCCGCGCCTTCGCGAGCGCGCTCGCGGCGGGTCATGGACTTGCCGCCGACGCACCGACGGTCGCGCGCTGGGGGTACCAGCTGTACGGCGGCCGCGTGCTGCCGGCCGAGCTGGTCAGCGAGATGACCAAGTGCGACGGGCACTACGGGCTGGGGACGGAGTTGTTCGCGGACGCGCTCGGCATTGGTACGTCGTACGGTCACTACGGTGACAATCCCGATCACACCAGCCTGCTGGTCGTGGTCCCGGCGAAGAAGGTTTCGGTCGCCCTGATGATTGCCGACAGCAGGAGAGATGTCGGCAAGATGATGCAAGAGCTGACCAAAGCCCTCCAGCCCCTGCTCAACTGAGCGGAGCCGGAGGGCGGTGCTCAGTGGCGGACCCGGTAGCGGATGTGGGTGGCCGCCGGGGTGTCGATCACCCGCGCCACCTCCAACTCGATCTGCTGCGGCAGGACGTCGAACAACCGCAGGCCGCGGCCGAACAGCACCGGAACCTGGTCGAGCTGAAGCTCGTCCAGCACTCCGGCCTCGAGTGCCTTCTGGGCGGTGTACGCACCGTGCACCAGCACGTCCTTGTCGCCGGCCGCCGCCTTCGCCTGCGCCATCGCGCTCTCGATGTCCGTCACGAACGTCACCGTCTCGTACTTCTGCGCCGCGGCAGGCGCCGGCTGACGGCTGAGCACGAAGATCGGCACCCCGTGGTGGTCACCGCCGTAGTAGTCGACCTGTTCCGCGGTCCGCCGGCCGACGACCACGGCGCCGGTGTCGTTCAGCTCGTCCCAGATCTCGCCGGCCGGTCCCTCCGGCCGGCCGAACTCCCCGTCGGGGCCTTCGTACCACTTGTGCAGCCGCATGAAGCCGTCACCGCCGGGGTTGCCGGGCTGGTCGTTCGGACCGGCGATGAACCCGTCGACGGACACCGACATCAACAACACCGATGAAGACATGATCCTGCTCCTTCACTCCGCGAAGCGCGGCCGGTCCGCGCTCTCACCCTCGCGTCGAAGGAACCCGACCGGACTCGACATCAGTCTGCGGACAGTGCCTCCAGCACGCCATCGCCGTACTTGGCCAGTTTGTTCTCGCCGATGCCGCTGATCGTGCCCAGCTCGGCCAACGAACTGGGGAGGTCGGTGGCGATCTGGCGCAGCGTCGCGTCGTGGAAGATGACGTACGCCGGGACGCCCTGCTCCTTGGCGACACCGGCCCGCCACACCCGCAGCCGCTCGAAGACTGGAGCCGCTTCGGGAGCGAGATCGGCCGCGGCTTTCTTCGCACCAGAAGACCTCGACTTGGACCGCACCCGCTCGGGCTCGCGGCGCATCATCACCTCGCGGCGCCGGCCGAGCACCTCAGCGCTCTCCTCTGTGAGCACGAGCGTGCCGTAGTCGCCTTCCACCGCGAGCAGCCGCAGCGCCAGCAACTGCCGGATCACACCGCGCCACTCGGTGTCCTTGAGCTCGGTCCCGATCCCGAACACGGACAGCTGCTCGTGCCGGAACTGCTTGACCTTCTCGGTCTCCTTGCCGAGCAGGATGTCGATCAGCTGCCCGGCGCCGAACTTCTGGTTGCGTTCGTGCTGCAGCCGGTACACCGTGGACAGCAGCTTCTGCGCCGCGATGGTCCCGTCCCACGACTCCGGTGGCGTCAAGCAGGTGTCGCAGTTCCCACACGTGTCGCCGTGCTGACCGAAGTACGCGAGCAGTTGCGACCGCCGGCACTGCACGGTCTCGCACAACGCGAGCATCGCGTCGAGGTGCGAGCTGAGCCGGCGCCGGTGCGCGAGATCACCCTCGGACGTGTCGATCATCTTCCGTTGCTGTACGACGTCCTGCAGTCCGTACGCAAGCCACGCGGTCGACGGCAGTCCGTCCCGCCCTGCGCGACCGGTCTCCTGGTAGTAGCCCTCGACGGACTTCGGTAGATCGAGATGCGCGACGAACCGGACGTCGGGCTTGTCGATGCCCATCCCGAACGCGATCGTCGCGACCACGACCAGCCCGTCCTCGCGCAGGAACCTGGCCTGGTTGACCGAGCGGGTCCGGCCGTCCAGACCGGCGTGGTACGGCACGGCCTCGATCCCGTTCTGGGTCAGGAAGGCGGCGGTCTTCTCGACACTGTTGCGGGACAGGCAGTAGACAATGCCCGCGTCTCCGGCGTGCTCGGTGCGCAGCAGGTCGAGCAACTGCCGCTGCGGGTTGTCCTTCGAGACGATCCGGTACTGGATGTTGGGCCGGTCGAAGCTCGCGACGAAGTGCTTGGCGTCGGTCAGCTTCAGCCGGGTGGCGATCTCCTGGTGGGTCGCCTCGGTCGCCGTCGCGGTCAACGCGATCCGCGGCACGTCGGGCCACCGCTCGTGCAGCTCGGACAGCATCAGGTAGTCCGGCCGGAAGTCGTGTCCCCACTGCGACACACAGTGCGCCTCGTCGATCGCGAACAGCGAGATCTTGCCCTGGTCGAGCAACCGCACGGTCGACTCGACCCGGAGCCGCTCGGGCGCCAGGTAGAGCAGATCCAGCTCGCCGGCCAGGAACGCCTGCTCGACCTCGCGCCGCTGCTCGAAGTCCTGCGTCGAGTTCAGAAATCCCGCGCGTACGCCGAGGGCCGTCAAGGCGTCGACCTGGTCCTGCATCAACGCGATCAGTGGTGAGATCACCACGCCCACACCGGAGCGGACCAGCGCCGGGATCTGGTAGCACAGCGACTTCCCGCCGCCGGTCGGCATCAGGACCAGGGCATCCCCGCCGGCCACGACCGTGTCGATGATCTCGGCCTGCTCACCGCGAAAGGCGTCGTACCCGAAGACCCGGCGTAGCACATCGACAGCTTCTGGCTGTCCGTCGACGGCTTCTGGAAGGGGCAGCCCGGTTGTCTCGGTCACCCCGCGAGTCTAATGAGATCGCCTCGCCGATGCTGGCCGCCGAAGCCAAACCTGTGGATTACTTGGCGATCTCGCCCGCATACGTCCCGACGCTCCAGAGATTGCCCTCGAAATCCTTGACCGTGAAGCCGCGTGATCCGTAGTCCGCGTTCTCCAGACCGCGGACGACGACCGCACCGGCACCGATGACGCGACCGATGAGGCTGTCCGGGTCGTCGTGGACCAGATAGATCGACTGTGCCTGATCTGCGAGGGCGGTGAACTCGTCCGGTTCGGCCTTGGCATCCGCCGAACCCATCATGATGCCGCCACCGAACGGCCAGCTCAGCTCGGAGTGCGCGATCGATCCCTCGGCCACGCCGGGGTACGACGCGACGAGGACGAAGCCGAGGCCCTCGGTGAGGAACTTCAGTGCGGCCTGTCCGTCTCGGTAGTGGAGTCCAGGCCAGACCCCGATCACCGTTTTCTGCTCAGTCGTGGTGTTCATACCTCCGACTCTGCGGTCCAGGCCGGGACGAAGTCTTGAACGTTTGGGAGTTCCTCGGCCATCCACTGCCGGGGTGAGCAGCCGGCGATCGCTCTCCATTCCCGGGTCAGATGCGCCTGGTCGGCGTACCCGAAGCGGGCGGACAGGTCGGCCAGCCGGATCGTCGGCTGCCGCCGCAACCGCCAGACCGCGCGCTCGAACCGCAGCACCCGTGCCGTCACCTTCGGCGCCAGCCCGAACTCCGCGGTGAACCGATCGGTGAGATACCGCCGGCTCCACCCGACCTCGTCGGCCAGCTCTTGTACGCCGATCGTGCCGCCGGACGCGCACAATCGCCGCCACGCCCGGCCGACCTCGGGCCGCTCGGCGTGCGCGACGCCGTCAGCCCATCGCTCGAGGAACAACCCTTCGAGCAGATCGAAGCGCGCGTCCCAGGTCGGCGCCTCCCGCAGTTGCTCGGTGAGCAGGCGGGCGGGCCGGCCGAGAAGGTCGTCGAGCCCCACGACGGTGGAGGTGAGCTCGATCGGTGGCAGGCCGAGCAGCACGCGGGCGGCGGATGGGGTGAGCGACAGTTGCACACCGGCCCGGCTAGGGGTCGCTCCGACGTGGACCGCGGTCGAGTGCAGTCCGCCGACGAGGGCGTCGAACTTCTCGACCGGTGCGCCGGGCCAGGCGACTCCCAACGGCTCGTCCAACGTGATGACGAGTGTCAGGTGTCGCGAGGGGAGTCCGCGGTGGAGAGGCGGCGCATCGCCGTCGTACGCATAGCCGCTGAGGTCTCCGACGTACGGGCGCAGGACGGGGTGCACCGGTCGCTGCACCTGCGTGAACCCCGCCATGGTTCTCAGGCTAGGACTACCCTCCGACAGATTCACGCCCTCCGCGATTCGGGACCCGCGTACCGC
Source organism: Kribbella sp. NPDC026596 (assembly GCF_040638415.1). Taxonomy (NCBI): domain Bacteria; kingdom Bacillati; phylum Actinomycetota; class Actinomycetes; order Propionibacteriales; family Kribbellaceae; genus Kribbella; species Kribbella sp. NPDC026596. Next base: position 48,569 of record NZ_JBEZYF010000015.1, on the reverse strand, counting down.
CATCTGGACGCGCGTGGCACCATGTGAATTCCGTCCCCACCCCTCCGCCCCGGTCAGGCGTGGGAGTCGTCCAGACGCAGAGGAGAAGCCGTCGTGCCTGCTTTGAGGTCCCGTACTGTCACCCACGGCCGCAACATGGCGGGCGCCCGCGCTCTCATGCAGGCCTCCGGGGTAGCCCGGGAGGACTTCGGCAAGCCGATCATCGCGGTGGCGAACAGCTTCACCGAGTTCGTCCCCGGCCACACCCACCTGGCGCCGGTCGGCCGGATCGTGTCCGAGGCGATCCACGCGGCCGGCGGGATCGCGCGCGAGTTCAACACCATCGCCGTCGACGACGGGATCGCGATGGGCCACGGCGGCATGCTCTACAGCCTGCCGTCGCGGGACCTGATCGCCGACTCGGTCGAGTACATGGTCGAGGCGCACTGCGCGGACGCGCTGGTCTGCATCTCGAACTGCGACAAGATCACCCCCGGCATGCTGAACGCCGCGCTCCGGCTGAACATCCCGACCGTGTTCGTCTCCGGCGGCCCGATGGAGGCCGGCCGGGCCACGCTTGTCGACGGGACGGTCCGCAAGCTCGACCTGATCGACGCGATGTCCGAGGCCGTGAACGAGAACGTCTCCGACGCCGACATCCTGCGGATCGAGGAGAACGCCTGCCCGACCTGCGGATCGTGTTCGGGCATGTTCACCGCGAATTCGATGAACTGCCTGACCGAGGCGATCGGCCTGTCGCTGCCGGGCAACGGCTCGGTGCTGGCGACCCACACCGCGCGCAAGGCGCTGTACGAGAAGGCCGGCGAGACCGTCGTACAAATCACCAAGCGGTACTACGACAACGACGACGCGACCGTGCTGCCGCGGAACATCGCGTCCCGCGAGGCGTTCGGGAACGCGATGGCGCTGGATATCGCGATGGGCGGGTCGACCAACACGATCCTGCACCTGCTGGCTGCGGCCCAGGAGGCGGAGGTCGGGTTCGACCTGGACGACATCAACGCGGTGTCGCGCCGGGTGCCGTGCCTGGCCAAGGTCGCGCCGAACGTCGCGCCGGGCGGCACGTACTACATGGAGGACGTGCACCGGGCCGGCGGCATCCCGGCGATCCTCGGTGAGTTGCACCGCGCCGGACTTCTGAACGAGAACATCCACACCGTGCACAGCGACTCGATCGACGAGTGGCTGAAGACGTGGGACCTGCGCGGCGGATCGCCGTCGCCGGAGGCCGTGGAACTGTGGCACGCGGCCCCGGGCTGCAAGCGGTCGGCGACCGCGTTCTCGCAGTCGGAGCGGTGGGACACCCTCGATGACGACGCGGCGAACGGCTGCATCCGGGATCTCGAGCACGCGTACTCCAAGGACGGCGGACTCGCGGTTCTGAAGGGCAACCTGGCCGTCGACGGCTGCGTGGTGAAGACGGCCGGCGTGGACGAGTCGATCTGGACCTTCCAGGGTCCCGCGGTGGTGTGCGAGTCGCAGGAGGAAGCGGTCGAGAAGATTCTCGCCAAGCAGGTCCAGCCGGGCGACGTCGTGGTGATCCGGTACGAGGGCCCGAAGGGTGGCCCTGGGATGCAGGAGATGCTGTACCCGACGTCGTTCCTCAAGGGTCGTGGCCTGGGCAAGGTGTGCGCGCTGGTCACCGACGGCCGCTTCTCCGGCGGTACGTCGGGACTCTCGATCGGTCACGCGTCACCCGAGGCCGCGTCCGGTGGGACGATCGCGCTGGTCCAGGACGGCGACCAGATCCGGATCGACATCCCGGGCCGCTCGATCGAGCTGCTGGTGTCCGAGGAAGAGCTGGGTGCTCGCCGCGAGGCGCTCGGTGGTGCCTACGCGCCGCGCGCCCGCGAACGCAAGGTCTCCCAGGCACTGCGCGCGTACGCCGCGATGGCGACCAGCGCCGACAAGGGCGCCGTCCGCGACGTCTCGAAGCTGGGCTAGATCTCCAAGTCGAAGGCGAGACTGATGGCCTCGGCCAGGGCTGGTTCCTGGTCGGGGTGGAGGTAGCCGATCAGGCGGCCGAGCTGGACCTTCGGGATGGTCTGGATGTTGTCGCAGGAGATGGCGCTGGCATGGTCGAGGCCGTTGTCCTGGCCGACCAGGACCTCGGTGGACAGGCCGCGGATGGTGCTGGTGATCGGGGCGACGGTGACGTTGGTCAGGCGCGGCCTGATCAGTTCACGGGTGAGGACCACGACCGGTCGCGGCTTGTCCAGCCGGGCGATGTGGATCGGCCGCATCAGTCGAGGTCGGTGAGCGCGGTGCCGGCGGCGGTCGGGGCCAGGCCCTCCAGGTCAGGGTAGTCGCCGTGCTCGGTCAGGATGGCGAGGTCGCGGGCGGCCAGCTCCCGGCGGCGCTCCCGCTCCATCGCCCGGGCGACCACGGACGCCCGGCTCGTCGCCTTGTCGGTCGCCACCAACTGGTCCATGAACTCGACCAGCTCATCCGGCAACCGCACAGTGATCTGCTTACTCATACCAACACCATACCGCTGTGGGATTCATTTCGGTAGCGCGGTCTGCCGCTCGTGGGTCTCGAACAGGCGTGCGGCGGTCAGGGGTCAGTTCGGGGACATGGTGGACCAGTTGATGAGGTCGGTGGCGGGGAGGGAGGGGAGGGCTGCGATGGCGGCGAGTTCGCTGTCGATGAGGCCGACCAACTGGACCAGGCGGGAGGTGGTGTCGGTGGCCTCGAGGAGTTTCTGGCGGTCGGGGGTGAGCAGCGTCATCGCGGCCGACATCAGGAACGACAGCGTGCTCGGGTCGTCGGGCAGCTCGCCGATGTGCAGGCCGGGGCGGCTGACCTCGCTGACGGCCTCGGCGTACTTCCGGAAGCGGGCGACCGCGATCGTCGCCGTACCGAGCGGGTCGTCACCGAGCTCCTCGTCGAGCCACTCGACGTCCCCGACCAGGTAGTCGCCGCTGCCGTCCAGCTCGGCGACCTTGAACCGGCGGTTGCCGGTCAGGGTGATCTCGACCGGCCCGTCGTCGTCCTGATCCAGCGTGATCTCCGAAATCGTCGCCGCGCAGCCGGTCCCGTACAGCGACCGGAACACCCGCTCACCCAGCTCGTACCCGTCCCGGACGGCCAGCGCGCCGCAGACCAGCTCGCCACCGTTCTCGACCAGGTCGCGGATCACCGCGCGACCCTGGACATCGGTCACCGGAACGGGGAGCACCAGCCCGGGAAAGATCACTGTGTCGACAGTGAGCAGCGGCAGGCGGGAGTCCATATCGACGAGCCTAGGGCATGTTCACCCCCGATCACGCCTGGTGACAGCGCTGGTCCGGCCGTCCTGTGGATATGCGGTCGGGCCGGGAGTCCGTCACCACTAGACTGACGCCATGATTCGCCGCGTCGACCTGCGGGGCCGAGTGGCGGCCGGAGAGGTGCCTGACCTCCCCGCCGAAGTGAACGCCCTCGTCCCCCGAGCCTTGTTCGACGTCGAGAAGGCTCTCGACGTCGTCCGACCGATCTGCCTGGATGTCCGCCATCGCGGACTCGAGGCGATCAGGGAGTACGGCGAGAGGTTCGACCATGTGCGCGTCGAGGACATCCGCGTCCCGGCCGACGCCTTGAAGACCGCGCTGGAGGAGCTCGACCCGGAGGTGCGGTCCGCGTTCGAGGAGTCGATCCGCCGGGTCCGTGAGGTCAGCCAGGACGAGCTCAGCGCTGACATCGTCTCCGAGCCCGCGCCAGGCGGCCGGGTCACGCAGCGGTTCGTCCCGGTCCAGCGCGTCGGTCTCTACGTCCCCGGCGGTCGTGCGCCACTGGCGTCCAGCGTCCTGATGAACGTCGTACCGGCACAGGCTGCCGGAGTCCCGTCCCTCGCGGTCGCATCCCCGCCCCAGAAGGAGTTCGGCGGGCTGCCGCACCCGACTGTGCTCGCGGTGTGCGCGCTGCTGGGCATCGAAGAGGTCTATGCGATGGGCGGCGCGCAGGCGATCGCCGGCTTCGCGTACGGCTTTGACGGCTGCAAGAAGGTCAACCTGATCACGGGTCCCGGCAACATCTACGTGGTCGCCGCGAAGCGGTTCCTGCTCGGTGAGGTCGGGATCGACTCCGAGGCCGGCCCGACCGAGATCGCGATCCTCGCCGACGACACCGCGGACCCGCAGCACGTCGCCGCCGACCTGATCAGCCAGGCCGAGCACGACCCGATGGCCGCCAGCGTGCTGGTGACACCGTCCGAAAGCCTGGCCGCGAAGGTCGAGGCCGAGCTGCCGTTGCAGGTCGCGAGGACCAAGCACCAGGACCGCGTGACCGAAGCGCTCGGCGGTCAGCAGTCGGCCGTCGTGCTGGTCGACGACCTCGAGCAGGGCACCGCTGTCGTGGACGCGTACGCCGCTGAGCACCTGGAGATCCAGACCGTGGACGCGGAGGAGCGGGCCGGCCTGATCACCAACGCCGGCGCGATCTTCGTCGGCGGCTGGTCGCCGGTCTCCCTCGGTGACTACTGCGCAGGCTCCAACCACGTGCTCCCGACCGCGGGATGCGCCTGCCACTCGTCCGGACTATCCGTGCGGAGCTTCCTCAAGGCGGTGCACGTCATCAACTACTCACGCGACGCGTTGCAGGACGTCGCCGGCCACGTGGTCGCGCTCGCGCACGCCGAGGACCTGCCGGCTCACGGTGCCGCGGTGTCGGTGCGATTCCCGGAGGAGAACTGATGGGCCGGTTCGACGGGCTGCCACTCCGCGACGAGCTGAAGAGCTTCGAGCCGTACGGCGCCCCGCAGCTCGACGTCCCGATCCTGCTGAACGTCAACGAGAACCCGTATCCGCCGAGCGAGGAGGCCGTCGCCGACATCGCGGCCGCGGTCTCCGTCGCGGCGAGCGGGATGAACCGCTACCCGGACCGCGAGTTCCTCGACCTCCGCGCGGATCTCGCGGCCTACCTGGGCCGGGAGTCCGGTGCGCAGCTGACCGCCGAGCAGGTCTGGGCGGCCAACGGTTCCAACGAGGTGATGCTGCACATCCTGCAGGCCTTCGGCGGCCCCGGGCGTACGGCGCTCTCGTTCGCGCCGACGTACTCGATGTATCCGGAGTACGCCCGGGACACGAACACGGGCTGGGTCACGGGTCGCCGGGCCGAGGACTTCACCCTCGACCAGAGCAAGGCGCTGGCCGCGATCTCCCGGCACCACCCGTCGGTCGTGCTGCTCGCCTCGCCGAACAACCCGACCGGTACGGCGCTGCCGATCGAGGTGGTCGAGGCGATCGCCGCCCGGACCGCCGCGATGGGTTCCGTCCTGGTCGTCGACGAGGCGTACGCCGAGTTCCGCCGGGCCGGGACTCCGAGTGCGGTCACGTTGTTGCCGTCGTACCCGAATCTCGCGGTGGCGCGGACGATGTCGAAGGCGTTCGCGATGGCCGGCGGCCGGGTCGGATACCTTGCCGCGAGCAAGCAGTTGGTGGACGCGCTGCGGATCGTCCGGCTGCCGTACCACCTGTCCGCGGTGACCCAGGCGGTCGCGCGGGCGGCGTTGCGGCACTCCGACGAGCTGCTCGGCCGGGTCGAGCAGTTGCGGGTCGAGCGGGACGAGACCGTCGACTGGCTGCGGTCGCTGGGCCTGCGCGCGGTCGACTCGGACGCGAACTTCGTGCTGTTCGGTACGTTCGCCGACCGGCACGCGGTCTGGCAGTCGCTGCTGGACGACGGCGTACTGATCCGCGAGACCGGGCCGGACGGCTGGCTGCGGGTCTCGATCGGCACCAGCGAAGAGATGGCCGCATTCCGCGCTTCACTGGAGCGCATCCTCAAGTCCGACGTGGGAAGGCTGACATGACCCGCACAGCGCGGATCGATCGGGAGACCAGCGAGTCGAAGGTCCTGGTCGAGCTGAACATCGACGGCGAGGGCCGGGCCGACATCTCCACCGGCGTCGGGTTCTACGACCACATGCTCAACGCGCTGGCCAAGCACGCGCTGCTCGACCTCCACGTGAACACGGTCGGCGATCTCGAGATCGACGCGCACCACACGGTCGAGGACACCGCGATCGGCATCGGCCAGGCCCTGAAGGAGGCCCTCGGCGACAAGCGGGGGATCCGGCGGTTCGGCGATGCGACGGTGCCACTGGACGAGGCGCTTGTGCACTGCACGGTCGACCTGTCCGGACGCCCGTACTGCGTGCACACCGGCGAGCCGGACGGCCAGGTGTACGCGATCATCGGTGGCGACTACGCCGGGTCGCTGACGCAGCACGTGTTCGAGACGCTCGCGTTCAACGCCGCGATCTGTGTCCACATCCGGGTGCTGTCCGGTCGCGACCCGCACCACATCGTCGAGGCGCAGTTCAAGGCGTTCGCCCGGGCGCTGCGGGCAGCCGCCGAGCTCGACCCGCGGCAGACCGGTATCCCCTCCACCAAGGGCGCTCTGTGACGAAGAAGGTCGTCCTCTTCGACTACGGCTCCGGCAACATCAGGTCGGGGGAGCGGGCCTTGCAACGCGTCGGCGCGGACGTCACGGTCACGTCGGACTTCGATGAGGCGCTGAACGCCGACGGCCTCCTGGTTCCCGGTGTCGGCGCCTTCGAGGCGTGCATGACCGGCCTGAAGGCGGTCCGTGGTGACGTGATCGTCGACCGGCGGCTGAGCGGCGGCCGTCCGGTGCTCGGCATCTGCGTCGGCATGCAGATCCTGTTCGCCCGCGGTATCGAGCACGGGGTGGAGACCGAGGGCTGCGACCAGTGGCCCGGCGTGGTCGAGCGCCTGCAGCCCGAGACCGGCGAGCCGGTCCCGCACATGGGCTGGAACACCGTCGACGCCCCGGCCGGCACCGGCCTCTTCGAGGGCATCGACAAGGAACGCTTCTACTTCGTCCACTCGTACGGCGTCCGCAGCTGGCAGCTGACCGACACCCGCGAGTCGGTGACCCCGCTCGTCACCTGGATGACGTACGGCGGTGATCGTTTCGTCGCCGCGGTCGAGAACGGACCGCTGACCGCCACCCAGTTCCACCCCGAGAAATCCGGCGACGCGGGCGCGAGCCTGCTGGCCAACTGGGTCCGCTCACTCTGACGCTGGAGCGGCAGCCTCATGCGGAGCGGGTGAGGACGGCTCCCGGCGCGCGGGTATGGGATGGGTTACGGCGGCAACTCGTGTCGCCGTGATCGAGGGGGCGGCGATGGGCGGGATCAGCAGCACCACGGAACGGGCGATCGAGATGGCAGCCATTCCGCGCTTCACCAGAGACACCGTTCAGGCGGTGCCGAAGGACCGGATGCCGGATCAGGAGATGCTGCCGCAGTCGGCGTACCAGCTCGTCCGGGACGAGATGATGCTGGACGGCAATGCCCGGTTCAACCTGGCCACGTTCGTGACCACGTGGATGGACGACGAGGCGAACCGGCTGTACGCGGAGACGGTCGACAAGAACATGGTCGACAAGGACGAGTACCCGCAGACGGCGGAGATCGAGAGCCGGTGCGTGTTGATGCTCGCCGACCTGTGGAACGCGCCGGACACGGCCGATGCGATCGGGACGTCGACGACGGGCAGTTCCGAGGGCTGCATGCTGGGTGGCCTGGCGCTCAAACGGCGCTGGCAGCACGCCCGGCGCGCCGCGGGGAAGCCCTTCGACCGGCCCAACCTCGTGATGGGCCAGAACGTGCAGGTCGTGTGGGAGAAGTTCGCCGAGTACTGGGACGTGGAGCCGCGGTATGTGCCGCTGGAGGGCGACAACCTCTACCTGACCGCCGACCGGGCCCTGCGGTTCGTCGACGAGAACACCATCGGCGTGGTCGCGATCCTCGGCTCGACGATGGAAGGCAGTTACGAGCCGGTCGCCGAGATCTGCGCCGCGCTGGACGACCTGGAGCAGCGGACCGGAATATCCGTGCCGGTGCACGTCGACGCGGCGTCGGGTGGCTTCGTGGCTCCGTTCCTGCAGCCCGACCTGGTGTGGGACTTCCGGTTGCCGCGGGTGGCCTCGATCCAGGCTTCCGGTCACAAGTACGGCCTCGTCTATCCGGGCGTCGGCTGGGTGCTGTGGCGGCACACCGAGAACCTGCCCGAGGAGCTCGTCTTCAAGGTGAACTATCTGGGCGGGGACATGCCGACGTTCGCGCTGAACTTCTCCCGGCCCGGCGCGCAGGTCCTGCTGCAGTACTTCCAGTTCCTGCGGCTCGGCCGGGACGGCTACCGGCGCATCCAGCAGACCTGCCAGGACGTCGCCGTGCACCTCAGCGACGCGATCAACAAGATGCCCGCGTTCGAACTGGTCTCGGACGGGCGGGACCTGCCGGTGTTCGCGTTCCGGATGGCCGACGGCGTCACGAAGTACACGGTGTACGACGTATCCCGGAAGCTGCGCGAGCGGGGCTGGCTGGTGCCGGCGTACACGATGCCGCCGAACCGGGAGGATCTGGCCGTACTGCGCGTGGTCGTGCGCAACGGGTTCAGTCACGACATGGCCGAGCTGTTCCTCCGTGACCTGCGGGTGGCGGTCGAGTGGCTCGACGGCCTGACCGCTCCTATGCCGCAGGAGAAGTCGCCGGCCGGCTTCCATCACTGACCGAATGAGCGGCAGCGACCGATGATGTCCTGGGCCGCCGGCTTCCGGGCTCGCCAGTACGTCCGGCAGAGCCTGTGGGTGGTCCCGCTGCTCGGTGGCGTGATCGGTGCGCTGCTGTCCGACCTCGACCTGTGGGTCGAGAACCGGATCACCGTGCCACCGAGGTGGTCGTACTCCGCGAGCACCGCGAACAGCGTGTTGTCGGCCGCCTCGGCCGCGATGATCGGGCTGATCGGCTTCGTGGTCACGATCGGCGTCCTGGTCGTGCAGATGGCGACCGGCACACTGTCGCCACGCTTCATGCGGCTGTGGTACCGGGACCGGCTGCAGAAGTTGGTGCTCGCGGCGTTCACGGCCACCTTCACCTTCGCCTTCGCCCTGCTGCGCCAGGTGGAGACCGAGTCCGTACCCGATCTGGGCATCACCCTGGTCGGGCTGGCCGTCGCCGCCGACCTGATCCTCCTGCTGCTGTACTTCGACCGCTTCGTGCACGCGCTCCGGCCGGTCGCCGTCGCGGCGGCGATGACCCGTGCCGGTCTGGCGATCGAAGCCGCGGACGACGGCCTCACCATCGCTGCCGATCCCGGGGACGGGCGGCGCGGTGCGCCGGACGCACAGGTGCCGGCGTCCCGGTCGGGCGCCATCCAGGACATCGACATCGCGGGCCTGGTCCGGTTCGCGGCGGCCCGCGGCCAGGTCTGCGTCGTACCGCACACGATCGGTGACTTCGTCACCGTGGGAAGCGTGCTGATGGAGGTTCACGGGGCGGCGAGCGAGGCCGACCTGCGCCGGCTGGGCGGGATGGTCTCCCTGGGGAGTGAGCGCACGATCGACCAGGACCCCGCCTTCGCCCTGCGCATTCTGGTCGACATCGCCATCCGCGCGCTGTCCCCGGCGGTCAACGACCCCACCACGGCGACCCAGGTGCTCAACTACATCGGCGCTCTGCTGCTCGGGATCGGGTCCTCCGATCGTGCCTTCCGGGGGACCGCGCTCGACGCGGACGGTCGGGTCCGCCTGGTCATCCGGACCCGCGGCTGGGCGGACTATCTCGATGTCGGGGTGACGGAGATCCGCCAGTACGGCACCGCCTCTCCGGCGGTCTGCCGGCGGTTGCGCACCATGCTCGAGGATCTGCGGGCCGGGGTGCTCCCTGCCCGCCGGGCCGCGGTGCAAGACCAGATCGACGCCCTGGACCGGGCCACCGACGCCGCGTTCGCCGACCCGTTCGCGCGTGCGCTGGCGCGGATGAGCGACCGGCAGGGCCTCGGTACCGCGCGATCCGGCGAGACCTCCGAGGCCCGCCGTTTGATCGGCCCAGCGCCCTGACCGAGGAGGAGAACCGCTATGCCAACCGCCGACATGGACGCACTGGTCATCTTCGGTGCGACCGGTGATCTCGCGAAGCTGGAGACCTTCCCCGCGCTGGTCGGGCTGGTCGACCGGGGCGCGCTCGACGTACCGATCGTGGGGGTGGCCAAGAGCGGCTGGGGGCTTGACCAGTTCCGCGCGTACGCGACGGCGTCGTTGCTGGCCAACGGGATCGACCCGGACAGTCCCGCGGCGGCCGGCATGCTGGGCCTGCTGCGCTACATCGACGGGGATCTCGACGACGACACGACGTACGGCGCGATGGCCGAGGAGATCGGCGCCGGCGGACGGGCGCTGTTCTACCTCGAGGTGCCGCCGCCGCTGTTCGGCCGGATCGCCGAGGGGATCGCGGCCGCAGGCAAGGCCGACGGGGCCCGGGTGATGGTCGAGAAGCCGTTCGGCACCGACCTGGCCAGCGCTCAGCGGCTCAACGCGACCATGAACGAGGTCTTCCCCGAGGACGCCATCTACCGGGTGGATCACTGGCTCGGCCTGGATCCGCTGGAGAACGTCCTGTTTGCCCGGTTCGCCAACTCGGTGATCGAACCGCTGCTCAACCGCGACCACGTGGAGAGCATCCAGATCACCATGGCGGAGAGCTTCGACGTCTCCGACCGGGGGAGCTTCTACGACCGCACGGGGGCGATTCGTGACGTCCTTCAGAACCACATGCTGCAGGTGCTCGCGAGTGTGATGGCCGATCCGCCGGGCCATCTCGACGACGCAGCCTGGCGGGCGCAGAAGGCCGCGGTCATCAGCTCACTCCGCCCGCTCACCGCAGACGACACGGTACGCGGGCAGTACGACGGTTACCTCGACGTCGCCGGCGTCAATCCCGGCTCGCGGACCGAGACGTACGTCGCGGTCCGGCTGGCGCTCGACACGTGGCGCTGGGCCGGCGTTCCGATCGTGATCCGGGCCGGGAAGTGCCTGCCGGTCACCGCGACCGAGGTGGCGATCCGGTTCCGCCGGCCGCCGCAGGATTTCTTCGGGCTCGCCGGTGCCTCCGTCGCGAACCAGTTGCGGTTCCGGATCTGGCCGGAGAGCGAGGTCGGGCTGACCCTGTGCGGCAAGAAGCCCGGCGCCGGGTGGAACGCGCAGGCCGAGGACCTCACGTTCGCGGAGGCGGCGGGATCCGACCAGCGCCCGTACGACCGGCTGATCGGGGCCGCGCTCGCGGGCCGGCAGGCGCTCTTCGCCGCGCAGGAGACGGTCGAGGCCGCGTGGCGAGTGGTCGAGCCCGTGCTCGATGACGTCGTCCCCGTCATCTCGTACGCCAAGGGCAGCTGGGGGCCGAAGGAGGCCGACGCCCTGCTGCCGCCCGACGCGACCTGGCACGAGCCGGCCGGATGATCGGCGGGTCAAGGTCCGGCCCGACCTCACCCTGACCGGTCACCCTCCTCGCCCTGACGGGCAAGCCTGTGGTGAAGAGCGACGGCGATCGCGGGGAATACCAGGACCGACAGGACGCCCGCGCCCACCAGCGCGGCGGCGTTCTCGGGCAGCATGTGGCCGGTCGCGAGTCCGATCTGGCTGAGGGCGACGAGCAGCGGCAACGCCGTCGACACGATGAAGACGAGTTCGAACCGTCTCGTCCGGGGGAGTGCGGTCCGGTACACCAGCAGCGTCGGGAGGCCGCGGACGGCCAGCAGCAGAAGGAAGAACAGGAACAGCCGCCCCGGGGCGTCGACGATGGACTCCACGTCGAGCCCCATTCCCGACGAGACGAAGAAGATCGGGATGAAGAAGCCGTAGCCGACGGCATCGAGCTTGTGATCGAGGTCTCCGGGCGCCCACCGGCGCAGGACGAGGCCGGCCACGAAGGCGCCCAGGACCACGTCGAGCCCGAAGTCGGCGGCGACGACCAGCAGGAGCAGCAGCAACGCGACGGTCCACCGCAGTGTGGTCTGCGACGTCGCGTGCTCTCCCTCCGCCAGGATCCGGGCGATCCGGCCACCCCGGCCCAGCCTGGGCAGCACACTCAGCAGCAGTGCGAGGAGGCCCATCGCGGCGATCGAGATGAGCCCGACGAACCGGCCGTGCGACCCGAGGAAGATTGCGATCGCCACCACCGGCAGGAACTCCCCGACCGCCCCCGCGGCGAGGATGTACGGGCCGAACGACCCGCGCAGCATGTTGTTGTCCCGCAGGATCGGCAACAGCGTGCCGAGCGCCGTCGTGGTCAGACCGAGCGCGACCGGTACGAAGGCCTTCACGACGCCGAGCGCCGCGAGCCCGCCGACGATCACGCAGGCCAGCGTGATCGTGACCAGCCACCCGGACACGGCGAGCCGGCCGGCCGACTGCCGGAAGACCGTCAGGTCCAGCTCGTAGCCCGCCAGCAGGAACAGGAACCCTAGACCGACGTTCGCGAGCAGTTGGATGCTGTTCGGGTCGGCCAGGTCGAGGACATGCGGCCCGACGACCACACCGCCGAGAATGAGCACCACGACCTGAGGAACCCGTAGCCGGCCCAGCAACCCGACGAGCACCGGTGTCACAGCCGCCACCACCGCGACCACGAACAGGCTGGTCAGTCCCGAACCGAGATCAGTGCTCATCTGACCAGACTGACCGCGCCTGCGGGCCGCTGACCTCCCTCAGGCCGGACGACCGCACCCGGTCGAGCGGTGGGTTCCTGACACGCGTTCTCTTGCCGTTAGTGAGTTGTTTACCGTACGTTCACTGGCGACCACTGCTTGTGCCGAAGCTTGGAGGCCGCCCGTGTCCGAACTCCAGTCCAACTCCCTGTCCAGGCGTCAGTTCGTCGGCCGTGCGGCCGCGGCGGGTGTTGCGGTCAGCCTGGCCGGCTCGGTCGAGGCGCTGTACACCGCCCAGCCCGCGCTGGGGACGTCCGGCCCGAAGATCGGGTACGGGCCGCTGATCGAGGACCCGGACGGCATGCTCGACCTGCCGCGCGGGTTCGGCTACAAGATCCTGTCGCGCGAGGGCACGGTCCGGCCCGACGGGCTGAAGACCCCGAGCCGGTTCGATGGCATGGGTGCCTTCGCCGATCGCGACGGCGGGTCCCGCCTGGTCCGTAACCACGAGTGCAGTCCGACCTCGGCGATCAAGGTGGTCGCTCCGGCCGAACGCACGTACGATCCGGCCGGTGCGGGCGGGACCAGCACGCTGGTCGTCGACCGGCACAACGCGGCGACGAAGGAGTTCGTCAGCCTCGGCGGTACGGCGATCAACTGCTCCGGTGGCATCACCCCGTGGCGCACCTGGCTGACGTGTGAGGAGACCGAGCTCAAGGCCGGTCAGAGCGGCTACACCAAGGACCACGGCTTCATCTTCGAGGTCGACCCGTACGACGACCGCCGCAACAACAACCCGGTCCCTCTGACGGCGATGGGGCGGTTCCAGCACGAAGCCGTCGCCATCGACCCGTCGACCGGCATCGTGTACGAGACAGAGGACGCGTTCGTCGCCCCGCTCGGCGGCTTCTACCGGTTCCTGCCGAACCGCCCCAGCGGCGGCTGGGGAACGCTGCGAGCGGGTGGCGAGCTGCAGGCCATGCACATCCCGGATCTCCCGGATCTGTCCGTCGTCCAGGAAGCCGGTGCGCTGTTCCACGGCGTGCAGTGGGTCAAGGTCCCAGACCCCCTGGCCACGACCGAGTCGGTCCGGGCCCAGGACTACGCCAAGCCGATCACCGGCGGCTACAAGCTCGAGGGCTGCTGGTGGGGTGACCGCGACCGCTGCGTGTACTTCGTCTCGTCGTTCGCCCGGACCGAGCTCGGCCCGAAGGTCGACCACGACGGCCAGGTCTGGCGGTACGACCCGCGGAAGCAGACGCTGCGCCTCGAGGTGATCTTCACCCGGCCGAAGCCCGGTTCGGACGACCCCGAGTTCGATGCCCCCGACAACATCACGATGTCGCCGTACGGCGGGCTGATGATGTGCGAGGACGGGCTCGGCGAGCAGCACATCCTCGGCACCACCGAAGACGGTCAGGTGTTCAAGTTCGCCCGCAACCGGGTCAACAACGGCACCCCGGAGGACCCGGAGTACGGCGAACTGTCCGGGGCCGGCTTCTCCGCGGACGGCCGGACGATGTTCTTCAACGTCTACAACCCCGGCATCACGTACGCCGTCACCGGCCCGTGGCGCCGCCGGCGGTGAGCGCCTCGACGTAGACCCACGCGCCGTCCTCGCGGAGGAAGCGGCTGTTCTCGTGCTGGCCGGTCAGGTGGCCGGCCAGCACGTAGTTCGCGCGGAACTCGACGGTGCCCTCGGAGTGGAAGGCGCTGCCTGCGGTGCTGCCGAGGATCTCGAGGCCCGTCCACTTGATGTCGTCGTCCAGCTGGAGCTTCGACGGGCGGGTCGTGGAGTGCCAGGTGCGGAGGAGATACGGCACGTCGCCGACGACGAAGGCGCTGTAACGCGAGCGCATGAGTTGCTCGGCGGTGATCGCCGCCCTACGGCCGCGGTGCAGGCTGCCACAGCAGTCGTCATAGGTGGCGTCGAGCCCACACGGACAGGATCTGGCCATCTCACACCGCGCCGGGGAACGCGACCGGCGCGCCACCCCAGGCGATTTGGGTGCTGGCAGCCGACAGCAGGCTCTCGATCGCGAAGCTGCGGACGGCCGGCTGCTCGGCCGCCTCGACCAGGTCGCCGTACACGGCTGCGACTCGCCGCTCGATCAGCAGGACAAGGGCGGCGGCGGTGGCGGCGTTCGTGACCGCTTGGGGCAGGTCGTACGCCGGGTCCGCGGCGACCGGGGTCTTACCGGCCGCCACCACCAAGGCACTGAGCTGGTCGCGATTGCTGCGGTGCTGCTCGTAGAGATCCGTCGCACCCCGGAAGCGGGCGCCACTGAGCTTCCCGCCGGCCACGCCCACGCCGTACAGAGCGGCATGTTCGCCGGCAAGTGCCGCCTGCAGGGCTTCCAGCTGGGTCATGGGGCCTCCCGGCCTGGACTGAGGAGTGGAGGGAGCGAAGCGACTGGAGCGACGAGGGAAGGCCGGGAGTCAAAGCCCCATGACCCCGCCGGCGCCGAAGGCCCGGCCAAAAGCACAGTCATGGGGCCTCCTTTTTCTTGGGGGGCAGCGTGGTTGCCAGCTGGGTCTCGGAGGCGGCGATCATCGCCAGCAGGCGGGCTGGGGCGCCGGACAGTTTGACCGCCGCGGCGGCGTGGACGATCGCCGCGGCCTTCTCCTGCCTGGCCAGGCCGGCGAGTGCGGCCGCCGACGTACTCGGAACGGCTGGTGCCTTCGCGGCCGCGGGCGTGACCCCGTCGGTTTCCTTCAGCTTGGCCAGGTGACTCACGTGGTACTTCGCGCCGGCCGCGAGCTGGGTGCGCAGCGCCGGGAACTTCCGGCTCACCGCGGCGAACCCGAGGGACAATTGAGTCACCTGGGTGGCCGCCGTACTGAGTGCGGCGACGACCGCCGGGTCGACGGTCGGTGTCTCCTCGGCCGGTCGGTCCGACGACCCCGGGTTGACGGCGCCCGGCGTACCGGCCGGATCGTCCTTGCAGCCGGCCAGCGTGGTCGCACCGGGCACCAGGGCCGCGGTCACGAGGACGGCGCGGCGGGAGACGCGGCGGGGCAGGCGGGGTTCGATCGGCACGGCGGAACGATACCTGGTGCCCGCCGTTGACCGGTCTGGGACGAGCCGGTGGCGCGGACACCGCGACCGGCCGGATATGGTGGGCTACTGCCCTTGGCAGCACTGTCAAGGGTGGAACGGGTGCACAACTGGAGAGAGGCAGGTCTACCTGTGAGCCGAAAGACTGACCACACGGACACCACGAGCCTCGAGAACTTCCTGCGGCCGATCGTCGGGCAGTTCGGCTGCGACCTGGAGGCCGCCGACATCGCTCCGGCCGGCCGCCGCCGGTTGCTGCGCGTGCTCGTCGATCGCGACGGGGGCATCAGCCTGGACGACGTCGCCGACGTCACCCGGGCCATCTCCAAGGCACTCGACGCCGACGACATCATGGGCGAGGGCGCTTACACACTGGAGGTTTCCAGCCCCGGTGTGGACCGGCCGCTCACGCTGCCCCGGCACTGGCGGCGCAACGTCAGCCGGCTGGTCGCTGTCACGCTGACCGCCGGGGGCAAGCTGACCGGCCGGATCAAGTCCGCCTCCGAGGAGGCGGCCGAGCTGGACGTCGACGGCACGCGGCAGACCGTCGCGTACGCCGACGTGGCCAAGGCCAAGATCCAGATCGAATTCAACCGGGCTGCCGGCAACGACGAAACAGAAACACCTGCCGACGGCACGGTGGAGGAGAGCTGACATGGACATCGACATGGCCGTGCTGCGGTCACTGGAGCGGGAGAAGGACATCGCCCTCGAGGTCGTCGTCGAGGCGATCGAGGCGGCCCTCCTGGTCGCGTACCACCGGACCGAGGGGGCTCAGCAGCACGCTCGCGTCGAGCTGGACCGCAAGACCGGGCACGTGACCGTGCACGCGCGGGAGCTCGCCGAGGACGGCACGCTGGCCCGCGAGTACGACGACACCCCGGCCGACTTCGGCCGGATCGCGGCCACCACGGCCAAGCAGATCATCCTGCAGCGGCTGCGCGACGCCGAGGACGAGGTCCGGTACGGCGAGTTCTCCGGCAAGGAGGGCGACATCGTCTCCGGCGTGGTCCAGCAGGGCCGCGACCCGCGCTCGGTGATGGTCGACCTCGGCAAGATCGAGGCGGTGCTGCCGGCGCCGGAGCAGGTGCCGGGGGAGAAGTACGAGCACGGCTCCCGGCTGCGGGTGTACGTGGTGGGCGTGCGGAAGGGCTTCAAGGGCCCGCAGATCACGGTCAGCCGGACCCACCCGAACCTGGTCAAGAAGCTGTTCGCGCTCGAGGTCCCGGAGATCGCCGACGGCACGGTGGAGATCACCGCGATCGCGCGGGAGGCCGGTCACCGGACGAAGATCGCCGTCCGGACCCTGAACCCGTCGGTGAACGGGAAGGGCGCCTGCATCGGCCCGATGGGCCAGCGGGTGCGCAACATCATGCACGAACTGCACGGTGAGAAGATCGACATCATCGACCACAGCGACGATCCGGCCACCTTCGTCGGGAATGCGCTGTCCCCGGCGCAGGTTACGTCTGTCGAGGTAGTGGACGCTGCCGCGCGCGCCGCGCGGGTCATCGTCCCCGACTACCAGCTCTCGCTCGCGATCGGCAAGGAGGGGCAGAACGCCCGCCTCGCCGCCCGGCTCACCGGGTGGCGGATCGACATCCGGCCGGATACCGATGTGACTCGTGAGGACGAGAAGGTAGACTGATCTCTCGGTCGGTCGACTGAGTCGCAACCACACCCTGAGGAACGCGTGACAGTGACTACAGACGCGCGCCCTGGCCAAGCCCGGGAGCGCACCTGTATCGGGTGCCGGAAGCGGTCCAGTCCGGCTGACTTGCTGCGGATGACGGTGTCCGGAGGGCTTGTCCTCCCGGATCCCGATCGTCGGGCACCTGGCCGCGGGGCGCATCTGCACCCGGTGGCCGAGTGCTTCGACCTCGCTGAGCGGCGAAAAGCGTTTCCGCGGGCCTTCAAGGTCCCCGGTCCGCTTGAGCTGGCGCTCGTGCGGGAACATGTTGCGCAGCGCAGTACGGAAAGCAGTAGTGAAACAAGTGCGGCCACCAGGCCGCCCGCAGTGGTCCAGAACGGACCGTCGCGACGACATGAAGGCGGGTCATCGACTCATGACCACTCGATGAGTGTCGAACGATGAGTGCAATGCGATGAGCATGTACGTCAACTAACGGTCCGCGCCCAGGCTCGGACCAGAGGGAGAGTAGTGGCAAAGGTCCGGGTCTACGAGCTCGCGAAAGAGCTCGGAGTTACCAGCAAGGTCGTTCTGACCAGGCTGAACGACATGGGAGAGTTCGTCCGATCGGCATCCTCGACGATCGAGGCACCCGTCGTACGACGGTTGGCGGAAGAGTTCGAGAAGAACCCGCCGAAGAAGCGCGCGGCCAAGAAGGCCGCCGCGAGTACGTCTGCCGCGCCGCAGGCGACCGCACCGGTCGCACCTGCCGAGCCGGCCAGAAAAGCACAGCCTGCCCCGGTTGGGCGTCCCGCGCCGGCTGCTGAGCCGACCCCGGCGCCGGTCGCGCAGTCCCCGACAGTGGAGGCCCCGAAGGTGGAGGCCCCGGTGGCCGAGAAGGTCGAGTCCGCTCCGGCACCGGTGAAGTCGGTTCCGACCCCGGGTGTGAAGCCGGGTCCGCGTCCGGGCCCGAAGCCGGCCCCGCGGCAGGAGACCGCTCCGGTCGAAACCGCTCCGGCGGCCAAGGCAGAGACCCCGGCCGCACCGTCGTTCGAGGCACCGGCCGCCAAGGCCACGCCGGCCGCTCCGGCGCCGACCCCGGCGCCCGCTCAGCCGGAGGTTCCGGCTGCGCAGCAGCGTCCGGTCGCCGAGACTTCGGCCCGGCCCGGCCCGCGTCCGGGTGGCTCGGGTTCCGGTCCGCGTCCGGGTGGGCCCAGGCCCGGTGGCCAGGGCAGCGCTCCGCGTCCGGGAGCCCCGCGCCCCGGTGCGCCGCGTCCGGGTGGTCAGGGCGGTGGTGGCCCGCGTCCGGGTGCGCCGCGTCCGGGCAACAACCCGTTCAGCTCGACCCAGGGCATGCAGCGCGGTGGCGCTCGCCCCGGCCCGGGTGGTCAGGGTGGCGGCTCCGGTCAGGGTGCGAGCCCGGCCGGGATGGCGCCGCGTCCGCCGCAGGCCCGCAGTGACCGCGGTGGCGGTAACGACCGGCCGCGCCCGAGTGGTGTGCCCGGTGCGCCGCGCCCCAACCCGGCGATGATGCCGAAGTCCTCGGCCGGTACGTTCACCGGCCGCCCGTCCGGTCCCGGTGGGGGCGCGGGCGGCGGTGGCGGCGGCGGTGGCCGCGGCCGTCCCGGTGGCGCTCCGAGTGGACCGGGTGCCGGTCCGCGCAGTGGCGGCGGTGGCGGTGGCGGCGGTTTCCGTCCCGGTGGCGGCGGCCCCAGCGGCCCGCCCGGTGGCGGCGGTGGCCGTCCGGGTCCGGGCAACCGCGGTCGTGGCGGGACACAGGGTGCCTTCGGGCGTCCGGGCGGTCCGGCCCGTCGTGGTCGCAAGTCGAAGCGGGCCAAGCGCCAGGAATTCGACAACATGCAGGCGCCGGCGGTCGGCGGCGTCCGCGTCAAGCACGGTGACGGCGAGATCGTGCGCCTTGCCCGTGGCGCGTCGCTGACGGACTTCGCCGAGAAGGTCGGCGTCGACCCGGCGTCGCTGGTGCAGGTGCTGTTCCACCTCGGTGAGATGGTGACCGCGACCCAGTCGGTCAACGAGGAGACGCTGCAACTGCTCGCCACCGAGCTCAACTACGACGTGCAGATCGTGTCCCCGGAGGACGAGGACCGCGAGCTGCTGCAGTCGTTCGACATCGACTTCGGTACCGACGAGGGCGACGAGACCGATCTGGTCAAGCGGCCGCCGGTCGTGACCGTGATGGGTCACGTCGACCACGGTAAGACGAAGCTGCTGGACGCGGTCCGCGAGGCGAACGTGGTCGCCAAGGAGGCCGGTGGCATCACCCAGCACATCGGTGCGTACCAGGTGACGACCGAGGTCGACGGCGAGCAGCGGGCCATCACCTTCGTCGACACCCCGGGTCACGAGGCGTTCACCGCCATGCGTGCCCGTGGTGCGCAGGCCACCGACATCGTCATCCTGGTGGTCGCGGCCGACGACGGCGTGATGCCGCAGACGATCGAGGCACTGAACCACGCCCGGGCGGCGAACGTCCCGATCGTGGTCGCGGTGAACAAGATCGACGTCCCGAGTGCGGACCCGGCCAAGGTGCGCGGTCAGCTGACCGAGTACGGCCTGGTGCCCGAGGAGTACGGCGGCGACACGATGTTCGTCGACGTCTCGGCGAAGTCCCGGATCAACATCGACGGGCTGCTCGAGTCCGTGGTCCTGACCGCGGACGCGGCGCTGGACCTGCGGGCCAACCCGAACATGCACGCCGAGGGCATCGCGATCGAGGCCAACCTGGACAAGGGCCGTGGTCCGGTGGCGACCGTGCTGGTCCAGCGCGGCACGCTGCGGGTCGGCGACTCGATGGTGGCCGGACCGGCGTACGGCCGGGTCCGGGCCATGCTCGACGAGCACGGCGACCCGGTCGAGGAGGCGACGCCGTCGCGTCCGGTCCTGGTGCTCGGTCTGACCGCCGTACCAGGTGCGGGTGACAAGTTCCTGGTCGTCGACGACGACCGCAGGGCACGGCAGATCGCCGAGAAGCGCGAAGCTCGCGCCCGGGCGGCCGCCAACGCCAAGCGTCGTGCGCGCCGGACCCTCGAGGACTTCATGGCCTCGATGGAGAAGGGCGAGACGCAGGAGCTGCTGCTCATCCTCAAGGGCGACGTGTCCGGTTCGGTCGAGGCGCTGGAAGACGCCCTGGTCCGGATCGAGGTCGGCGACGAGGTCAACCTCCGCGTCATCGACCGCGGCGTCGGTGCGATCAACGAGAACGACGTCAACCTGGCCATCGCGTCGAACGCCGTCATCATCGGCTTCAACGTGCGGCCGGCGGGCAAGGCCGGCGACGTGGCCGAGCGCGAGGGCGTGGATGTCCGGTACTACTCGGTCATCTACGCGGCGATCGACGACATCGAGGCCGCCCTGAAGGGCATGCTGAAGCCGATCTACGAGGAGGCCGTCCTCGGCCAGGCGGAGATCCGGGAGATCTTCCGCTCCTCGAAGGTGGGCAACATCGCCGGTTGCTGGGTGACCAACGGCCTGATCAAGCGCAACGCCAAGGTCCGGTTGATCCGGGACGGTGCGGTGATCGTCGACAACACCGAGCTGTCGTCGCTGAAGAGGTTCAAGGACGACGCGTCCGAGGTCCGCGAGGGCTTCGAGTGCGGTCTGACCATCAACAACTTCAACGACATCAAGATCGGTGACGTCGTGGAGTCCTTCGAGCTCCGCGAGAAGCCGCGTAACTGACAGCAGTCGGTGCTCGGGACCTCCGGGCACCGGAGTAACGTCCGGAGAGGCGGTTGTCTCTCCGGACGTTTACTTGTGAATGAGGGAGTGAGCCCTGATGGGTGAAGCAAGGGCGAAGCAGCTGGCCGACCGGATCCAGGTGCTCGTCGCCGAGCTGCTCGAACGCCGGGTCAAGGACCCCCGGCTGGGCTTCGTCACTGTGACGGACGCCCGGCTGACCGGCGACCTGCGCGAGGCCAGCGTCTTCTACACCGTGTACGGCGACGACCAGGACCGGGCGTCGACCGCGGCCGCGCTGGAGTCGGCGCGTGGCCTGATCCGAAGCGAGGTCGGCAAGGCCCTCGGCCTGCGGCACAGCCCGAGCGTGGCGTTCTTCCTGGACGCCGTGCCGGAGACCGCCGGGCACATCGAGGAGCTGCTGGCCAAGGCCCGGACGGCCGACGCCGAGGTGGCCAAGTCGGCCGCGGGCGCGAAGCCGGCCGGTGACGCGGATCCGTACAAGCACAAGGACGACGACGAGGACGACCAGGACTGAGTGCTGCGTTGAACACCACGTCCACTGAGTTCAGCGCGACCTCCGACGGGATCGTCGTCGTCGACAAACCGGACGGGATGACGTCGCACACCGTCGTCGCCCGCATCCGGCGGCTGGCCGGCACCCGCAAGGTCGGGCACGCCGGCACGCTCGACCCGATGGCGACCGGTGTGCTGGTCGTCGGCATCAACCGGGCCACTCGGCTGCTGGGTCATCTCCAGCTGGCCGACAAGTCGTACGACGCGACGATCCGGCTCGGCGCGACCACGACGACCGACGACGCCGAAGGGGAGATCGTCACCACTTCGGCGGTCGACGGCGTGACCGCGGAGGCGATCGCGGCCGCGGTGGTCGGTTTCCGCGGCGAGATCGCGCAGGTCCCGTCGAAGGTGTCCGCGATCAAGGTCGACGGGCGGCGCGCGTACGAACGGGTCCGGGCGGGTGAAGAGGTCGCCCTGAAGGCTCGGGCGGTGACGGTGTCCCGGTACGACATTCTCGACGTACGCCCGGGGGCGGACGGCATCGATGTGGATGTCTCTGTGGACTGCTCCAGCGGCACGTACATCCGCGCGCTGGCCCGCGACCTCGGCGCCGAGCTCGGTGTCGGCGGTCACCTCACGGCACTTCGCCGTACCCGCGTGGGCTCCTTCGACCTGGCGGCGGCGCACACCCTCGAGTCGCTGGCCGAGGACTTCGCCTGGCTGCCGATCGCGGACGTTGCCGCCGGCACCTTCCCGCGCTACGACGCCGACGCCGACCAGGCCGCCGCGATCCGCACCGGCCGCCCGCTATCCGGCCTCAAACTCCAGCCGGGCCAGACCGCCATGTTCGACCCCACCGGCATCTTCCTGGCCCTCTACGAACCCCACGGCCCGATAGCCAAACCCACGGCCGTCTTCGTCAGCTGATCGGCGTACGCCTGGGGTATTGGTGACGGTATGAGCGGCGGGGAGGAACAGCGGGCTGAGTTCGGGACGGTTGCTACCTGGACGGCTGAGGTTGTGGGGGAGCTCGGGGACGAGTACGCGATTGTGGCGGGGTGCCGTGGGAGCGGGGATCCTGGGCTGCTGGAGTGGCTGGCTCGGTCCTGTGGGGTGGGTCCTGGGGTGTCCCTGGTCGACGTGGGGGCCGGGGTTGGTGGCGCGTCCGCGTGGGCTGCGGAGAAGTACGGCGTACGGCCGGTGCTGGTCGAGCCGATGGAGGACGCGTGCCGGGCGGAGCGGCGGATCTTCGGGCGTACGCCGATCTGTGCGACCGGGGACCGGCTGCCGTTCGGAGAAGGTGCCTTCGACGTGGCCTGGTGTATCGGTGTGCTCTGCACCGTGCACGACAAGCTTGCGTTGCTGCGGGAGCTTCGGCGGGTTCTGCGGCCCGGTGGTTCGGTCGGCTTGCTGGTGCTGGTGGCTGAGCCTGGACTGCACAGTGAGCTGCCTCGCGGGAACGAGTTCCCAAGCCTGGACGAGTTGGGGGATCTGCTCGGGCAGACGGGTCTCAGCATCCGCGAGTTGAGGGAGGCGCCGGGTGGTGGTGAGCCAGCGGAGTGGCGGCAGAAGGCTGAGCACGTGGATGAGCTGCTTGCGAAGGCCCACGGTGACGACCCGCGCTGGCTGGAGGCGGAGGAGCAGTCGAGCAGGCTCGCGCACCTGCTGACGAGCCGTCAGCTCACCCGGCGGCTGGTCCACGCCGTCAAGTCCTGAATCCTGTCGGTGGGGCGTTCTACCGTCGGGGGAATGAGATACGGGTTCGTGATGGCGGCTGGGGACGCGCGGGCGGCGGCCGAGTTGGCGGCGCTGGCCGAGGAACACGGGTGGGACGGGTTCTTCGTGTGGGAGTCGGTCTGGGGGATCGACGCCTGGGTGATGCTCGGTGCGGCGGCGATGACGACCGAGCGGATCCGGCTGGGGACGATGCTGACGCCCTTGCCGCGGCGGAAGCCGTGGGATGTGGCAGGGCAGACGTCGACCGTGGACAACCTGAGCAACGGGCGGGTGACGCTGGCGGTCGGGCTCGGGGTGGCGGGGGAGGAGCGGTTCTGGTTGTTCGAGGACGATCCGGGGCGGAAGGTGCGCGCCGAGCTGATGGATGAATCGCTGGAGATGCTGCAGTACCTGTGGCGCGACGAGCCGTTCGAGTTCGCCGGTAAGCACTACCGGTCGAAGAAGATCGCCGAGCTGATGCCGCCCGCGCCCGCGCCACCGCCACCGGTGCAGCAGCCACGGATCCCGACCTGGGTGGTGGGTGCCTGGCCGCGGCCGAAGTCGATGCGCCGGGCCGCGCTGCAGGACGGCTGGCTGCCGAACTACATCGTTCCGCCCGGTGGACAGCCGGGGGAGCTGACCCCGGAGCTCCTCGCCGAGGGAGTCGCCTGGATCCGCCAGGAACGCGCCGCCCACGGCCTCACCATGGACGGGTACGACGTAGTCGCCGAAGGCACCACCACCGCCGACGACCCCAACGCCGCCGACACCGTCCGCCCCTGGGCCAACGCCGGCGCCACGTGGTGGATAGACGCCGACTGGTCCTCGATGGACCCCACTGCAGCCCGAGTCGCGGCTGAACGCCGGTTGAGAGCCGGCCCACCGCGCGTCGACTGACCCACCGCCGAAGGTTCACCGCACATCCAGGCGTCAAGGTGGCGTCAAGATTGGCGGGGGCCGCGTCAAGGTGGCGTCAAGACCGGCGGTCCGGACCGCGGCGGGGCGGTTCGCTGGTGTTGTGAAGTTGTTGGAGCTGCCGAAGAGGTTCTTGGTCGGGCGTCCGCTGCGCAGCGAACGGCTGGGCGAGACCCTGCTGCCGAAGAAGCTCGCGTTGCCGGTGTTCTGCAGCGACCCGCTCTCCTCGAACGCCTACGCGACCGAAGAGATCCTGCTGATGCTCAGCCTGGGCGGGCTGACCCTGCTGCACCTGACGCCCTGGATCGCGGCCGTCGTCGTCGCTCTGCTCGTCGTGGTCGTGGCGTCCTACCGGCAGACCTGTCACGCGTACCCGAGTGGTGGTGGCGCGTACGCCGTCAGCCGGGCGAACCTCGGGCAGAACGCCTCGCTGGTCGCGGCCAGCGCCCTGCTCGTCGACTACGTGCTGACCGTCGCGGTCTCGGTGGCCGCCGGCGTGCAGAACCTCGTGTCGGCGATCCCTGGACTCGGGCCGCACGCGGTGCTGGTGTCAGTCGGCATGATCGCTGTGCTGGCACTGATGAACCTGCGCGGTGTCAAGGAGTCCGGTACGGCGTTCGCCGTCCCGACGTACGGGTTCATCGCGGTCGTGCTCACGATGATCGCGGTCGGCTTCGTCCGGATCCTCACCGGTGACACCCCGCGCGCCGAGTCCGCGCCGTACGGGATCGAGGCCGCGACCCACGCCGGTGGCCTGGTCGTCGTCCTGCTCGCGATGCGCGCTTTCGCTTCCGGATGTACGGCGCTGACCGGCGTCGAGGCGGTCAGCAACGGCGTGCCGAATTTCAAGCCACCGAAGAGCAGGAACGCCGCGGCGACGCTGACCATCATGGGCGCGGTGACGATCGCGATGTTCGCCGGCATCACCGTCCTGGCGCTGGTGACGGATGTCCACGTGGCCTCCGACGGCGGCCGGATCACCGGTGCCCCGGCGGACTACGAGCAGCGCACGGTCATCGCCCAGGTGGCCGGGGCGGTGTTCGGCGGCTACCACTCGATCGGATTCTTCGCCGTGCAGGCGTTCACCGCGGCGATCCTGGTGCTGGCCGCCAACACCGCGTTCAACGGCTTCCCGATCCTGGCCTCGCTGCTCGGTCACGACGGGTTCCTGCCCAGGCAGTTCGCCCGGCGCGGCGACCGGCTGGTCTACAGCAACGGCATCCTGATCCTGTCGGCGCTCGCCTGCCTGCTGATCTGGGTCTTCGATGCCAGTACGACGCGGCTGATCCAGCTCTACATCATCGGCGTCTTCGTGTCGTTCACGCTCAGCCAGGCCGGCATGGTCGTGCACTGGACCCGCCTGCTGCGCGATCCGTTGGCAAGGGCAACGGCCTCGATGCACCGGTCCCGCGGCATCAACGCCCTCGGTGCGGTGTTCACCGCCGTCGTGCTGGTCGTCGTACTGATCACCAAGTTCACCCACGGCGCGTGGATCGTGGTCATCGCGATGCCGGCGATCTTCTTGCTGATGAGGGGGATCCGGCGACACTACGACCGCGTCGACGTCGAGCTGACGCCGCGTCCGGGTGGCGTCACCCTGCCACCGCGGGTGTTCGCGATCGTCCTGGTGTCCAGGTTGCACACCCCGACGTTGCGGGCGCTCGCGTACGCCCGGGCGACCCGTCCGACGTCGCTGACCGCGGTGACGGTCAGCACCGACGAAGACGCGTCCGACGCCTTGCTTCGCGACTGGAGTGAGCGCGACATTCCTGTCCCGTTGAAGGTGCTGCACTCGCCGTACCGCGATGTGACCGGTCCGGTGCTGAGCTACGTCAAGGACGTACGGCGGAACAGTCCGCGTGACCTGGTCGCGGTGTTCATCCCGGAGTACGTCGTCGGCCACTGGTGGGAGGCGCTCCTACACAACCAGAGTGCGCTGCGGTTGAAGGCGCGGCTGCTGTTCCAACCTGGCGTGATGGTGATCAACGTGCCGTGGAAGCTCGGGTCCGCGGAGGTTCTCGAGGCCCGGCGGGTCGAGCCGGCGGCCGCGGAGCCGTCACACGACAAGGTCGCAGGGCCGGTCTGACCTGCTCCAGCCGTGCGACAGTGGTGCCGTGGTACAGAACAGGACGGCGGAGTCAGCCGCCCGACTGCCCGGCAGGATCGGGCACGGCCGGCGAAGGCGACTCTGGACCGGTTTCGGGCTGGTTCTGGCCGGCCTGCCGGCGCTGACGCTCGCGCTGGTCCCGGTGCGGGACAGTCTGGCGCTCGAGAGCATCCTGCTGCTGTACCTGCTGATCGTGGTCCTGATCGCGGTGACGGGCGGCCTGCTTCCCGGTGTCGCCGCCGCCCTCGCCGCGGTGCTGCTTGCCAACTTCTTCTTCACCACCCCGTACCACACGCTCGTCGTCGAGCAGCGGGACAGCATCATCGCGCTGTTCGTGTTCGTGCTGGTCGCGGTGACGGTCAGCGTGACCGTCGACGTGGCCATTCGCCACCGGGTCGCCGCCGTCCGCAGCCGCAGCGAGGCGGAGGTCCTGTCCCGGATCACCGCGGAACCGGTCACCGACGACTCGCTCACCGCGGTGCTGGAGGAGGTGCGGGAGACGTTCGGCATGGTGTCGGTCGCGCTGCTCGAGAGCCGCGGCGAGCTCGACCATGTCGTCGCGGTCGCCGGCCCGCCGCTGCGCGGCAGCCCGGTCATCTCGGTCCCGGCGCGGGACGGGCTGCGGCTCGTTGCCGAAGGCCCCGAACTCTTCGCCGAGGACCGGAAGCTGCTGACCCGGCTGGCCGGTGCCGCCGGGCGAGCCTGGGAGGACCAGCAACTCGCCGGTGAAGCGGCCCAGGCCCGGCAGCTCGCCGAGGTCGACCGGCTGCGGTCGGCCTTGCTGGCCGCCGTCGGACATGACCTGAGAACGCCGTTGGCAGGAATCAAGGCCGCTGTCTCCAGCCTCCGGCAGCGCGACGTGACCTGGAGCCCGGCCGAGCAGAGTGAGCTGCTGGAGACGATCGAGGAATCGGCGGACCGGCTCGACGACCTGATCGCGAACCTGCTGGCGATGAGCCGGTTGCAGGCCGGGGCGCTGTCCGTCGACGCACGGCCGGTCGTGCTGGAGGAGGTCGTCGCCAAGGCACTGGTCGGAATCCCGGCGGACGTCGTCACGGTCGACGTCCCGGTGCACCTCCCGCTCCTGCTGGCCGACGCCGGACTGCTCGAGCGGGTGATCGCCAACCTGGTCGACAACGCGCGGCGGTTCTCTCCGGCCGGTGTCCCGGTCCGGGTCGAGGCGTCGTACGACGAGAGCGCCGTACAGGTCGCCGTGATCGACACCGGCCCTGGCGTGCCGACCGAGGACCGGGAGCGTATCTTCACTCCGTTCCAGCGGCTCGGCGACAACCGGTCCGACGGCGGCGCCGGCCTGGGACTCGCGATCGCCCGCGGTTTCAGCGAGGCGATGGCGGGGAGCGTGGCGCCCGCACCGACACCCGGCGGAGGTTTGACGATGACAGTGACCCTGCCGGTGGTGCCGTGATCAACGTCCTGATCGTCGACGACGATCGGCAACTGCTGCGGGCGCTGGCGATCAACCTGCGCGCCCGCCGGTACGACGTCGAGACCGCGGCCGACGGCGCGTCCGCTCTCGCGGCGGCGGGTCGGCGGCCGCCCGGCCTCGTCATCCTCGACCTGGGCCTGCCGGACATGAACGGCGTCGAGGTGGTGTCCGGTCTGCGCGGCTGGTGCTCGGCGCCGATCATCGTGCTGTCCGCTCGCGACGCCCAGGCCGACAAGGTCGCGGCACTCGACGCCGGCGCCGACGACTACGTCACCAAGCCGTTCGGCATGGACGAGCTGCTGGCCCGGATCCGGGCGGCACTCCGCCGGGCGGCGGTGCCGGACCCCGGTGCGCCCGCGGTCGTCCGGACCGAGGCGTTCACCATCGACCTCGCGGCCAAACGCGTCACGACCTCCGAAGGCGACGTACGACTCACTCCCACCGAGTGGAGCCTGCTGGAGATGCTGGTCCGCAATCCCGGCAAGCTCGTCAGCCAGAAGCAACTGCTCCAGGACGTCTGGGGGCCCGGATACGAGTCCGAGACCAACTACCTCCGCGTCTACATGGCCCAACTCCGCCGGAAGCTCGAACTCGACCCCGCACGCCCCATCCACCTGATCACCGAGCCGGGAATGGGCTACCGCTTCCAGCCCTAGCTACCCTGTTGGGGTGCGTTCTCGTCCGACTTTGCGGTGGGCTCCTGGGCCTGAGGTGCTGGCGTTGGAGCCTGGTTCGGCGGATGTCGGGCCGGTGGCGGACGTCGTGGCCGGCGGGCAGGTCGTCGTACTGAGTGGGGCGGGGATCTCGACCGAGTCGGGGATCCCGGACTACCGGGGTGAGACAGGCAGCCTGCGGACGCACACGCCGATGACATACGGCGACTTCGCGGCCAGCGAGTCTGGTCGGCAGCGGTACTGGGCCCGCAGCCACCTCGGCTGGCGCACGATCGCCCGCGCGGAGCCGAACGACGGGCACCGGGCGGTCGCGGCGCTGCAGGCGCGGGGCTACTTGAGCGGCGTGATCACCCAGAACGTCGACGGCCTGCACCAAGCTGCCGGCGCGCGAGACGTGATCGAGTTGCACGGCAACCTCGACCGGGTGATCTGCCTGCAGTGCCGCACAACCTCGGCCCGCGAGGTGCTCGATCGCCGGCTACGAGACGCGAATCCGGGGTTCGAGGCCGAGGTGACGCGGATCAACCCCGACGGAGATGCGGAGCTTCCGACGGAGGCGGTCGGCAGCTTCAAGCTCGTCGACTGCACGAACTGCGGGGGTGTGCTCAAACCCGACGTGGTCTTCTTCGGCGAGAACGTCCCGAAGTCGCGCGTCGAGCGCTGCTACCGGCTCATCGACAACGCGAGCGCCGTCCTCGTCCTCGGCTCGTCCCTCACCGTGATGTCCGGCTTCCGCTTCGTCCGCCACGCCGCCAAGTCGGGCACCCCCGTGCTGATCATCAACCAGGGACTGACCCGCGGCGACCCGTACGCCACCCACCGGATCAATCTCCCGCTCGGTCAGGCGCTGACCGAACTCGGCGAACGGCTGTGAGCACCACCGGGCCGGGCCACGCGTGAGGTGGCTCGGCCCGGGGTCCGCCGTACGGATTGGAAAGGGTCAGCGTTGCGCGCTGGTCCGTAGGCGGTTCAGGGAGGCCTCGAGGGCCTTGGGGGAGGCGGCGGCTTGCCGCGACAACGTGCGAGCGTGGGCAGCCCAGGCGGACTGTTCGGCCGCGGTCACCACGGCGGGGGCGCCGGTGAGCTTCTTGTAGGTCAGAGACGCGACGCCGGCCTGCCCTTCGTAGCGGGGGTGGTAGTTCAGCGCCCGGAGCAGGTTGATGTCCTTGCCCTGGATCCACGCCTGACCGTCCGGCGCGCAGGCGTCGTGCCCGGTCGACGGCCCGAAGGTGTCGACGTACGTCGCCCCGCCCGCTGCGGCAGCCGCGGACACGGCCGAGTTCAGGGCCTGCTCGATCGAGTACAGGTAGGCGTAGTCGCCGTCGGCGAAGGGCAGGACCGCCGGGCAGGTGCCGTGCTCCGGCGCGATCTTCGGGTAGCCGATCAGCAGGATGGTTGCCTTCGGCGACCTGGCTCTGATGCCCTGGACAACGATCGCGATCCGCGTCCGGGTCTGCGCGATCTTCGCCTTCAGCGTGTCCACGCCGTCGACGGTGAAGTGCGCCTTGCAAGGCGCGCCGGTCGGATCGCCGGCCCGGAGCCCCGGACACGTCCCGACGATGTCGCCGAACACCCCGAAGTCGTTGCCGCCGATCCCGAGTGTGACGAGGTCCGTGTCCGGCGTCAGCGCGTCGAACTGCGGCGCGGCCGTGCCGATCGGGGTGCTCTGCGGTTGCGTCATGTTCGTGGTGTCGGCCCCACCGCAACTCACATCGGTGAACCGGTAGACCCGCAGCGCGGCAGCCAGCATCTTCGGATAGTTGCTGTACGAGCGCACGCACCCGAGCGACAGCAGGTCCGGCAAGGGGACGAGCGGCGCGGAGGTGTACGAATCGCCGAGAGCCACGTAGTTCCGGAACGCGGGCGTGGCGTCGGCCTGAGCGACCGGGAGCGTGCCGAGCAGAACCAAGGACGCGCAGGCGGCGACCAGACGGCGTAGCTTCACAGGACCCTCCCCAGGCTCGGGCGTTGCGGCCCCCACCCTAGGTTGAGTCACCACTCGATCACAAGGGGTGATCGTGGACCTGCTGCGCGGAATCCGATCACGGCATGGAATCCTGCTGTCATGCGTGTCTGGCACGGTTTGGACCAGGTGAGCCCGGAATTCGGGTCGGCGGTCGTCACCATCGGCAACTTCGACGGCGTACACCGGGGGCACCAGGAGGTGCTCGCGCACGCCAAGGCGCGGGCGGCCGAGCTGGGTGGCCTCCCGGTCGTCGCGCTGACCTTCGACCCGCACCCGATGACGGTGCTGCGGCCGGAACGGGCGCCGGCGATGCTCAGCCGCGCCGAAGAGCGGGCCGAGCTGCTGATCCGGTACGGCGCCGACGCCGTCCTGATCCTCCCGTTCAGCAAGGAGGTGTCGGGCTGGTCGCCGGAGGAGTTCATCGAGCGGGTCCTGGTCGGCGCGCTGCACGCGAAGGCGATCGTGGTCGGCGAGAACTTCCGCTTCGGCCACAAGGCCGCCGGGCACGTGGACACGCTGGTCGCGGCCGGCGCCAAGGACGGGTTCCAGGTCGAGGGCCTGGGCCTGGCCGGAGACGCGCAGCCGTGGTCGTCGACGTACATCCGGGAGCGGATCGCCGAGGGTGACGTCGAGGCCGCCGCCGAGGCGCTCGGGCGGCCGCTGCGGGTCACCGGAGTGGTCGTGGAGGGGGACAAGCGCGGCCGCGAGCTCGGCTACCCGACCGCGAACATTCCCGCGGATCCGACGGCCGCGGTCCCGCTCGACGGCGTGTACGCGGGCTGGCTCACCGTGCTCGAGCCCGCAGCCGGCGGTCCGTCGTACGGCGAACCGCTGCCGGCCGCGATCAGCGTCGGCAGCAACCCCACCTTCGACGGCGTGGACCGGCGGGTGGAGTCGTACGTGCTGGATCGCGACGACCTGGAGCTGTACGGCGCGCGGATCGCGGTGGATTTCGTCGCCCGACTGCGCGGCACCCAGATCCGCTTCGACACCATCGACGAGCTGCTGGTCCAGATGAAGGCCGACGTCGACGGCGCGCGCCGGATCCTTACCGGGAATTAGGGTGACGCGTCCACGGACTGATACTCTGGGCGCTGCCGTCTGAACGGCCGCGGACCGAGAGTGCTCGGGTGAAGAATGCCCCGGTGCGCCGCGCAACGGAAATCGAGAGGAACTCCGTGTCATCTGTTGATGCCGCCACGAAGAAGAAGATCATGGGTGAGTACGCCCTGACCGAGGGTGACACCGGGTCCCCCGAGGTCCAGGTCGCGCTGCTGACGCACCGCATCGCGCACCTCACCGAGCACCTCAAGGAGCACAAGCACGACCACCACAGCCGTCGTGGCCTGCTGCTGCTGGTCGGCCAGCGCCGCCGGCTGCTGAACTACCTGGCGAAGAAGGACATCAACCGCTACCGGTCCCTGATCGAGCGGCTCGGCCTTCGCCGATGACGTCGCGAGGAGCGGCCCCCCGGTTCGGGTGGCCGCTCCTCGCGTATCCGCGCACTCGCGCGGGTTCTAACTGAATACAGAAGCACGCAAGACGAACGAGGCGACGCGAAGCGCGTGGCGGGAGACGACCGGTCCTCGGTAGTGGCTTTCGGGTAACAGGTAGCACTGGGATACCCGCGGGCCTCGATCGAAGACCGGCACCCCGGAAGCTCGCGCCTCGCAGTCGTCACACTGCTAGAGAGGGGTATCCCGTGTCGGGATCCACAAGTGTGCCCATGGAGGGCGCAGATTTCGCTGAAGCCGTCATCGACAATGGCAGCTTCGGCACCCGTACCATCCGCTTCGAGACGGGCCGACTGGCCCAGCAGGCCGCCGGTTCGGCCGCCGCCTACCTCGATGGCGACACGATGGTGCTGTCGGCCACCACGGCCAGCAAGAAGCCCAAGGACCAGTTCGACTTCTTCCCGTTGACGGTGGACGTCGAGGAGCGGATGTACGCCGCCGGCCGCATCCCGGGCTCGTTCTTCCGCCGGGAGGGCCGTCCGTCCGAGGAGGCCATCCTGACCTGCCGGCTGATCGACCGCCCGCTGCGGCCGTCGTTCGTGTCCGGCCTGCGCAACGAGATCCAGGTCGTCATCACCGTCCTGGCCCTGAACCCGGACAAGCTGTACGACGTCCTCGCGATCAACGCCGCGTCGATGTCGACCCAGCTGGCCGGCCTGCCGTTCTCCGGCCCGATCGGCGGCGTCCGCGTCGCGCTGATCGAGGGCCAGTGGGTGGCGTTCCCGACCCACACCGAGCTCGAGGACGCGGTCTTCGACATGGTGGTCGCCGGCCGGGTGACCGACACCGGTGACGTCGCGATCATGATGGTCGAGGCCGAGTCGACCCCGACCACCTTCGACAAGGTCGCCGGTGGCGCGCAGGCGCCGACCGAGGAGATCGTGGCCCAGGGCCTCGAGGCCTCCAAGGCGTTCATCAAGACGCTGGTCGAGGCGCAGGCCGATCTGGCCGCGCGGGCCGCGAAGCCGACCGGTGAGTTCCCGGTCTTTCCGGACTACCAGGACGACGCTTTCGCCGCGGTCGAGGCCTCGGCGTCCGAGGAGCTGGCGCAGGCGCTGACCATCGCCGGCAAGCACGAGCGCGAGGACGCCACCGACGCGGTCAAGGCCGCCACGGTGGACAAGCTGGCCGCCGACTTCGAGGGCCGCGAGAAGGAGCTGTCCGCGGCGTTCCGGTCGCTGACCAAGAAGCTGGTCCGTCAGCGCGTGCTCAAGGAGAAGGTCCGCATCGACGGCCGCGGGCTGGCCGACATCCGGCCGCTCAAGGCCCAGGTGCGGGTGCTCCCGCGGGTGCACGGTTCGGCGCTGTTCGAGCGCGGCGAGACCCAGATCCTGGGTGTCACCACGCTGAACATGCTGCGGATGGAGCAGCAGCTGGACACGCTCTCCCCGGAGACGCGCAAGCGCTACATGCACAACTACAACTTCCCGCCGTACTCGACCGGTGAGACCGGCCGGGTGGGTTCGCCGAAGCGCCGCGAGATCGGTCACGGCGCGCTGGCCGAGCGGGCCCTGGTGCCGGTGCTGCCGTCGCGCGAGGACTTCCCGTACGCGCTGCGTCAGGTGTCCGAGGCGCTCGGCTCGAACGGTTCCACCTCGATGGGTTCGGTCTGCGCCTCGACGCTGTCGCTGCTGTCGGCCGGTGTGCCGCTGAAGGCTCCGGTCGCCGGTATCGCGATGGGCCTGATCTCCGGCGAGATCGACGGCGAGACGCAGTACGTCGCGCTGACCGACATCCTGGGCGCGGAGGACGCGTTCGGCGACATGGACTTCAAGGTCGCCGGTACGAAGGACTTCGTCACCGCCCTGCAGCTGGACACCAAGCTGGACGGCATCCCGGCCAGCGTGCTGGCCGGCGCGCTGACCCAGGCCAAGGACGCCCGCCTGACGATCCTGGACGTGATGGCCAAGGCCATCGACGCGCCGGGTGAGATGAGCGAGTTCGCGCCGCGGGTCATCTCGGTGAAGGTCCCGGTCGACAAGATCGGCGAGGTCATCGGCCCGAAGGGCAAGATGATCAACCAGATCACCGAGGACACCGGCGCCGACATCTCGATCGAGGACGACGGCACCGTCTACATCGGCGCGACCGACGGTCCGTCGGCCGAGGCGGCCCGGGCCGCGATCAACGCGATCGCGAACCCGACCATGCCGGAGAAGGGCGAGCGCTACCTGGGCACGGTCGTGAAGACGACCAACTTCGGTGCGTTCATCAGCCTGCTGCCGGGCAAGGACGGCCTGCTGCACATCAGCAAGCTGCGTCCGCTGGCCGGTGGCAAGCGCGTCGAGGCGGTCGAGGACGTGCTGTCGGTCGGCCAGAAGCTGCAGGTTGAGATCGCCGAGATCGACGACCGCGGCAAGCTCTCGCTGATCCCCGTGATCGAGGGCGAGGGCGACAAGAAGTCCGACGACAAGGCCGAGCCCGCCGCCGAGTGACTCGAGCCATCACCAGCACACTGCTGAGCCCGGAGGCGGGCGGTCCGGTCAAACGGACCGTCCTGCCCTCCGGGCTTCGTGTGCTGTCCCAGTCCGTGCCGGGCTTCCGCTCGGTCACCTTCGGCGTCTGGGTCGGCGTCGGCTCCCGGGACGAACCGGAGCAGCTGGCCGGCGCCACGCACTTCCTCGAGCACCTGCTGTTCAAGGGCACCGAGCGCCGCGACGCGCTGGAGATCTCCTCCGCCATCGACGCGGTCGGCGGTGAGATGAACGCGTTCACGGGCAAGGAGTACACCTGCTACTACGCCCGGGTGCTGGACTCCGACCTCCCGCTCGCGGTCGACGTCATCTGCGACATGATCACCTCCGCCACGCTGACCAGTGCGGACGTGGAGAGTGAACGCGACGTCATCGACGAAGAGATCGCGATGCACGCCGACGAGACGTCGGACCACATCCACGATCTGTTCGCCGAGCAGCTCTGGGGCACGTCCCCGCTCGGCCGCTCCATCACCGGTACGCCGGAGTCCGTCGCCGGACTGTCCCGCCAGCAGGTCGTCGGGTGGTACCGCCGTCGCTACAAGCCGTCCAACATCGTCGTCTCGGTCGCCGGGAACGTCGACCACACCGACGTCGTTCGCCTGGTCCGCAAGGCTTTCGAGCGGCACTGGGTGACCACCGAGGCCGAGCCGGCGCCGGTGCGAGGCGGTGTCGTCAAGCCGGTTCCGACGTACGGCGGGGTGCAGGTCCACCACCGCGAGGCCGAGCAGGCGCACCTGGTGCTCGGGATGCCGGGCCTGGTACGCAACGACGACCGGCGCTACGTCGCCGGTGTCCTGCACGGGATCGTCGGCGGCGGCATGTCGTCGCGACTGTTCCAGGAGGTCCGGGAGAAGCGCGGTCTGGCGTACTCGGTCTTCACCTTCGGTTCGGCGTACGCCGACTCCGGCATGGTCGGCGTGTACGCCGGATGCCTGCCGAAGAAGGCCAACGAGGTCCTCGACGTGGTCCGCGCCGAGCTCCAATCGATTGCCAGCGGCAACATCACCCCCGACGAGCTGCTCCGGGGCAAGGGCCAGATGCGTGGCTCGGTCGTGATGGGGCTGGAGGACACCGGCGCCAAGATGACCCGGATCGCCAAGGCCGAGCTCGTTTACGGCGAGCTCCCGACCGTCGACGACATCCTGGACCGGATCGACTCCGTCACCCTCGACGACGTCATCCACCTCGCCGCCGAGCTCTACGCCGGCGCCCCCGCCCTGACCGTGATGGGCCCCTTCGACGAGGACAGCACCGCCTTCACGGTCTGACCCGGACCGGCAGAGTCTGGTAGCCACGCAGAACGAGTCTGTCGCGGCGCGTGGGCTGCCGCCCGGGGTCCGCCGACAGATCGGGAAACCGGCTGAGCAGGCGGGGGAACGCCACCGAGGCTTCGAGCCGGGCCAGGCTGTTGCCGATGCAGATGTGCGGGCCGGCGCCGAAGCTCAGGGGCTTGATGTCGCTTCGGGTGGCATCGAAGCAGTCGGGCCGGTGATACCGGCCCGGATCGCGGTTGGCTGCTCCGAGCACGAGGATCACGTCGCTGCCGTCGGGCACGGGGACATCCTCGGCAGTGAGGCCGTCGATGAGGGCTACCCGGGTCGTGACCTGCACCGGAGACTCGTACCGAAGAACTTCCTCGATGAAGCCTGCTGTCGTGGCCGAGCCGGGACGCAGTGCTGTGGCGAGATCCGGGCGGTCCAGCAGGATCGCCAGCCCGTTGCCGAGGAGGTCGGTGGTGGTCTCGAAGCCGGCGACCAGCAGAAGGATCAGATTGGCGAGCAGCTCCTCGTCGGACAGGCGGCCGTCATCCGCGTCGCGTGCGGCCACCAAAGCGCTGACGAGGTCGTCGCCCGGCGCCGTACGACGTTCGCTGATCAGGGGAGTGAAATACCGCCCCAAGTCGCGGGCCGCCGCGTCGGCGGGACCGTCCGCGTCGCCGGCAAGTTCCAGTGCCGCTGTCAGTGCGGATGCCAGCGGGCGGAACTTATGGCGGTCGCGGGCCGGGATCCCGAGCAGTTCGCAGATGACGGTGACCGGCAGTTGGAAGGCGAACTGGTCCATGAAGTCGACCATGCCGTCATCCGCCGCGGGCTCGGCGAGCCGATCGAGCAGAGTGTCCACCGCGGCCTCGACCGACGGCTGGAGCGCGGCGACGCGGCGTGGCGTGAACACCTGGGAGATCAACGAGCGCATGCGACCGTGATTCGGTGGGTTGGCCCGCAGGATCGACCGTTCCATCATGCGCAGGGCGGCGCCGGCGGTCCGGTCGACAGCCGGTGCGGACCGGCTTGGTGTCGTGTCCGGCAGGCCGAAGCCAGGGTTCCGAAGCACCTGGTTGACCGCCGCGTAGCCGACCACCAGGAAGACGCTGTCGGTGACGGTAAGGACCGGGCCGATCCGGTGGGCAGCGGCGTACAGCGGGAAGGGATCGAGCCGCCCTGCAGGTGAGATCAGGGCCTGGAGGATCGCCGCGGCGTCTTCGGGGCGGGCTGGAGGCATGATGGCGTCCTTCAGGAGTGGCGGCGAGAGGTCAGCGGGGGCTGTTGGAGATCGTTGATGGCTGCGCGGCCGAGGAGGATGAAGCCGACGGCGTACGCCGTCGCCCCGGCGACTTCGAAGAGCTGGATGAGCCCGAAGCGCGGCCCGGATGTGAAGATGAACAGGCCGCCGATCGTGTAGACGGTGGCACCGGCGCCGAGCAGCACGCCGGCCCAGCGCAGACCGTGACGGCCGAGTGTGCGGGCGAGCCAGAGGTACCCGAACGGGAAGACGAGCAGCGCCGGGAACACGATGAGCGCTGCCGTTGTGTCGAGGTCGGCCGGCTCGTGCACGAGGCTCGGCGCGTACTCGGCCCGGACCGGGTTGTGCGCCCCGTCGAAGACGATCAGGGCGAACCACAGCAGGGTGCCGGTCAGAGCGGCGTACGACGACCGGAGATCTCGCCGCCGGGTGATCTGAGTGCCCAGCGCGATCACGCTCGCCAGACAGATGACCTGCAGCAGCAGGCCGGCCGCTTGGATGTCGTGCGTGAGGCCGTAGCGCTCGCCGACGGCCGCGATGCTCCAACCGTCACGGGCGGGATGCAGAAGCGTTCCCAGCCAGAACACCGGGCCGCCGACGAACGCTGTCAGTCGAGCCGTGGTGCCGAGTAGCCGGCGAGTGCTGCCGGAGTGC
This sequence comes from Kribbella sp. NPDC026596, assembly GCF_040638415.1. Classification (NCBI taxonomy): domain Bacteria; kingdom Bacillati; phylum Actinomycetota; class Actinomycetes; order Propionibacteriales; family Kribbellaceae; genus Kribbella; species Kribbella sp. NPDC026596. The sequence continues at coordinate 11,245 of NZ_JBEZYF010000015.1, read as the reverse complement.
GCGAGCGTCTCGCTCATCGATCGTGCTCCCAGTCAGTCGAAAATCACTAGAGTGTTCCTCTAGTGGATCACTAGAGGAACACTCTAGTCAACTGATAGGCTGCGGTCATGAACGCGTCAGCCGGCCCGGCCACCAGCAGAGCGGACAAAGCACAGGCCAACCGGCGCCGGATGCGCGCGGCGGCGCTGGCGCTGTTCACTGATCGCGGGTATGCCTCGACGTCCATACAGGCCATCGCCGACGAGGCCGGCATGGCGGTGCAGACGCTCTACTTCACGTTCGGCACCAAGAGCGCCTTGCTCAAAGAGATCCTCGACATCGCGGTCGCCGGGGACGAGGAGCCGGTGCCGACGCTGGAGCGGCCGAAGGTGCGCGCCGCAATCGCAGACCCCGATCCGGTCCTCCAGCTCCGTGAGCTGGCGCGATTGTCGCGCGAGATCTACGAACGCGTCGCACCAGTGCTCCAAGTGGTGGCCGGCGCCGCGTCAGCCGACTCCGACCTCGCGGAACTGTGGGAGACGAACAACACCCAGCGCGCCATCGTCATGACAGAGCTCATCACCGCTCTCGCGTCCAGGAGTCCGCTGCGCGACGGCGTCGATACGGCCACGGCGATCGACATCGCCCTTGCCTTGCAGAGCCCTGAGATGTACCACTTCCTCATCAGCCGCCGCGGCTGGAGCCCTAGCCGGTGGGAGCAGTGGACGGCCGACGCCCTGATCACCCAATTGCTCCCCAGCCGCTAGGTCCTGAGCGGCTCGACAGCCCCAGGGTGCAGGAGCACACTGGCGGGGTCAGCGACCTGGGGGACTTGGGGGCGGGAGCTGGTCATGAGCACGATTAGTCCGGAGATTCAGGCACTCGGCGAGAACTTCCGCGGGGAGCTGGTCCATCCGGGCGAGCCGTCGTACGACGACGTCCGGAAAGTGTGGAACGGGTCGATCGACCGCCGGCCGGGAGTGGTCGCCCGGTGCACGGGGGTCGCCGATATCCGGTCAGCGCTCGCGTACGCGCGGCGTACCGGCGGACCGGTCGCGGTCCGGGGCGGCGGGCACAGTTTCCCCGGTCACTCGACCTGCGACGGCGGCGTGGTGCTGGATCTCTCGCTGCTGAAGGGCATCCGGGTCGATCCGGTACGGCGTACCGCCCGAGCGCAAGCGGGTGTGCTGCTCGGTGAACTCGACCGCGAGACCCAGGCGTTCGGTCTCGCGACGCCGTCCGGAATCGTGACGCATACCGGTCTGTCTGGTCTCACCCTGGGCGGCGGGATCGGCTGGCTGATGCGCAAGTACGGGCTGAGCATCGACAACCTGATCTCGGTCGACGTGGTCACCGCCGAGGGCGAGCTGGTGACCGCGAGCGAGGACGTCAACGCGGACCTGTTCTGGGGCATCCGTGGTGGCGGCGGAAACTTCGGTGTCGTGACCGAGTTCGAGTTCCGGCTGCACCCGGTCGGGCCGATCGTGTACGCCGGCCTCGTGGCCTGGCCGATGGACCAGTCGCCGGACCTGATGCGCTTCTACCGCGACTGGATCACCGACGTACCCGACGAGCTGACCACTGCGGTGATCCACCGCTGGCTGCCGGACACGCCGACGATCCCGGCCGAGCTGCACGGCCGGCCGGTGGTGGCGGTCGTCGCCTGCTACGCCGGACCGGTCGAGGACGGCGAGAAGGCGGTCGCGCCGCTCAAGGCCTTCGCGCCGCCGCTCCTGGACACGATCATCCCGAAGCCGTATCTGGACCTGCAGTCGATGCTCGACCCGAGCTTCCCGCACGGCCGGTGGTACTACATGCGGGCGTGTGACGTCGCCGAGCTGACCGACGAGGTGATCGACATCGCGGCCGCGCGCGGCCTCGCGATCGATTCGCCGTACACGGCGTACCCGATCTTCCATCTCGGTGGCGCGATCTCCCAGGTGCCCTCGGACAGTACGGCGTTCGGCGGGCGGGGGAGCGGGCACACGATCAACTTCGTCGGGGTGACGCTCGGACCGGAGGGGTTCGAGGAGCAGCGGGAGTGGGTCCGGGACTCGTGGCGGGCGATGGAACCGCACCAGTCCGGCGTGTACGTCAACTTCCTGACCGACGAGGGCACCGACCGGATCCGGTCCGCGTACGGCGCTGCGACGTACGACCGGCTGGTCGCTTTGAAGCGGAAGTACGACCCGGGCAACCTGTTCCACCTGAACCAGAACATCCCGCCCCTCTGACGCGGAGCGGGAGATGGTCGCCGAGCGAACGGCCACCGGCTGAGTGGCCCGCGGGCGTCTGGTGGTTGGTGGATCACCCCTGGTGGGGCACGCCGATCTGGCGTGCGGGGGTCACTGTGGCTTATGTGAATGGTCACAGGCGTCCAGCGTCGGGAGTACGCCGGCCTCCGGTTGCCCGGTGGTTCAGGGCGGCGCGGCGGGAGGCGCGGTCGCGGGCGTCCGCGATCACTTCGCGGCGCACGAAGCATCCGGCACCAGTTCCCGAACCGGTCCCGGCGCAGCCGCCGGAAGCGGTCCTCGACTTCCTTCGCCAGTTGGGGCTCGCCATGTCCCGCGGCGCAGTTCGCCGGGGCGCCGCCGGGTTCGGGTCTTGGCGCCCGAGGGCTCGGCGCGTGGGCGCCGTGGGTGGGGGGTTCGGGCGGTCCACGTCGACCTGGCGCGGGATCTAGGCCGGACTGAGGGCAGCGACGTGAGTGCGCATTTGTGCGCACCGAGGAGTTTGGCCGAAATCTGACCTGACATCTGATGACTTGTGGCACTTATCGGATTAAGGTCGGGCGGTTGTGCCGTCGTGTCGGGCGGTCGTCTGAGGTCTTGGGAAAGTAACGCTCACGTTACGCGCCGCCGCTTTGTGCCTGACAACGTTGACATGCGCAGTTTCGACCAGCCACCATGACGCTTGATCCGCCCGCCTAGCGGCCCTCCCGCCGAGGAAGTTGGTTTGACCGTGCGACGTCTGACTGGGTTTGTGGGGGTGGCAATCGGCTTATCGCTGGTGCTCGCCTCCTGTGGTGACGGGAAGTCCGGAGGTAGCTCCGGCACTGGCGCGAAGAGCGAGGTCATCGCGATCGCCGCCGACCCGCTGGAGTACATCAACCCGCTGAACGAGAACGGCAGTCCGGGGATCCAGGTCGCGATGGCGATGTTCGCCCCGCTGGTCACCACCGACCCGAACTCGGGCAAGCTGCAGAACGTGATGGCCGACTCGGTCACACCGGACAAGACCAGCCAGACCTGGACGATCAAGCTCCGGCCCGGCAACGCGTTCCAGAACGGCCAGCCGCTGACCGCGAAGGACTACGTGGATAGCTGGAACATGACCGCGCAGGGCTCGAACGCCTGGAAGAACAACGGCTTCTTCTCCAAGGTCGACGGGTACGACGCGCTGAACCCGCCCACCGCGGACGGCGCCACCCCGAAGCCGACCGCCGTGAAGACGCTGAGCGGCCTGAAGCAGGTCGACGACCTGACCTTCACGGTCAAGCTCAAGGTGCCGTTCTCGCAGTTCGGCCTGACCCTGCAGTACCTCGGCCTGGCCCCGCTGCCGGAGGAGGTGCGGAAGAACCCGGACGCCTACAAGCGCAAGCCGATCGGCAACGGCCCGTACAAGCTGGCCGCCGACTGGAACGCCGGTGACGACATCAAGCTGGCCAAGTGGGACGGCTACAAGGGCCCGAACGCGCCCGAGGCGGACTCGATCACCTACCGGTTCATCCCGAACGCGGACACGGCGTACAACGAGTTCCTGGCCGGCAACGTGGACTTCACCGACGTGCCCTCGACCAAGGTGCAGAGCTTCAAGACCGACGCGCCCGACCAGTGGGTGACCAGTGTCAGCTCCGGCGCGAACTACCTGGTCTTCCCGGCCTGGGACGCGCGCTACAAGAACCCGAAGCTGCGGCACGCGTTCTCGGAGGCGATCGACCGGAAGGCCTTCGCCGACCTGGTCGGCCTGTCCGAGCCGGCCAAGGGCCTGATCGCGCCGGACATCGACGGCTACCGCGACGACGCCTGCAAGTACTGCGACTTCGACGCGACCAAGGCCAAGGCTTTGCTGGCCGAGGCCGGCGGCTTCTCCGGCACGGTCAACATCAGCTACAGCACGACGTCCGCGACCGGGCAGATCTTCGCCGAGGCGATCGGCAACATGCTCCGGCAGAACCTCGGGCTGACCATCAAGTACACCGGCAAGCAAGGCTCGGAGATCACCACGCTGGCGGACACCCACAAGCTGGACGGACTGCGGTTCGGTGGCTGGGGTCACGACTACCCGTCGATCGAGGACTACCTGACCCCGATGTTCAAGTCCAACGGTGACGCGAACTTCGCCGGCTACAGCAACCCGGCGCTGGACGCGCTGCTGGCCAAGGGCGACGCCGAGCCGGACCAGGACAAGGCGATCAAGCTGTACCAGCAGGCCGAGGACATCGCGCTCGAGGATCTGCCGCTGATCCCGCTGTACACCAAGTCGAACGCGTACCTGCACTCGGCCAAGATCGAGCCGCGCGTGTCGAAGTACGTCGGGGTGTCGGCGCTCTACGCGACGTTCAAGTGATCCGGTTCGTCGCACGCCGTGTCCTGGCGGCGGTCCCGATCGGACTGATCGTCACGCTGGGGGTCTTCGCGCTCGTCTTCGCGATGCCCGGAGACCCCCTGCGGGAACTGGCCGGTGACAAGCCGATCCCGGCCGCAGTGCTGGCGGCCAAACGGGCCCAGTTCCACCTCGACGATCCGTTCATCATCCAGTACCTGCTGAGCATGAAGGACATTCTCACCGGCCACTTCGGGACGACGTTCGCCGGCGCGGACATCGCCGACCAGCTCCGGCTCCGGATCCCGGTCACGCTGAAGCTGACCCTGCTGGCGAACGCGTTCCAGTGGACGCTGGGGCTGTTCTTCGGGATCTACGCCGGGTTCAAGCGCAACGGATTGATCGACAAATCGTTGCTGCTGGCAACTTTGGTGCTGCTCGCGGTGCCCGGGCTGGTGGCGTACTTCGCCGCGCAGTACCTGTTCGGCGTCGAGCTGAAGTGGTTCCCGGTCTCCGGCGTGCTCGAAGGGTTCCCGCGGGCGTACCTGCTGCCCGCGCTGGTGATCGGGGTGCTCGGGTTCGCCGGGCTGGCCCGGCTGATGCGGACCTCGATCGTGGAGACGGTGAACGCCGACTACGTGAAGACCGCCCGGGCGAAGGGACTGGGGGAGCAGCGGGTGCTGTGGGCGCACATCCTGCCGAACGCGCTGCTCCCGATCGTCACCTTCATCGGGATCGACCTGGCCGGCATGTTCGGCGGGGCGATCATCACCGAATCCATCTTCAACCTGCCCGGGCTCGGCCAGTTCATGTTCCAGGCGATCAAGCTGAAGGAGGGTGGCGTCGTGGTGCTGCTGTCGACGCTGGCGTTCATCTCGTTCATCGTGATCAACCTGCTGGTCGACCTCCTGTACGGCGTCCTGGATCCGAGGGTGCGCAATGTCTGAGATCCAAGCTGTTGTCGGTGCCGAGGCCCAGGAGCTCGGCGACGGCCGCACGCTGTCGAACCGGGAACTGCTGCGGGCGTTGTTACGCAAGCCGCAGTTCGTCGTCTGCAGCCTGCTGCTGTTGCTGTTCTTCCTGATGGCGGCGGTGCCGAAGCTCTTCACCTCCGTGGATCCGCGCTTCTGCGAGCTGGCCAAGAGCCGGCAGAGCCGGAGCCCGGGACACCTGTTCGGGTTCGACATCCAGGGCTGCGACTACTTCGCGAACGTGATCTACGGAGCCCGGCCGTCGGTGCTGGTCAGTATCTGCGCGAGTTTCGGCGTGTTCATCCTGGCCGGCTCGTTCGGGCTGCTGGCCGGCTACTTCCCGGGTTTCGTCGACGGCCTGATCTCGCGGACCGCCGACGTGCTGTTCGCGGTGCCGGGCATCGTGGTGCTGATCGTGATCCTGAACTCGGTCCCGAACCGCAGCATCTGGATCATCGTCGGTGTCATCCTGCTGATCGGCTGGCCGGGCGGGATGCGGCTGATGCGCGCCACGGTGTTCTCGGTCCGCAACCGCGAGTACGTGCTGGCGGCCCGGTCGATCGGCGTACCGCCGGTGCGGATCCTGCGCAAGCACGTGTTCCCGAACGCGATGGCGCCGCTGCTGGCGATGACCACCCTGGGCATCGGCGGCATGGTCGGCCTCGAGGCCGCGCTGACCTTCCTCGGCGTCGGGCTGCAACCGCCGTCCATCTCCTGGGGATCGCAGTTCGGCGTCGCGGCGTCGTACCGCGACACCCCGCACCTGTTCATCTGGCCGGCGTTGTTCATCTCGACGATGACGATCTCGTTCATGATCATTGGCGACTCGATCCGAGACGCCCTAGACCCGAAGCTGATCCGATGACTGTGCACATTCCTCGCCTCCGGCTCGGTGGGTCATCGGGCCTTGGCTCCCGGTCTTCCCTCGTCGCTCCGGTCGCTTCGCTCCCTGCACTCCTCAGTCCAGACCGGGAGGCCCGATGACCAAAAACAGTGGTGAAGTACTGCTCAAGGTCGACGATCTGACTGTTGAGTTCGATACGCCGCGGGGCCCGGTGCGGGCCGTCGACGGCGTGTCGTGGCAGGTACGGGCCGGGGAGACGCTGGCGATCCTGGGCGAGTCGGGGTCGGGCAAGAGTGTGTCGACCCAGGCGCTGACCGGGATCCTGGAGATGCCGCCGGGCCGGATCGTCTCGGGTACGGCGAAGTACCGGGGCGCGGACCTGATCGCGATGACGACGAAGGAACGGCGCAAGATCGTCGGCGACCGGATCACCATGGTGTTCCAGGACTCGCTGTCCGCGCTGAACCCGGTCCAGTCGGTCGGCACCCAGATCGCCGAGTGCTACCGGGTGCATCGAGGGATGTCCAAGAAGGACGCGTTCAAGCGGGCGGCGGAGATGCTCGACCAGGTCCGGATCCCGGCCGCGGCGAAGCGGGTGCGCGACTTCCCGCACGAGTTCTCCGGCGGCATGCGGCAGCGGGTGATGCTGGCGATGGCGCTCGCGCTCGATCCCGACGTACTGATCGCGGACGAGCCGACCACGGCCCTCGACGTCACCGTGCAGGCGCAGATCCTGGAGCTGATCGCCGAACTGCAGGCCGAGCGGGACATGGGAGTCGTCCTGATCACTCACGACCTCGGCGTGGTGTCGGACGTCGCGGACAACGTGGTGGTGATGTACGCCGGCCACGTGGTCGAGCGAGCGTCGACCGCGGAGGCCCTGGAGCATCCCGTCCATCCCTATACGGAAGGGCTTCTGGGGTCGATGCCGTCGGCGGAGCTGAAGGGACAGGAGCTGCCGACGATCCCCGGTACGCCGCCGTCGCTGCGGGCGATCCCGTCCGGCTGCGCGTTCCGGCCCCGGTGCCCGATCGCCGTCGACGAGTGCGCCCACGAGCTCCCGCCGTTGCTGACCGTCGCACCAGGCCGGGACGCCGCGTGCATCCGGCGTACGTCGATCGCGGAACGAGAGGCGGTCTGATGGCCGACGAGTTGCTGGTGGCAACGAATCTGGTGAAGCACTACGACATCAGCCCGGCGCTGAGCTTCGGCACCAAGACTCTGGTCCGCGCGGTCGACGGCGTCGACCTGACGCTGCGCAGGGGCGAGTCGCTCGGTATCGTCGGCGAGTCCGGCTGCGGGAAGTCCACGCTGGTCCGGCTGCTCGCCGCCCTGGAGAAGCCGACCTCGGGGCAGTTGTCGTACGACGGTGTCGACGTCAGCAAGCTGAAGTCCCGTGAGCTGCGGCGGTGGCGTCGGAACGTGCAGGTGGTGTTCCAGGATCCGTACTCGAGCCTGAACCCGCGGATGCGGGTCGGCGAGATCGTGGCCGAACCGCTGGAGGTCCACCCGGATGTCTCGAAGGGTATGGACATCCGGTCCCGGGTCCGCGAGTTGCTCGAGATGGTCGGACTGCGGGCCGAGGACGAGACGAAGTTCCCGCACCAGTTCTCCGGTGGGCAGCGGCAGCGGATCGGCATCGCGCGGGCGATCGCGCTGAACCCCGACGTACTGCTCTGCGACGAGCCGGTGTCGGCGCTGGACCTGTCCGTCCAGGCCCAGGTCGTGAACCTGCTGATGGGTCTGCAGCGGGAGCTCGGTCTCAGCATCATCTTCGTCGCCCACGACCTGTCCGTGGTCCGGCATGTCTCGGACCGGGTCGCGGTGATGTACCTGGGCCGGGTCGCCGAGCTGGGCGAGCACCAGCACGTGTACGACGTACCCGCGCACCCGTACACGCAGGCACTGCTGTCCGCCGAGCCCGGCCTGGCCCGGCAAGGCCGCAGGCGGATCGTGCTGGCCGGTGATCCACCGTCGCCCGTCATGCCACCGTCGGGCTGCCGGTTCCACACCAGATGCCTACGAGCGGAATCCCGCTGCAGCAGCGAAGAACCGCAGCTCCGCCAGATCCCGTCCGGCCAGACCGTCTCCTGCCACTTCGCGGAGGATGCCCAGACCGCCTACACGCCAGCCTTGGCGGTGGAGTGATGGCCTAGGGTTGCCGCCATGACTGGAGTGCCGATGACCCCGAGGAGTAGGCAGTTCGTCCTGCTGGTCGGCGTCATCGTGGTTGCGGGCGGGCTGGCCGCCTGGTGGATCCTGACCGCCGGACGGGCCGCCAACGAGGGCTTCGACATCACCGACGAGGGTTACTACCTGCTGTCCTACCGGTGGTGGGACAGCAACCCGTTGGCGTTGACCGGAGTGCAGTATGTGTACGGCCCGGTGTTCGAGTGGCTCGGGTACGACATCGAGCGGTTGCGGTTGTTCCGGCTGCTGACGGTGGTCCTGGTCCATCTGCTCTTCGGGTACAGCTTCATGCGCTGGCTGCGCGGCCGGCGGCCGGGCGCGGCGCCGACGAAGCTGTGGGAGCTGGCCGGGATGGCAGTGATCCTGGCCGCCGGTGGGATGTGTTACAGCTGGCTGCCGCTGTCGCCCGGGTACAACGATGTCGTCCTGCTCGGTGCGTTGACGCTGGTGTCGTGCGTGCTGTGGATGGCGACGGCGGTCGATCGTGGCCGCCCGGTGCCGTTCTGGCTGCTCGTCTCGGCCGGTCTCGTCATCGGTGTGATGGTGCTGGCGAAGTGGACCTCGGTCGTGGTGATCGGACTGATCGTGGTCGCCGCCGTCGTCGTGCTGGCCGGTCAGGGAGTCCGTGCTGTTGCCCGGGGCTTCCTTCTGACCCTGGGCGGGCTGGCGCTGGCCGCGCTCGTCGTGCAGTTGTTCGTGGTCCGGCTGAACGTCGCAGTGCCGGGGATCCTCACCGTGAACAGGTTCATCGCGGGTACGTCGTACACGCCGACGGTGCTGCTGCACTTCTACTGGACGAGTGGTCTGAACCTGCTCGGACGCACGCTGCGCGACCACGGGATCCTGCTGGTCGCGGTCGCCGTGGCGGTGATCGGCCGCTGGCGCTGGCTGCGCTTCGCCGCCGCCGCGCTCGCGCTGGTCGCTTTCGTCCTGTCTGTACGACGGGTGGTCGTCGACGGTGCCGCATTGGGTGGATCACAGCACACCCCCGACTACGCGGTCACCTTGCTGGCCGCCGTACTGGTCGCTGTCGTGGCGGCCGCCGCGGCCGTGGTCGCGGGACGGGTCGGAGTGACGGATCGCTCGCTGCTGAGCCGTGAGAACACACGCGGCTGGGTGATCCTCGGACTGCTGGTGGTCTTGCCGCTGATCCAGGCGTTCGGGACGAACAATCCGCTCTACACGATCGGCTTGAACGGGTTCGCCGCCTGGGCCGCGGTGATGGTCGCGGTGGTGACCGGGATCGGGGCCACGCCGGTCGTCGCCCGCATGACGGTGGGGATCGTCACGGTGGCGTCGCTGGTGGCGGCGACGTCGATCGCCTACACCGGGCTCTTCCGCTATCCGTACCGGTCGGCCGAGCATTCGGATCTGACCGCAGCCGCGAAGCAGCCGGCGTTGAAGGGTCTTTATCTACCGCCCGCAGCCGAACGCAACTTCACCGAGCTGGCGACTCGGCTCAGCGCGTACGCATCGCCGGGCAGGCCGATGCTGGCCTTCGACCAGATGGCCGGACTGGTCCTGATGCTGCAGGGCAAGCCAGTCGGCGAGGCGTGGGTCTCGCCGAAGGAGCGGGTCCGGACCGCGGCCGGGATCGAGGAGGCCTGCCGCCAAGGCCGCCCGTGGGCCCCGGACCGTCCGCCGATCATCATCCTCAACCGGCGGATCTCCAACGTCGAGATCACCGCGCTGCGGGCCTGCGGGCTGGACTTCCAAGCCGACTACCGACTGCTCGCGCCGACACAGCAGACGATGGACGTGCAGGTCTGGGTCCCCCGGAGCGAGGCCGCGACCAAGACCCCCTGACCGGATGAGATCCTGGAGCCCTCGATTCCAATCGGAAGGGTGCGCATGATCAAGGTCGGTGTGCTGGGGGCCAAGGGCAGGATGGGCGCTCAGACGTGCCTCGCCGTGGAGGAGTCCGACGACTGTGAGCTCGTCGCACGGCTCGACCTCGGCGACAAGCTCGAGCAACTGACCGAGGCAGGCGCCCAGGTGGTCGTCGACTTCACCCGCCCCGAGGTGGTGATGGACAACCTGGCCTGGTGCATCGAGCACGGCATCCACGCCGTCGTCGGCACCACCGGCTTCGACGACGAGCGGCTCGCCACGTTGCGCTCGCAGCTGGACGCCAGCCCGGGAGCCGGCGTACTGATCGCGCCGAACTTCTCGATCGGCGCCGTGCTGATGATGCAGTTCGCCGCCAAGGCCGCGCGGTACTACGAGTCTGTCGAGATCATCGAGTTGCACCACCCGGACAAGGTGGACGCTCCGTCCGGGACAGCCCGCCGTACGGCGGAACTGGTCGCGGGCGCCCGTCGCGAGGCCGGGTCCGGGCCGATCCCGGACGCGACCACCACGGCGCTGGACGGCGCCCGGGGTGCGGAGGTGGACGGGATCCGGGTGCACGGGGTCCGGCTGCGCGGTCTGATCGCGCACCAGGAGGTCCTGTTCGGTGACGAGGGGGAGACCCTGACGATCCGGCACGACTCGATGGCGCGTGTCTCGTTCATGGCCGGCGTCCTGCTCGGCGTCCGGCGGATCGTAGACACCCCCGGCCTGACGGTCGGCCTCGAGCACTTCATGGATCTCGCCTGACATGACAGTGCTTTTGGCCTCGCCTCCGGCTCGGCGGGTCATGGGGCTCTACTCCCGGCCGTCCCTCGTCGCTCCGGTCGCTTCGCTCCCTGCGCTCCTCAGTCCAGGCTGGGAGGCC